>NZ_JAKGCV010000046.1 GCF_021556455.1 Streptomyces fuscigenes | reverse complement strand
CCGCCGCCGCCCATGGCCGCTCCCCTCGCCTCCCGGCGCTCGCCGGGCCCCGGCCGTGCCCGGGCGCGCGGGGCCCCGGTCGCGGCCCCGGGGCGAATCTCTCACGGCCTCGGGGCGGCCCGCCGCCGCATCGCGTGGAACACTGCCTTGCTACGCGCGCACCCCACGGCCGTACACTGGCCCGGGAGGATCTGGCACTCCACCGGATCGAGTGCCAAACGGTCGCGGAGTGCGACGAGGGACGACGAACGACGAACGCTGGAGGTGTGCGCCCGTGCTCAGCGAACGCAGACTCGAAGTGCTGCGCGCCATCGTCCAGGACTATGTCGGCACGGAGGAGCCCGTCGGCTCCAAGGCGCTCACGGAGCGGCACCGGCTGGGTGTCTCCCCCGCGACGATCCGCAACGACATGGCCGTCCTCGAGGAAGAGGGCTACATCGCCCAGCCGCACACGAGCGCGGGCCGCATCCCCACCGACAAGGGGTACCGGCTGTTCGTGGACAAGCTGGCGGGCGTCAAACCGCTGTCGTCGCCGGAGCGCCGGGCCATCCAGAACTTCCTGGAGGGCGCGGTCGACCTGGACGACGTCGTGGGACGCACGGTCCGGCTGCTCGCGCAGCTCACGCGGCAGGTGGCGGTGGTGCAGTACCCGTCCCTGACGCGCTCGACCGTGCGCCACGTGGAACTGCTGTCCCTGGCGCCCGCGCGCCTCATGCTCGTGCTGATCACCGACACGGGCCGGGTCGAGCAGCGCATGATCGACTGCCCGGCGCCCTTCGGCGAGGTCGCCCTCGCCGACCTGCGGGCCCGGCTCAACAGCCGGGTCGTGGGCCGCCGGTTCTCCGACGTCCC
Source organism: Streptomyces fuscigenes (assembly GCF_021556455.1). GTDB lineage: Bacteria > Actinomycetota > Actinomycetes > Streptomycetales > Streptomycetaceae > Streptomyces > Streptomyces fuscigenes. The sequence continues at coordinate 21,398 of NZ_JAKGCV010000046.1, read as the reverse complement.
GCGCCTGGTGCAGGACCTGCCGGAGTCGTTCGACATGGAGGACCGGCCGACGGTCTCCACGGTGCTGGCGACCCTGCTGGAGAACCTGGTCGAGGAGACCGAGGAGCGGCTGCTCATCGGGGGCACCGCGAACCTCACCCGCTTCGGCCACGACTTCCCGCTGGTGATCCGGCCGGTGCTGGAGGCGCTGGAGGAGCACGTGGTGCTGCTCAAGCTGCTGGGCGAGGCCGGCCAGTCGGGCATGACGGTCCGCATCGGCCACGAGAACGCCCACCAGGGGCTCACTTCCACATCTGTCGTAGCAGTCGGCTACGGTTCGGGCGACGAGGCAGTCGCCAAACTCGGCGTGGTCGGACCGACCCGCATGGACTACCCCGGAACGATGGGAGCGGTACGCGCAGTGGCACGTTACGTCGGACAGATCCTGGCGGAGTCGTAAGTGGCCACGGACTACTACGCCGTACTCGGCGTGCGCCGCGACGCGTCCCAGGACGAGATCAAGAAGGCATTCCGGCGGCTCGCGCGCGAGCTGCACCCGGATGTCAACCCCGATCCCAAGACGCAGGAGCGCTTCAAGGAGATCAACGCCGCCTACGAGGTCCTGTCGGACCCGCAGAAGAAGCAGGTCTACGACCTCGGCGGCGATCCGCTCTCGCAGAACGGCGGCGGCGGTGCCGGCGGCTTCGGGGCGGGTGGCTTCGGCAACTTCTCCGACATCATGGACGCGTTCTTCGGCACGGCGTCGCAGCGCGGGCCCCGCTCGCGCACGCGCCGCGGCCAGGACGCCATGATCCGGCTCGAAGTGGAGCTCAACGAGGCCGCCTTCGGCACCACGAAGGAGATCCAGGTCGACACGGCCGTCGTCTGCACCACGTGCAACGGCGAGGGCGCCGCGCCCGGCACCTCGGCCCAGACCTGCGACATGTGCCGCGGCCGCGGCGAGGTCTCGCAGGTCACGCGGTCGTTCCTGGGCCAGGTCATGACCTCGCGCCCGTGCCCGCAGTGCCAGGGCTTCGGCACCGTGGTGCCCAACCCGTGCCCCGAGTGCGCGGGCGACGGGCGCGTGCGCTCGCGCCGCACGCTCACGGTCAAGATCCCGGCCGGCGTGGACGACGGCACCAAGATCCAGCTCGCGGGCGAGGGCGAGGTCGGCCCCGGCGGCGGCCCGGCCGGCGACCTGTTCGTGGAGATCCGCGAGCTGCCGCACGCGGTCTTCCAGCGACGCGGCGACGACCTGCACTGCACGGTCACGATCCCCATGACGGCGGCCGCGCTGGGCACGAAGTGCCCGCTGGAGACGCTGGACGGCATGGAGGACGTCGACGTGCGGCCGGGCACACAGTCCGGCCAGTCGATCCCGCTGCACGGGCGCGGGGTGACGCACCTGCGCGGCGGCGGCCGCGGCGACCTCGTCGTGCACGTCGAGGTGACGACGCCGGCCAAGCTGGACCCCGAGCAGGAGCACCTGCTGCGCGAACTGGCCAAGCTGCGCGGTGAGGAGCGCCCGACGGGCCAGTTCCAACCGGGGCAGCAGGGGCTGTTCTCCCGGCTGAAGGACGCGTTCAACGGGCGCTGAGCCCGACCGCACCGCCGCGGTGTGACGATGCGGGCGGAGCCCCCGGTCCCAGGCCGGGGGCTCCGCCCGTTCGCCGCGCGTCGCCCCCGCGCGGGCGCGCCGGTGACCTCCGCCGCCCGGGTCGGCGCGGGGGGACGTTCTCGGCCCCGCCCCCGCGCCGGGCCGGGGTGCTCCCCGCCCGGTCGCCGGGCCGACCGCCTCGCGCGACAAAACAGGCCAAAGTGCTCTGCGTCACGGCGACGACCGTGAGTTCTGCCCTCGGCATATGACGGGTGCGAGGACGATTCGGCGGTCTCGTACGGACATGGCACCATGCCTGCATGCCCTCCACGCTGACCGATCTCTTTCGGTATCCGATCGTGCAGGCCCCCATGGCAGGCGGAGCGTCCTGCCCCCAGCTGGCCGCCGCGGTGTCCGACGCGGGTGGCCTCGGCTTCCTCGCCGCCGGCTACAAGACGGCGGACGGCATGTACGAGGAGATCAAGCACCTGCGTGGGCTCACGGGCGCGCCGTTCGGCGTGAACGTCTTCATGCCCCAGACGCGCCACGCCGACCGCGCGGCCGTGGAGCTGTACCGCAGCCAGCTGGCGGGCGAGGCCGACTGGTACGACACGCGCCTCGGCGACCCCGAGACCGGCTGGGACGACGGCTACGAGGCCAAGCTCGCCATCCTGCTCGACGACCCCGTGCCCGTCGTCTCCTTCACCTTCGGCTGCCCGCCCCGCAAGGTCTTCGAGCGCTTCCACCGCGCCGGCACGTACACCGCGGTCACGGTCACCACGCCCGAGGAGGCGCGGGCCGCCCAGTGGTCCGGCGCCGACGCGGTGTGCGTGCAGAGCGTCGAGGCGGGCGGCCACCAGGGCACGCACAAGGACGACCCCGCCGCCGACGGCGCGGGCATCGGGCTCCTGTCGCTGGTCCTCCAGGTGAAGGACGCCGTCGAGCTGCCGGTCGTGGCGGCGGGCGGCATCATGCGCGGCTCGCAGATCGCTGCCGTCCTCGCGGTGGGCGCGGAGGCCGCCCAGCTCGGCACCGCCTTCCTCGTGACGGACGAGTCGGCGGCGCCCGACCTGCACAAGCAGGCCATGACGAACCCGCTGTTCACCCGCACCGAGATCACCCGCGCCTTCTCCGGCCGCCCCGCGCGCGGCCTCGTGAACCGCTTCATGCGCGAGCACGGCCCGTACGCGCCCCAGGCCTACCCGGAGGTGCACCACGTCACCTCGCCGCTGCGCCGGGCCGCCATGAAGGCCGGCGACCCGCAGGCCATGGCGCTGTGGGCCGGGCAGGGCCACCGGCTGGCGCGGGCCATGCCCGCGGCCCGCCTCGTCGAGGTGCTCGCCGCGGAGACGGACGCGGCGCGCGCCGCGATGAGCCTGGGGAGCGACGCGTGAGCGCACCGGTGTTCGTGGTCGGGGAGGGCGTCGTGCTCGGCCCCGGCACGGTCGTGCTCGACGGTCCCGAGGGGCGCCACGCGGTGTCCGTGCGGCGGCTGCGGGCCGGCGAGGAGGTCGTCCTGACCGACGGCGCCGGCACCGGCGCGTACGGAACGGTCGCCGCCGTCGAGGGCAAGGACAGGCTGGAGGTCGCCGTCACCGAGGTGCGCACCGAGGCGGCGCCGTCCCCGCGCGTCACCGTCGTGCAGGCGCTGCCGAAGGGCGACCGCGGCGAGGTCGCCGTCGAGACGATGACCGAGACCGGCGTGGACGCCGTCGTGCCCTGGCAGGCCGCGCGCTGCATCACGCAGTGGAGGGGCGACCGGGGCGCCAAGTCCCTGGCCAAGTGGCGGGCGACGGCCCGCGAGGCGGGCAAGCAGTCCCGCCGCCTGCGCTTTCCCGAGGTCGCGGACGCGGCCTCCACGCGCGAGGTGGCCCGGCTGCTGGCCGGGGCCGACTTCGCGGCCGTGCTGCACGAGGACGGCGGCGTGGCGGCTCCGCTCGCCACCGCCGAACTGCCGGTCTCCGGGCACCTCGTGCTGGTCGTCGGACCGGAGGGCGGCGTGTCGCCGGAGGAACTCGACGCGTTCGCCGCCGCCGGGGCCGGCCCGTACCGCCTCGGCGCGAGCGTGCTGCGCACCTCCACGGCCGGGACGGCTGCCCTGGCCGTGCTGCTGGGCCGCACCGGCCGCTGGTCCTGAACGCGGCCGGAATCCGACCGCCCGGCCCCGGACCCCGTTCCCGGACTCCGGCCCGCTCCCGGACCCCGTTCCCGGCGCCCGCACGGCCACGCCGGTGGCCGACCGGCCGGACCTCCGGGGCCCGGTCCCGATACGATGCCGGACGTACGCAGCCAAGGAGATGAGGGCCCGGCCATGGCGGGAGAACCACAGGCGGACTGCCTGTTCTGCAAGATCGTCGCGGGTGACGTGCCCGCCACCGTCGTGCGCGAGAGCGCGACGACCGTCGCCTTCCGGGACATCAACCCGCAGGCGCCCACGCACGTCCTCGTCATCCCCCGTGCGCACTACCCCGACGCCGCCTCCCTCGCGGCGGCCGAGCCGGGGATCGCCGCCGACGTGCTGCGCGAGGCCGCCGCGGTCGCCGCGGACGACAAGGTCGACGCGGGCGGCTACCGGATCGTCTTCAACACCGGCAGCGGCGCCGGCCAGACCGTCTTCCACGCGCACGCCCACGTCCTGGGCGGCCGCGGGCTGAACTGGCCGCCCGGATAGCCGGGCCGGGAGCACCGTGTCCGTGCGGGAACTCGTCGTCCTCGGCACCGCGAGCCAGGTGCCCACGCGCCGCCGCAACCACAACGGCTACCTGCTGCGCTGGGACGGCGAGGGGCTGCTGTTCGACCCGGGCGAGGGCACCCAGCGGCAGATGCTGCGCGCCGGGGTCGCCGCCCACGACATCGACCGGCTGTGCGTGACGCACTTCCACGGCGACCACTCGCTCGGGCTCGCCGCCGTGATCCAGCGCATCAACCTCGACCGCGTGCCGCACCCGGTCACGGCGCACTACCCGGCGAGCGGGCAGCACTTCTACGAGCGGCTCAAGTACGCGACGGCCTACCGCGAGACCGTCACCATCACCGAGGGCCCCGTCGCGGGCGACGGACTCGTCACGCTGGCCGAGACGCCCGCGTACAGGCTGGAGGCACACCGCCTCTCGCACCCCGTCGAGGCGTACGGCTACCGGCTCACCGAACCCGACGGGCGGACCATGCTGCCCGGCCTGCTCGCCGAGCACGGCATCGCCGGCCCCGACGTCGGTGTCCTCCAGCGCGAGGGCGAACTGCGGGGCGTGCGGCTGGCGGACGTCAGCAGGGTCCGGCGCGGGCAGCGCTTCGCGTTCGTCATGGACACCCGGCTGTGCCAGGGCGTGCAGGTGCTGGCCGAGGACTGCGACCTGCTGGTCGTCGAGTCGACGTTCCTCGACGAGGACGAGGGGCTGGCCGCCGACTTCGGCCACCTGACGGCCGGGCAGGCCGGAGCCGTCGCCCGCGACGCCGGCGCGCGCCACCTCGTACTGACGCACTTCTCGCAGCGCTACGACGACGCGGACGCCTTCGGCCGGCAGGCCCGCGCCGCCGGCTTCACCGGGGACGTCACGGTCGCGGAGGACCTGGCGCGCGTGCCGCTGCCGCGGCGACGGTGACGCGATCGGGCACACTGGCGGCAACGCACGCAACCAGGAGCACGCCGTGATCCCACCTGAACGCGCAGGAGAAAAGACAGCAAGGACGGCACGGGGCGCCGGCGCGGAGCCGTACATCGACCCGCTCGGCGGGCTCCGCGCGCACGGCGACCCCGACTGCGACGTCTACCTGACCGGCACGGTCTTCCTGGACATCATCTTCACCGGCCTGGACAGCGCGCCCGTGCGCGGCACGGAGTCGTGGGCCCGCGGCATGGGCTCCAGCCCCGGCGGCGTCGCCAACATGGCGTCCGCGCTGGCCCGGCTCGGCCTGCGCACGTCCCTGTCCGCGGCGTTCGGCGACGACCACTACGGCGAGTACTGCTGGGACGCGCTGGAGCAGGGCGAGGGCATCGACCTGACCCGTTCGCGCACCGTGCCCGGCTGGCACTCCCCGGTCACCGTCTCCATGGCGTACGAGGGCGAGCGCACGATGGTCTCCCACGGGCACGAGGCGCCGCCGCCCGCGGGCGCGCTGCCGGAGTGCCCTCCGCGCGCGCGGGCCGCCGTCGCGTCCCTTGAGCCCGGCAGCCGGCAGGAGTGGATCGCCACCGCGGCGGGGCACGGGGCGCGCATCTTCGCCGACGTCGGCTGGGACGGCACCGGCCGCTGGGACCTGGAGGCCCTGGCGGACCTGAAGCACTGCGAGGCGTTCCTGCCCAACGCGGCCGAGGCGATGCGCTACACCGGCACCGACTGCCCGCGCGCCGCGGCCCGCGCCCTGACCGCACACGTTCCGGTCGCCGTCGTCACGCTCGGTGCCGAGGGCGCCTACGCCGTGGACGGCCGCACCGGCGAGACGGCCGAGGTGCCCGCCATCGCGGTCGACGCCCTCGACCCGACCGGCGCGGGAGACGTCTTCATGGCGGGCTTCATCACCGGCAGCCTCGCGGGCTGGCCCCTCGCGGACCGGCTGGCCTTCGGGGGCCTGACGGCCGCGCTGTCCGTCCAGGAGTTCGGCGGCAGCCTGTCGGCCCCCGGTTGGGCCGAGGTGGCGGCCTGGTGGAACTACGCCCGCAGCGACGGCAGCCAGGACCCGGACGGCCTGCGCCGCTACGCGTTCCTCGCCGACCTGCTGCCCGCGGCCGAGCGGCCGGGCCCCCTGCGCCGGGCGGTCCCCACCATCGGCTTCGGCCGCTCCTCCTGACGCCCGCGGCCCCGGGCACCCGCGTACGGGCGGGAGCCGGGCCCCGGCCGCACGCGGCGGCGCCGGCGGGCCCGCGAGGCCGGCGGCCGGCGCTCCCGGACGCGCGTTCCTCCCGTCTCCCCTCCGGTCGCCCCTCGCGTTTCCCCCGGCCGTTTCCTCCCGCACGTCGAATGCACGTCGAAAAGTCCTTCGGGCATGTCGGTGCGGGGTCGTAGGCTGGTACTCCAGAGGCTGTCGAGCGGCGACAGCCCTGCAACGGGAGGTATGCGCAGGCCACAGCGCCGGCCCATGACTCACACACCCACAGCCCAGCAGTCCGCGGGGGACCGGGCCACGGCCCGCATCACCGTCCCGGCCAAGCACCCCATGGTGACGGTCCTGGGATCGGGGGATTCGCTCCTCCGCGTGATCGAGAAGGCGTTCCCGTCCGCCGACATCCACGTACGGGGCAACGAGATCAGCGCCTCGGGCAGTGCGGCGGACGTCGCCCTGATCCAGCGCGTGTTCGACGAGATGATGCTGGTGCTCCGCACCGGTCAGCCGATGACGGAGGACGCAGTGGAACGTTCCATCGCCATGCTCAGGGCGAGCGAGAACGGCGGTGCGGACGGCCAGGAGACGCCCGCCGAGGTGCTCACGCAGAACATCCTGTCCAACCGGGGCCGGACGATCCGCCCGAAGACGCTCAACCAGAAGCGCTACGTCGACGCCATCGACAAGCACACGATCGTCTTCGGGATCGGCCCCGCGGGCACCGGCAAGACCTATCTCGCCATGGCCAAGGCGGTGCAGGCCCTGCAGTCCAAGCAGGTCACGCGCATCATCCTGACCCGCCCCGCCGTGGAGGCGGGCGAGCGCCTCGGGTTCCTCCCCGGCACGCTGTACGAGAAGATCGACCCGTACCTGCGCCCCTTGTACGACGCGCTGCACGACATGCTCGACCCCGAGTCGATCCCGCGCCTGATGGCCGCGGGCACCATCGAGGTCGCCCCGCTGGCGTACATGCGCGGCCGGACGCTGAACGACGCCTTCATCATCCTGGACGAGGCGCAGAACACGAACCCCGAGCAGATGAAGATGTTCCTGACGCGGCTCGGCTTCGACTCGAAGATCGTGATCACCGGCGACGTCACGCAGATCGACCTCCCCGGCGGCACGAAGAGCGGTCTGCGCCAGGTCCAGGAGATCCTGGACGGGGTGGACGACGTGCACTTCTCGCGCCTCACGTCGCAGGATGTCGTACGGCACAGGCTCGTCGGACGTATCGTCGACGCCTACGAGCAGTACGACAGCCGCAACGGCAACGAACAGCGGCACTGACCGGGGAGTGTCCCACCGCACCATGTCGATCGACGTCAACAACGAGTCAGGAACCGAGGTCGACGAGCAGGCGATCCTCGACATCGCCCGCTACGCGCTCACCAGGATGCGCATCCACCCGCTCTCCGAACTGTCGGTGATCGTGGTGGACGAGGCCGCGATGGAGCAGCTCCACATCCAGTGGATGGACCTGCCGGGCCCCACCGATGTGCTGTCCTTCCCGATGGACGAGCTGCGTCCGCCGGCGAAGGACGAGGAGGAGCCCCCGCAGGGGCTCCTCGGTGACATCGTGCTGTGCCCTGAGGTGGCCCTGAAGCAGGGCCAGGAGGCGGAGACGCAGCACACCATGGACGAGGAGCTCCAGCTCCTGACCGTCCACGGCGTGCTGCACCTGCTCGGCTACGACCACGAGATGCCGGACGAGAAGGCCGAGATGTTCGGCCTCCAGGCGGCCATCGTGGACGGCTGGCGGGCGGAGCACGGGCTCGAGGGCCCGTCGCCCGCGCCCACCGTGTCGTGAGCGCCTCACTGATCATCGGGGCGGTCGCCCTGGTCGTCGTGGCCTGGCTCGCCGCCTGCGCGGAGGCGGGCCTCGCCCGCATCTCCAGCTTCCGGGCCGCCGAGGCGGTGCGCACCGGCCGCCGGGGCGCAGCCAAGCTGGCGCAGGTCGCCTCCGACCCGACGCGCTACCTCAACATGGCGCTGCTCGTCCGCGTCGCCTGCGAGATGGCCGCCGCGGCGCTCGTCACGTACGCGTGCGTGAAGGCGTTCGACTCGACGTGGGAGGCGCTGCTCGTCGCGATCGCCGTGATGGTGCTCGTCTCGTACGTCGCCGTCGGCGTCTCACCGCGCACGATCGGCCGCCAGCACCCGCTGAACACGTCGACGGCCGCCGCGTACGTGCTGCTGCCGCTGGCGCGGGTCATGGGACCCCTCCCCGCACTGCTGATCCTCCTCGGCAACGCGCTGACGCCCGGCAAGGGCTTCCGCAAGGGCCCGTTCGCGAGCGAGGCGGAGCTGCGGGCCCTGGTGGACCTCGCCGAGCAGGAGTCGCTGATCGAGGACGAGGAGCGCCGCATGGTGCACTCGGTCTTCGAGCTCGGCGACACCCTGGTGCGCGAGGTGATGGTCCCGCGCACGGACCTCGTGGCGATCGAGCGGTACAAGACGATCCGTCAGGCGACGACGCTCGCGCTGCGCTCCGGCTTCTCCCGCATCCCGGTGACCGGCGAGAACGAGGACGACGTCGTCGGTGTCGTCTACCTCAAGGACCTCGTGCGCAAGACGCACGTCAACCGAGACTCGGAGTCCGACCCGGTCTCCACCGCGATGCGGCCGGCCGCGTTCGTGCCCGACACGAAGAACGCGGGCGATCTCCTGCGCGAGATGCAGCAGGAGCGCAACCACGTCGCCGTCGTCATCGACGAGTACGGCGGCACGGCCGGCATCGTCACGATCGAGGACATCCTGGAGGAGATCGTCGGCGAGATCACCGACGAGTACGACCGCGAGGTGCCGCCCGTCGAGGAGGTCGGCGACGGCTCCTACCGGGTCACCGCGCGGCTCGACATCGAGGACCTCGGCGAGCTGTTCGGCCTGGAGGCCTTCGACGACGAGGACGTCGAGACGGTGGGCGGGCTCCTCGCGAAGGCGCTCGGCCGGGTGCCGATCGCGGGCGCGACCGCCGAGATCGACCTGCCCGACGGCCGCAGGCTGCGGCTGACGGCCCAGGATCCGGCGGGCCGCCGCAACAAGATCCTCACCATCCTGGCGGAGCCGCTGCCGGCCGCGGCCGAGCAGGAGGAGCGGGTGACGCCATGAGCGGACCCGGCAGGCGCGCCCGCGGGGCGGAGGCGGAACTGACCGCCCCCGCCCTGCGGGCGTTCTGCCTCGCCTTCGGCGGCGCGGGCGAGGAGACGCCCTTCCCGCGCAACCCCGAACTGTCGGTGTTCAAGGTCGAGGGGAAGATCTTCGCGTTCTGCGCCCCCGCCGAGGAGCCGCTGAAGGTCTCGCTGAAGTGCGACCCGGAGGAGGCGGTGCGGCTGCGCGCCGCCCACCCGGCGATCACCCCCGGGTGGCACCTCAACAAGCGCCACTGGAACACCGTCACGGTCCCCGGACTGCCGCCGCGCATGGTGCGCGAGCTGATCGAGGACAGCTACGACCTGGTGGTGGCGGGCCTGCCCCGCGCGGTCCGGCTGCGGCTGGACCGGCCCTGAGGCCCGCCGTGGCCCGGGGAGGGATCGGGGCGGATCCCCTTGTCTCCGCGGGCCCGTTGATGTGACCCTTGCGTCGTCGTCGACACGGTAGGGGGCCGGGTCATGCAGTGCGGTGGTGCAGCCGGATCCGGCGCCCCGTCCGGGGTGGCCCGGACCGTGGTGGGGAGTCGCGGGTGAGTCTCCGTGCGGAGGGTGGCGGCGGCGGGGGCGATCGGCCGATCGATCTGTATCCGGATGATCTGGACGGGGTGGCGGGGCAGTTCGCGACCGGGCAGACGAACCTGGACACGGCGGCGAGTGCGCTGAACGCGGCGTTGCGGAGCGCGGCGGGGATGGCGGGCAACGACGACTACGGTCACAGGTTCGCGGGAAAGTACGACGCGGCGGCGAAGGCGTTGTTCCATACGCTGTCGGCTGGGGTGCGGGCGATCGGGCAGGCGTCGAACGGTCTGGTGACGACGGCCAACAACTATCTGAAGGCCGACCACCATTCGAATCCCTCCAAGGGGAAGGGTGCGCCGAAGCTGTATCCGTGGCCGCCGGTGATCACGGACGTGATGTATCCCGATCCGGCGTCGGCGGTGGGGCCGGGGCATTCGTCGGTGCCGTCGGTGATCGCGAAGTACTGGCCCAACGGGCATCAGGACAAGTTGCGGGACGCGGCGTCGGCGTACCGGACGGCGGCGACGGCGATCGAGGGGATCGGCCGGAGCCTGCACGGGCAGGTGCAGTCGCTGACGGACAACAACTCGGACGATTCCGTCACGGCGATGGCCGCGTTCTGGGGGAAGGTCTGGCAGGACGGCGGCAATACGGGCAAGGCGCCGTTGTCGGCGGCGCACGACGCGTGCGGGAAGCTGGCGAGTGCGTGTGACAAGTTCGCGCACGCGATCGACGAGGCGCACAGCAGCACCGAGGAGAAGCTGGCCGGTGCGGGCATCGCGATCGGTCTGACGACGGCGCTCGGTGTGGTGCTGACGGTGGTCACGGCGGGTGCGTCGGACGCGGGGGCGGCCGCGTTGGACGGCGCGGAGGCCGGGGCGATCCTGGGCGGGGTGGAGGCGACCGCGGAGGCGGCGATCGCGGACATCGACACGGCGGTCATCGCGGACGCGGCGACCGAACTGGACGCCGCAGCCGAGGCCGTCCCCGAGATCGAGGCCGTCGACGCCGAGACCACCGAGGTCGACGAGGCGCTGGACGAGGAACTGTCCGAGACGGAGGCGCGGGACGGAGACGGGCCCGGCGAGGAGGACCTGCCGAAGACCTACGAGCAGAAGTCCGAGGCGGTCCGGGACATCCTGACGGACGACGACGGCAACCTCATCGGGGAGGAGGACAGCAAGGGAGTACGTATGGTGACCGAGGAACAGCTGCAGCAGGCCCGCACGGAGCTGCAGCAACGCCTGGGTGAGCCCACGATCAAGTCCACGCCGAAGGGGGACATCGAGACCTGGCGGCTGTCCGACGACCCGCCGTCCACCGTGACGTACCGGCCCTTCAGCAAGTCGGGCGGACCCACCATCGACATGAACGACGTCGATGGCCTGGAAGCCAAACGACTCCACATCCCGCAGCACTGAGGACACGAGCATGCCGACCGACGCCGACTACGCGGAAGAACTCTCCTACCTCTCCGACTACGTGCACGACGACTGGCTCGGCTTCTCCGTGCTCGTCGGCACGGTCGGAAAGCTCCTCGGCAAGGGGCACACCCGCGAGGAGCAGACGGCACTGCTCCTGCGCATCGTCGGCGACCTGCTGGCCGAGGGGGCCGAGGCGGGGGACCTGACGGACGACCCCGGCACTCCCTTCGCCGCCTGGGGCACCGGCCGGGACGAGACCCTGGCCCGGATCACAGCGGCCGTGGAGGAACTCGGCCGGCTGCCGGAGTCGGGGGACATCTGCTGGTTCACGGCCGACGACTGACGCGACGGGGCCGCCCCGCGCGGCCCGGCTCCCGGGCTGTCACGGCTGCCCGGGCGCGGCCGGCCGGCCGCGCCCGGCCGTCTCACACGTCCGCGATCAGCACCCGGTAGCCGTAGTCCACGGCGTCGAGGTCGAGCAGGTCCGCGTGGCGGCGCGCCCAGGCGCCGGACTCCAGATCGGCGCGCAGCCGCTCCATCGCCGGGTCCACGACCTCGGCGGGCAGTTGCGCGAACGTCGAGTTGGCGGCGCGCACCCCGGGGTCGAGGAACCGTTCCGGGCGGCGCCAATAGGCGGTCTGCAGGCCGTCGGTGAAGTCGTGCGGGACGGGGAAGGGCAGCACGGTGTGCGCGCCCATCAGCCGCGCCACCTCGTCGACCGTGGTGAAGCGCGCCTCCTCCAGCGTCCTGATCTCCGGCAGGTACTCGGGCAGCAGCCACAGTTCGGGCCGGTGGGACACGTCCCAGGTGAAGACGACCTGCCGCCCGGCCACGCGCCGGAGTTCGGCGAGGCCCGCGGCGAGGTCGCTCCAGTGGTGCACGGTCATCACCGCCATGGCCGCGTCGAAGGCGCCGTCGGCGAAGGGCAGTTGTTCGGCCCCTGCCTGCACCTTCACCGGTCCGGGGTGCTGGTCGAGCATCACGCGGGACGGTTCCACCGCCGTCACCGCCAGGTCCTCGGGCTCGTAGGAACCGGCGCCCGCGCCGACGTTGACGACGGTACGGGCGTCGCCGAGCGCGTCGCGCAGCAGCGCGGCGAGCCGGGGGTCCGGGCGGCGGACGGCGCGGTAGCCGACACCGATCCGGTCGTAGACGGGGGAGGCGGCGGACGGCCGGCCGGCAGCGGAGGACACCATGCTCAGATCCCACCAGCCGTGGACGCCGCGCGCCAGACCCCCCTCTGCGGCCCGGGACGGCCGGCGATCGGTGACCGGCGGGGTGGCCCGGGCGGTGCCCGCCCGGACCGCCGGGCTCAGGGAAGCAGCACGCAGTGGTTCTCGATGAACCTGCCACCGCGGTCAAGACCGCCGCACACGGCCAGCTTCGGATAGGCCCTGAACTCCCGGTTGACCGTGAACCGGTACTGCGACACCCCCGCCTTGCGGTTCCCGTAGTCGCCCACGAAGGCGCGCAGCGTCCCCGGCAGCCCGTCCCTGGTGGTGACGGTGATGTCCTGGACGTAGTCGCGCCCCTGGTGGGCCGTGGCCACGCAGATGTACGTGCCGCACGTGGACTTGACCTCGGCACTGGCCGGTGCCGCCGTCGCGGCGCCCACCGCACAGGCCGCGATGAGCGTCACCGCGACGCGCGGCCACCGCCGCCGGGCGGGAGCGGGCTGAACGGTCTTCTGGTGCGTGCGGGTCATGGATCCCCCGATCCTGATGCGCCGGCCGACTGCACGGCTCCGCACCAATGTCGTGGTCTCCCGCCCGATGCCGCAAGGAGAAATGCCCTCGAACGTGAATTCACGGACATCCCGCAAGCGGCAAGCGGCAAGCGGCAAGTGGCAAGTGGCACGTCGCGCCCGGCGAGAGGGGTGAGAGGCGCGCGGCGGCCCCGGCGAGGCCGTGCGGCCGCGGGGGCCCCGGACCCGGACCGTCCGGGCGTCCACCCGGGTGCCGCCTCCGCAGCCCACCCCGGTGCCGCCTCCGCGGCCCACCCGGGCGCCCTGCGCGCGTCCGCCGCTCCCTATGCTCGGGCGCATGACACAGAGCACCGGACCAGGCCCGGAAGCCGCCGACCTCGCCCCCGAGGACCGCAAGATCGTCACGCTGGCCCGCAGCGCCCGTGCCCGCAACGGCGTGCCGGAGGGCGCGGCGGTGCGCGACGAGACCGGGCGCACCTACGTGGCGGGCACGGTCGCGCTCGACTCCCTGCGGCTGAGCGCCCTGCGCACGGCCGTCGCGATGGCCGTCGCCAGCGGTGCCACGTCCCTGGAGGCTGCGGCCGTCGTCTCGGCGTCGGACGTGGTGGGCGACGAGGACCGCGCCGCGGTGAGCGACCTCGGGGGTCCCGATACGCCGGTGTTCCTGGCGGGCCCCGACGGCGCCGTGCGCTCCGTCCGCCCCGCGGGCTGACCCCCGGGGCCGCGGGCGCGGCGGGGCCCGGGGCCGGTGTCCGCGGCCGGAGTCCGGGAACCCCGTCCGCGCACCGTGGTCGGCGGAGCGGTGGCGATCGGGGAGAATGGCCCCCATGAGCGTCAGCACCCCAACGTCCGAGACGGCCGAAGCACCCCACAGGGCGGGCTTCGCCTGCTTCGTCGGCCGCCCCAACGCGGGCAAGTCCACCCTCACGAACGCTCTGGTGGGCAAGAAGGTGGCGATCACCTCCAACCGCCCGCAGACCACCCGGCACACGGTCCGCGGCATCGTCCACCGGCCCGACGCTCAGCTGATCCTGGTGGACACACCGGGGCTCCACAAGCCGCGCACGCTGCTGGGGGAGCGCCTCAACGACGTCGTGCGCACCACCTGGGCCGAGGTCGACGTGATCGGCTTCTGCCTGCCCGCCGACCAGAAGCTCGGCCCCGGTGACCGGTTCATCGCCAAGGAACTGGCGGCGATCAAGAAGACGCCGAAGGTCGCCGTCGTCACGAAGACCGACCTCGTCGACTCCAAGACGCTGGCCGAGCAGCTGATCGCCATCGACCGGCTGGCCGAGGAGCTCGGGTTCGCCTGGGCCGAGATCGTGCCGGTGTCCGCGGTGGGGGACACGCAGGTGGGCCTGCTCGCGGACCTGCTGGTGCCGCTGCTGCCCGTGAGCCCCCCGCTGTACCCGGAGGGCGACCTGACCGACGAGCCGGAGCAGGTCATGGTCGCGGAGCTGATCCGCGAGGCCGCGCTCGAGGGCGTGCGGGACGAGCTGCCGCACTCGATCGCCGTCGTGGTGGAGGAGATGCTGCCGCGCACCGACCGCCCCGCGGACCGGCCGCTGGTGGACATCCACGCCAACGTGTACATCGAGCGGCCCAGCCAGAAGGGGATCATCATCGGCCCCAAGGGCAGCCGGCTCAAGGAGGTCGGGACGAAGTCCCGCAAGCACATCGAGGCGCTGCTGGGCACGCCCGTCTACCTGGACCTGCACGTCAAGGTCGCCAAGGACTGGCAGCGCGACCCCAAGCAGCTGCGCAAGCTCGGCTTCTGACCGCGTCCGGGGCCCTCCGGGGCCCTCCGGGCCCCTGCCGCCGCGGCCCTGGGCCCGCGAGCCCTTCGTGCCCGGGGCCGTGCCCGCGGCAGCGTCCCGCATCGGCTGTCCCGCCCCGAGCTCCCCGTTCCGGCCGGAGATTTCCGCGGCCCGGAAGGGCCCAGGTGGGGGCCCTCGCGGCCCGGCGCGGCGCCGGGTGACCCGAGTCACGCCCGTCCGGCGCCCGCCCGGGCCGGCCGGTCCCGCATGCTGATACGGGGCTCTCGAGGCCGAAGAGCGTGGGATACAGTGCGGTCATCATGCACTACGGGCTGCTTCTCCTTAGCTGCCGCGGTGAGGGTCTGTTGTCGTAGGTCGGCCCCCTCCCCGCGGAGTTCGGTGTTGCGGTGGTTCTCCCGCCCCGTCGGCCGTCCCAGTCCCACGCGGACTCCCGGTCCTCAGTGACCGCCGCGGACACCACGAGGAGCGCTACGCCAGATGTCGAGCCAGACGCCCATCACGAACGCGACGCACACGCAGAAGCCGTCCGGGATGCCGATCCACAAGTACGGCCGGTACGACGCGGTGGACATCCCCGACCGCACCTGGCCGGAGAACCGGGTCACGGTCGCGCCGCGGTGGCTGTCCACCGACCTGCGCGACGGCAACCAGGCTCTGATCGACCCGATGTCGCCGGCCCGCAAGCGCGAGATGTTCGACCTGCTGGTCCGCATGGGCTACAAGGAGATCGAGGTCGGCTTCCCGGCCTCGGGCGAGACCGACTTCGCCTTCGTACGGTCGATCATCGAGGACCCCGAGGCGATCCCCGACGACGTGACGATCTCCGTGCTGACGCAGGCCCGCGAGGAGCTGATCGAGCGCACGGTCGAGTCGCTGCGCGGAGCCCACCGCGCGACGGTCCACCTGTACAACGCGACGGCGCCCACCTTCCGCCGCGTCGTCTTCGGCGGCACGAAGGACCAGATCAAGCAGATCGCCGTGGACGGCACGCGGCTGGTGATGGAGTACGCCGAGAAGATCCTGGGGCCCGAGACCACCTTCGGCTACCAGTACAGCCCGGAGATCTTCACCGACACCGAGCTGGACTTCGCGCTGGAGGTCTGCGAGGCGGTCATGGACGTGTGGCAGCCGGAGGAGGGGCGCGAGATCATCCTCAACCTGCCCGCCACGGTGGAGCGTTCGACGCCGTCGACGCACGCGGACCGGTTCGAGTGGATGTCGCGGAACCTGTCCCGGCGCGAGCACGTGTGCCTGTCCGTGCACCCGCACAACGACCGCGGCACGGCCGTCGCGGCCGCCGAACTGGCGCTGATGGCCGGTGCCGACCGCATCGAGGGCTGCCTGTTCGGCCAGGGCGAGCGCACCGGCAACGTCGACCTGGTCACGCTGGGCATGAACCTGTTCTCGCAGGGCGTCGACCCGCAGATCGACTTCTCGGAGATCGACGAGATCCGCCGCACCAGCGAGTACTGCAACCAGATGGAGATCCACCCGCGCCACCCCTACGCGGGCGACCTGGTCTACACGTCCTTCTCCGGCTCCCACCAGGACGCCATCAAGAAGGGGTTCGACGCGCGGGAGGCCGATGCGGCCGCGCAGGGCGTCGACGTCGAGGCGCTGCAGTGGAACGTGCCGTACCTGCCGATCGACCCCAAGGACGTCGGCCGGTCCTACGAGGCCGTCATCCGCGTCAACTCGCAGTCCGGCAAGGGCGGTGTGGCGTACGTCCTGAAGAACGACCACCACCTGGACCTGCCGCGGCGCATGCAGATCGAGTTCTCCCGGATCATCCAGGCGAAGACCGACGCCGAGGGCGGCGAGGTCACGCCCGGCGAGATCTGGGCGGTCTTCCAGGACGAGTACCTGCCGAATCCGGACAATCAGTGGGGCCGGATCCAGCTGCGTTCCGGCCAGTCCACGGCGGACACGGAGGGTCGCGACACGCTGACCGTCCAGGCCGCGGTGGACGGCGAGGAGCACGAGCTGAGGGGCACGGGCAACGGCCCGATCTCCGCGTTCTTCGAGGCGCTGGCGGCCGTCGGCGTCGACGCCCGGCTGCTGGACTACCAGGAGCACACCCTCAGCGAGGGCGCTCGTGCGCAGGCCGCGTCGTACATCGAGTGCGCGATCGACGGCAAGGTGCTGTGGGGCATCGGCATCGACGCGAACACCACGCGCGCCTCGCTGAAGGCGGTCGTCTCCGCGGTCAACCGCGCGGCCCGCTGATCACGCCGTCGACGGATGGTCACCCATGGTGACGTCCGTCTCGGCGACCAACTGATCACGTTCCGTGCACCGTCGCTGACCTGAGGCTTTGCCGAACCCCGTCCACCCTCTCCGGTGGGCGGGGTTCGGCCATGTCTGGTGAACTGGGTACGGGGTACTGACGTAGTTACGGGGATGTGGCTAACATCACGTCCACGGCGACGATGCCGAACCGTTATGGAGGTGCGCGACGTGCTGCGAGCTGAAGGAATCAGCGGCCGGAAAGTGCGCCTCTGCGGCATGCACACGTCGTGGAGCACCGTGGGCGACGGGGAGTTCTTCTGCCCCGACTGCGGCGGCGACCGCAACTACCGCCGCCGTACGGGCCGTCGGCGCTTCACCCTGCTCGGCATCCCGCTGATGGCGCGGGGCAGTGCCGGCCCGGTGGTGGAGTGCGGCGCCTGCCGGACCCACTTCGGCCTGGACGTGCTCGACCACCCGACCACGGCCCGGTTCTCGGCCATGCTGCGCGACGCCGTGCACACCGTGACCCTCGCCGTGCTCGCGGCGGGCGGCACCGGGTCGCGCGCCGTACGCGAGACGGCCGTCGTCTCGGTCCGCGCGGCCGGCTTCGACGACTGCACCGAGGACCAGCTGACCGAACTCGTCGAGGCCCTCGCCGCCGACACGGGCCGGTTCGTCGCGGACCCCGGGCCGTGCGGAGCGGCGCTCGCCATCGAACTGCACGAGGCGCTGGAGCCGCTGGCCCCCCATCTCGCGGCGGCGGGCCGTGAGTCGATCGTGATGGGCGCGGCGCGCGTCGCGCTCGCCGACGGCGCGTACAGCCCCGCGGAGCGCGAGGTGCTGACGACGGTCGGGGGTGCCCTGCAACTCCCTCCGGACGTGACGGCGCGCCTGCTCGCGGCCGCCTCCCGCCTGCCCTCCTGACCAACCGGCAAAGCGACTGCCGGACAACGCGATCGTGGTGCGCTCGCCGTGCCGCCACGATCGTGACACGGCCGGTTCTCGCCGTGCCGCCAGGATCGTGACACGGTCGGCGCCCGCGCCCCCGGCCGCCCTCGCCGCGCCGCCACCGCCGCCGCCGCCGTCCGGCCGTGTGCCGTGGCGCCCGCCATCGCGCAACGCCCCCTGCCACGCGGCGACTTGAGGCCGGGGTGGCCTCCGCGATGTCTCCCGGGAGTGTGGTGACCTCGGTCACAGCGCGGCCGGATCCGGGCGGATGCCGCCCCGGTCGGGTCCGCGGGCCGTCGTGCGGTGCGCGCCGGCCGTCGCGGTGTGACCTGCGGGCGGGTCGAACGGCCGGACACGGAGCGTCGCGCCGGGGCCACCGGACAACGCTGTCGAGTTCGACCTGCGACTGTTCGCGCGTCAACTGTGGCGCGGGTGACGCACGTTTCGCGCGTTGACGGGACATCACGGTTGGGGCACAGTTGCGCCTGCGGACGGTCACGGCGCCTCCTCGAATGTGTACGGGGGGTGACCGCCTCACGCCGTACCGCGCCCAAAGACCCGGAGGTCACACGTGATGGCCGGCCACACCCCCGCGCAACAGCACTCACGAAGGTCGCGACGCTCCGGCGGAGCCGCGCGGAGCGCTGAGCCCGTCCCTGACGCCGCGTCGGGCGAGTCCCACGTACTGCCACTGGCCGCGGGCGCGGCCGTCGGCGGGCTCGTCGTCCTGGCGGCCGTCCTGCGGCCCCTCACGGCGCACCACACCTTCGGGCACGTGGAGGGCGCACTCGTGGCGTTCCTCGACTTCTTCGTCGGTGTGTTCGTGCTCCTCGCCCTCACCGCCACGGTGGTGTGCGGACTGCTCGCCGCCTACCGCGCCCTGCTGACACCGAAGTTGCGCGTCCTCGCCCAACAGGTCCACCGGGGCACGGCCGTGGTGGCGCTCGTCTGCCTGGCGGTGCACATCGCCGTCAAGACGGGGGAGGGGCACATCTCGCCGGCGGGCTCCCTGTTCCCCTTCGCGGGCGGCACGGACCTCGCCGTGGGCCTCGGCGTCGCCGCCGCGTACCTGATGGTGATCGCGGCCGTCACCGGCGCCGTGCGCGGCAGGTTCGCGGGCCGGCTGCGCCCGGGCACCTGGCGCGTCCTGCACGCCTCGGCGTACGTGAGCTGGGCCTTCGGCCTCGCGCACGGCCTCGCGGCGGGCCGGAGCGCGAAGCCCTTCGTGTTCTGGGGCTACGGGATCTGCGGCGCGTTCGTCCTGCTGGTACTGCTGCTGAGGGTGCTCGCCCTCCTGTCCGGCAGGGACGGGCCCCGGCGCGCGGGCCTGCGCGCCTACGAACCGGGCCCGGTCGCCCAGGACGCGCTCGACGCGCTGTCGGTCGCGCGGAGGCCGGACCGTCCGGCGGCGCGCCGCACCTCCGCCGCGGCCGCGCCGGGCACCGCCCCGCGGCCCGGGGCCGGGGCCGGGACGGGTCCCGGATTCGGGACCGGGCACGAGGCTGTCCAGGACTACCTCTTCGACACCGGCCAGATGCCCGCCCTCTCGCGCCAGGCGGCGGCCGCCCGGCCGGCCGGCGGGCAGTTCGCCGGCCCGTCCGCGACCGGTGCCTACCCCACCGCACGCGCGGGGCACCACGGCACCCGGCAGGCCGGAGCGCCCCTCGCGGGGGCCGGACACCCCGGCCACGGCGTCCACGCTGCTCACGGCGGCTCCGGCCCCCAGGTTCCCCACGGCACCGCGCGGTGGAGCGGCGGCCGGTTCACCGAGGCGCGGGGGACCTTCCACGACACCGGCCAGTACGCCGCCGTGTCCCGGCCGCACCCGGACTCCGGGGCCTTCGCCGCGGTGCAGGGGACCTTCTTCGACACCGGGCAGTTCGCCGTCGTCCAGCAGGCGGGGCCCGACAGCGGGTACGCGCGGCAGGCCCCGTACGGCGCGGGAACGTACGGCTCCGGAGCCCACGGAACGGGAACGTACGACCCACAGGCGTACGACGCACGCGGCGCGGCGACGTACGACGCACGCGGCGCTGGGACGTACGACCCCCGCCTCGCCGGGACCTACGACGCGCGGGGCGCGGGAGCCCACACCACCGGATCGTCCACGGCCGGGACCGACGCGGGCGGTTCGTATTCCGGTGCTCCCTACGCCGGTGCTTCCTACTCTGGTACTACTCCCTACGCGCGTGACGCGTACGGCGCCGCCCCGGCGGACCCGGGCCGGACGGCGGGGCCCTCGTACCCGGCCTGGGCCTGGGTGCCGGTACCCGGCGGGGCCGGGGCGGCGGGGGCCCACCCCGCGGCCGGACGGTGACCCGGTGAGCGAGACCGCGGATCTGTACATCCACGAGGTGCGGCGCCTGGGCCCGGCGCGTCTGACCGCCGGCCTGGACGTGTACCGCAGGCTCGACTGGCGGGCCCACCGGAGCACCCACGGCCCGCTGCCGCGCTACGGGCCGCAGTCGCTGCTGGACCTCGCGGAACGCATCGGGCTGCGCGGGCGCGGCGGCGCGGGATTCCCCTTCCACCGCAAGGCGCGCGCCGTGCTCGACGCCGCCGGCGCGCGCACCACCGCCCCCGTCGTCGTGGTCAACGGCGCGGAGGGCGAGCCGCCGAGCGCCAAGGACAAGGCGCTGCTGACCCGCGCGCCGCACCTGGTGCTCGACGGGGCGCTGCTCGCGGCCGCGGCCCTCGGGGCGCACGAGGTGGTCGTGACGGTGGAGGCCCACGGGCCCGGCGAGGTGTCCGTCCCCGCTGCCGTCGCCGAACGGCGGGGCACGGCGCCCTGCCCGATCCGGGTCGTATGCCTGCCCGAGCGGTTCGTCTCCGGCGAGTCCAGCGCGCAGGTGGCCGCCATCGGGGGACGGGCCGCGCTGCCCTCGACCCGCAAGGTACGGGCGAGCGACGGCGGGCCCGGCGGGGTCGGCGGACGGCCCACCCTGCTGAGCAACACCGAGACCTGGGCCCAGCTCGCGGTGGCCGCCCGCCTCGGGCCCGACGCCTACGCGGTCGTGGGCACGGCCGACGAACCCGGCACGCTCCTGCTGACCGTGAACCGCCCCGGCGGGCGCCCCCTGGTCGTCGAGGTGCCCGCGGGCGCCCCGCTCGGCACCGTCCTTGCGTCCTGCGGCACGGACCCCGGCCAGGGCGTCCTCGTGGGCGGCTACCACGGGGCGTGGCTGAGCCCCGGGGCCGCCGGGACGGCCACCCTGTCGCGCGCGGGACTCGCGGCGGCCGGCGGCGTGCTCG
>NZ_JAKGCV010000469.1 GCF_021556455.1 Streptomyces fuscigenes | reverse complement strand
GCCCGGATGTGGGCGGCGGCCGGCGGCTCGTGGGGCACGGCCGGGGCCGTGATGCCGTGGCGCCGCGCGAGCGCGCTCACGGCCTCCGAGCACACGAGGCCGTGCAGCCCGGCGTCGGGACCGGCGGCCGCCGTCGCCGCGCCGCCCGGCACCGGCAGGTAGCTGATCTCCCCGGCGCCGCCGGACACCCCCTTGCGCAGCCTGCCGCCGATCACGACGGCCGCGCCCACGCCGAGCCCGAGCCAGAGCAGGGCGAAGTCGTCGCGTCCTCGGGCCGCGCCGATGCGCTGCTCGGCGAGGGCGGCGAGGTTCGTCTCGTTCTCCACCAGTACGGCCGCGGACAGCCGGGCGGGCAGGGCCGTCACGAGCCGCCGGTGCCAGGCCGGCAGCCCGGAGGTGTCGCGCAGTTCGCCGCTGGCCGGGTCGACGAGGCCCGGCGCGCCGACGCCGATGCTGTGCAGGCGGGTCGCGCCGGCCTCCTTGACGGTGTGCTCCAGCAGGGCGGCGGCCCGGTCCGCCGCCTCGTAGGGGTCCGTACGGTCGTCGATGGGGGCGGCGGCCTCGGCGAGCGTCCTGCCGAGCAGGTCGGCGACGACGACGAACACGCTGCCGGTCCTGATGTCGAGCGCGGCGAGGTGGGCGCGGTCGCCGACGATCCCGTACACCCGGGCGTTGGGCCCCCGGCGGTCCCCGCCGCTCTCGCCGACCACCCGGATCAGCCCGGAGTCCTGGAGCCGCTCGACGAGATCGGCCACCGTGGGGCGGGACAGCCCGGTGAGCGCCTTGAGCTGGGTCGCCGTCAACGGCCCCTGCCGCTGGAGGTGTTCGAGGGCGAGCCGGTCGTTGATGGCCCTGGCGGTACTCGGGGATGCGGGCATACCGCGGATCCTTCCAGATCGGCCGGGCGCCAAGAACGCGCTATTTATCAGGCAGGGTTCCTGATAGTTTACGACGCGGCGGCGTCCCTGCCGCGCACCCCGCGCGGCAGGCGGGTGGCGCGGCGGGGCGCCGCTGCCGGGCCACCTCCCCGCAGCCGCTCAGCACCGCCGGCAGAACCAGAGCACCAGCACCGCCAGCACCGCCAGCACCAGCACCAGCACCAGCACCACAGCCCACTCCTGCCGCAGCCCCGGCACGACATCCCCGAATCCCCCAATGCCCCGGCACACCCCCGGGTGGAGGACGACGCATGGCATCGCAAGCGCTCCCCGTCTCGGACGGCCAGGGTCCGCGCCGCGTACGGCGGGCCCGGGTCGCGCTGGCCGTGGTGTTCTGCGCGCACGGCGCGGTCACCGGCAGCTTCGCCACCCGGGTCCCGTGGATCCAGGACCACACCGGCATCGGCGCGGGCCAGCTCGGCCTCGCGCTCGCCTTCCCCGCCTTCGGTTCGCTGCTCGCCATGCCGCTGGCCGGGCGGATCGCGCACCGGCTGGGCGCCCGCGCGGCGCTGCGGATCCTGCTCGCGGCCTGGACGCTGTCGCTGGCGCTGCCCTCGTTGGCACCGAACCTTCCGGTCCTGTGCGCCGCGCTGTTCGTCTACGGCGCGTCCTCCGGCATGTCCGACGTCGTGATGAACGGCATCGGCGTCGAGACCGAGAACCGCCTCGGCAAGTCGATCATGTCGGGCCTGCACGGCATGTGGAGCGCCGGCGCCCTGCTCGGCTCCGCGGCCGGGGCCCTCGCCGCCGACATCGGCGCGGGCGCCCGGCTCCACCACGAACTGGCCGCCGCCGTACTGACGCTGACGGGGCTCGCCGCCTGCCGCTCGGTGCTGGACGTGCGCAGCGCGCCGGAGGCCGAGGCGCCCCCGCGCTTCACCCTGCCGCCCCGCTCCGCGCTGCTGATCGGCCTGGTCGGGTTCTGCGCGGTGTTCGGCGAGGGGGCCAGCCTCGACTGGTCCGCGGTCTACCTCCGGGACGTGCTCAGCACGTCGGCGGGGCTGGCCGCCGCCTCCACCACGGCCTTCTCGCTGACGATGGCGCTCACGCGCATCGCCGGGGACCGCCTGGTGGACCGGTTCGGTCCCGCGCGCACCGTCCGGGCCGGCGGCGTGTGCGCCACGGCGGGCGGTCTGCTGGTGGTCCTCGCGCCCGACCCGGCCGCGGCCCTGGCCGGATTCGCGCTGCTGGGCATCGGCGTGGCCGTCGTCGTGCCGCTGGCCTTCGCGGCCGCGGGGCGCAGCGGCCCCCACCCGAACCAGGCCATCGCCGGCGTCGCCACCATCACGTACACCTCGGGTCTCGTGGCACCGTCCGTGATCGGCGGTGTGGCCCACGCCAGCTCCCTGCAGGTGTCGTTCGGTCTGGTGACCCTGCTGGCGGCGGGGCTGCTCGCGGGCGCGGGCGTACTGCGCGGCGGACCGCGCCAGGCCGTGCCCGTACCGCTCGGCGGCCGGGGCACGGGTGCCCCGGACGGGCGGTCCGCTACGTCCGCGCGGGACCGGCGATCAGGTCGCTCAGCTCCCTGACGCGGTCCGACCAGCGTGCGGGCCGCAGGGTGTCCCGGTCCAGGCGGACCACCGTGCGGGTGCCGTGCGCGTGGGTGCGGGCACCGTCCGGGGAGCAGACGCGGTAGCCGGCCGTGGCCGAGGTCGCGCCGAGCCGCTCCATCCACAGGTGCACGGCGTAGGGGCCCGTGGTGGTGATCGGCGCCTCGAAGGTGATCGTGAACGCCTTGATCACGTTGAACGCGTCGCCCTGGGCGTTCCCGGCCTGCTGGGCGCCGTCCGTCACGCCGACGCCCTGCGCGTACCAGAACGCGGCCCATGCCCGCTCCACGAGTACGGCATAGCGCGCGTTGTGCAGCATCCCGAACGCGTCCAGCTCGTCGAAGTGGACGGACACCGGCAGCAGCACGCCGTAGGGGACGGACGGCCCGCCGGAACCGGGCGGGGTCGGCGCGGCACCGGTCATCTGCATTCCTTCCGCCATGCCCGGGCGCGCCATCCGTCCGCGCGGCCGGAGCGGGCACCGCGCACCGGCCGTCCGGCTCGGCGCGCACCCCGTGGCCCCAGTCTGCTCGCGCTCCGACCGATCCGCAGATTCGTTGCACGCTCAAACAGTTGATGCCCTACGGTGAGCAGTTCGATCTTCACTCGAAGGAGTCGCGCATGCCGATCAAGCTCGGTCTGTCCCTTCCGCAGATGAAACAGTTCAACCTCGCGCGGGACCTCGTGCCCGTGGCCAGGGCAGCGGAGGAGACGGGCTACGACAGCCTCTGGGTGTTCGAGCGCACCCTCTACCCGACGCCGATGACGCAGGGCCTCTACAACATCCCGGGTCTCGAGTGGCCCGACGCCTACCGCTCGGTCGCCGATCCCCTGGTCACGCTCGCGATGGCGGCCGCCGTCACGGAGCGGGTCCGACTCGGCAGCAGCGTGCTGGTCGCGCCCTACCACGTGCCGTTCCAACTGGCCCGCTGGTTCGCGACGCTGGATGTGGCGACCGACGGACGCGCGATAGCGGGTTTCGGCACCGGCTGGTCGACGGACGAGTACGCGGCGGGCTCGGTCGCGCCGATCGGCCGGCGCGGCGCCGTGCTCGACGAGACGCTGGACATCTTCGCGGCCGTGCACGGCCCGGACCCGGTCACCCACGAGGGCGCGCTGAGCACCATCGCGCCGTCCGAGGTCGGCCCGAAGCCGGCCCGGCCGGTGCCGGTCTACCTCGCCGCGTCCGGCGGCGCCGCGCTGCGCCGCCTCGTGGACCGAGCGGACGGCTGGCTGCCGGTGGGCATGTCCGCCGCACAGCTCACGGCGGCCTGGCAGGGGGTGCGCGAGCTGGCGGCCGAGCGCGGCCGGACCCGCCCGATCGACGTCTGCGTGCGCGCCAATGTCATCCGCACGCCGAAGCCGTTCGAGGGCGAGGGCCGCCAGCCCTTCCAGGGCAGCGTGAAGCAGATCGTCGAGGACGTCGTGGCGCACGCCGCCATCGACGGCATCGGCGAGATCCTCCTCGACCTGTGCCTGACCTCGCGCGACGCGCAGGAGCTGATCGACGTCTCCGGCGAGATCCACGCGGCGGTGCGCGCGGCCGGCGTCTGATCCGGACGCCGGGGCCCGGCCGTGCCGCCACGACGGCCGGCCCCCGGCACGACGCTGCGCAACTCCGCCGCGCCCACCATGCTCGGGGCCGGCTACAAGGTGAACGTCATCCCCGGC
>NZ_JAKGCV010000468.1 GCF_021556455.1 Streptomyces fuscigenes | reverse complement strand
GCCGCCACCGCCGGCCGGTCGGCCGTCGTGCTCGGCGCCGTGGACCCGGACCCGCCCGCGTCGCAGGGGCCGGCCGGGGATCCGGCCGCCGCGTGCGCGTGGCTCATCTCGCTCACGCTCCCGGGAAGAGGCGGTGAAGGGGTGAGGCCAGGCGAGGCTACCGAAGAAAAGATGGGATTCGTCGCATTGTGCCGGGGCATGCGCGCCGCGGGGACGTGCGCCCGGGCTCCCTGGGGCACGCTCGACGTAGCAGCCCCTGGAGGGACGGGCCGGGGACGCGATCCCGCTGCCCCCGCGGGCGCCGGAGAAGGCCGACGCGCGGTGCGTGCGCGCCGGCCGTCCCGGCGGCCGGGGACCGGGGCCCGGGGGGCGAGAAGGACCGGAGGGCGCTACCGCCGCATGTCGGCGGGGCGCACCGCGTCGAGGCGCGCGAGCTCCGCCGGGGTCAGGCTCAGGGCACCGGCGGCCATGTTCTGGGCGAGGTGGTCGGGATCGCCCGTGCCCGGGATCGCGAGCACGTGCGGTCCCTGCGCCAGGGTCCAGGCCAGCCGGACCTGCGCGGGGCTCACGCCGTGTGCCTCGGCGACCTCCGACACCTCCGGGTGCTCGCCGCCGACCGGCCCCGCCTCGCGCCCCGCGCCGGCGATCGCGAAGAACGGGACGAAGGCGAGGCCGAGTTCGCCGCACAGCCGCAGCAGGTCGCGCGACTCCTGCGCGGCTCCGATCCCGTACGGGTTCTGCACGCACACGAGGGGCGCGACGGCGCGTGCCTGAGCCACCTGTGCGGCCGTGACGTTGGAGACGCCGAGATGGCGGATCAGGCCCGCGTCGCGCAGCTCGGCCAGCGCCCCGACGTGCTCGGCTATCGAACCGTCGCGCAGGCGCGGCGGGACGCGCAGGTTGACCACGTCCAGATGGTCGCGGCCGAGCCCGCGGAGGTTCTCCTCGACCTGGCCGCGCAGTTGGGCGGGCGACGCCCACCACCAGTCGCCCGAGGCGTCCCGGCCGGGCCACACCTTGGTGGTGATGACCAGATCCTCCGGGTACGGCGCGAGCGCCCGGTTGATGAGCTCGTTGGCGGAGCGCGTGGCCGAGAAGTAGAAGGACGCCGTGTCGATGTGGTTCACCCCGAGCTCGACGGCGCGCCGCAGCACGCCGATCGAACGTTCCCGGTCCCGGGGCACGCCGTCGCCGAAGGGTTCGGTCCCGGTCAGGCGCATCGCGCCGAACCCGAGACGGTTGACGGTCAGGTCGCCGAGGCGCCAGGTCCCGGCGGCCCGGGCCGAGGTCGGGGCCGCGGCTGTGGTTGCGGTCGGGGTTGCGGTTGCGGTTGCGGTTGCGGTCGGGGGTGCGGCGTGGGTCTGCGTGGTGGGGCGCATGAGGTGGGGTTCCTCCTGGGATCGGCGGCCCGGCCGCGGCGGGCAGGGAACCGGCGTCCGGCGCAGGGGCGCACGCCGCGCCCGCACCGAAGCGCCGGGCGCGAGCCGCCCGGGCACGAGAAGAGCCTCCCCGGAGTCGCGATCGGTGCCGGGGAGGCTCATGTGGTGACCGGCATACTACGGCCCCAGTCCGCTGCTGTCCGGGAGTTGGGCGCAAAGGCACATGAGCGCGAGCCCGCGGGCGCCACGCAACAGGCACAAGCACCGGCACCGGCACCGGCACCGGCACCCAGCACCCAGCGTCAGGCGCGAGGCGCCGGCCCTCCCCCGGATCAGCCCGCCGAGGCCTCCCGGTCCAGGAGCGCCGCGAGGGCGCGCGGCTCGGAGAACATCGGCCAGTGGCCGGTCTCCATCTCCACCGGGCGCCAGCCGTCGTTCTTCAGCAGCTCCACTACGGCAGGGGGCGGTTCGGGGCCGTCCAGCAGGCACTTGACGTAGGTCGCGGGAAGACCGCCGAGTGGCCCCGTGAGGCGGGCGGGCTCGGTGAGGCTCGCGCCCGGGTGCGGGGTGCACCCCTCGACGATGCGCCGGACCTGCTCGTCCGTCAGCCCCTGGCCCTCGAACTCCTCCTCCGACGGGGCCCAGCGGCCGTCGTGCGCGGCGAACGACTTCTCCAGCACGGCCCTGCCCTCCTCGGACCAGCCGGACGCGAAGGACTCCCCGTCGACCGGCACGTCGGAGTCGAGGAACACCACCCGCGCGAGCCGGTCGCCGATCAGCTGGGCCGCCTGGCCGACGGGGATGCCCGCGTAACTGTGCCCCACCAGCACGACCTCGCGAAGGTCACGGCTCTCGACCTCCGCCACGATGTCCCGGACGTGCGTCCCCTGACCCGCCGCCTCGCCCCTGCGTTCGGCGAGGCCGGAGAGCGTCAGCGGATACGCGCCGTGGCCCGCCTCCCGCAGCGGCGCCACCACGTCGTCCCACGCCCAGGCTCCGAGCCAGGCCCCCGCCACCAACACGAAATTCGTCATGCCCCGCACCGTAACGGCCGCCACTGACAGCGGATCGGCGCCGGACGCGAGGGCCCGGCGCCGGACCGGAGCCCCCGCCACACCGGAGCCGCGCCGGGGCCGGGGCCGGGGCCGGGGCCCGCGAACCTCTAGTGCCGCTCGCTCGGGAAGCCGAGGTCGACCCCCGCCGGGGTCTCCGCCGGGTCCGGCCACCGGGTCGTGACGACCTTGCCGCGCGTGTAGAAGTGCACGCCGTCGTTGCCGTAGATGTGGTGGTCCCCGAACAGGGAGTCCTTCCAGCCGCCGAACGAGTGGTAGCCCACCGGCACCGGGATCGGCACGTTCACGCCGACCATGCCCGCCTCGACCTCCAGCTGGAAACGGCGTGCCGCGCCGCCGTCGCGGGTGAAGATCGCCGTGCCGTTGCCGTACGGGGACGCGTTGATGAGGCGGATCGCCTCCTCGTACGTCTCGGTGCGCAGCACGCACAGCACCGGTCCGAAGATCTCGTCGCGGTAGGCGTCGGAGTCGGTGGACACCCGGTCCAGGAGGGACAGGCCGATCCAGTGGCCGTTCTCGTAGCCGTCCACCGTGTGGCCCGTGCCGTCGAGAACGACCTCGGCCCCCTGCGCCGCCGCGCCCGCCACGTAGCCCGCGACCTTGTCGCGGTGGGCGGCCGTGATGAGCGGGCCCATCTCCGAGGCGGGGTCGGTGCCGGGGCCGATCGTGATGTTCTTCGCGCGCTCCACGATCTTCTCGACGAGCGCGTCGCCCGCCGAACCGACCGTCACCACCGCCGAGATGGCCATGCAGCGCTCGCCCGCCGAGCCGTACGCCGCCGAGACGGCCGCGTCGGCGGCCGCGTCGAGGTCCGCGTCGGGCAGGACGAGCATGTGGTTCTTCGCCCCGCCCAGGGCCTGGACGCGCTTGCCCGCCGCGGACGCCCTGCCGTGGATGGAGCGGGCGATGGGGGTGGAGCCGACGAACGAGACGGCCGCCACGTCCGGGTGGTCGAGCAGCGCGTCGACGGCGGGCTTGTCGCCGTGCACGACGTTCAGCACGCCGTCCGGCAGGCCCGCCTCGGTCGCGAGCCGCGCGAGCAGCACCGACGCGGACGGGTCCTTCTCGCTCGGCTTGAGCACGAACGTGTTCCCGCAGGCGATGGCGACGGGGAACATCCACATGGGCACCATCGCGGGGAAGTTGAACGGCGTGATGCCCGCGACCACGCCGAGCGGCTGGCGGATCGACGCGACGTCGACGCGGCTGGAGACCTGCGTGGACAGCTCGCCCTTCAGCGCCGTCGTGATGCCGCACGCCAGCTCGACGATCTCCAGGCCGCGCGCCACCTCGCCGAGCGCGTCGGAGTGCACCTTGCCGTGCTCGGCGGTGATCAGCGCGGCGATGTCGTCGCGGTGCGCGTCGAGCAGGGCGCGGTAGCGGAAGAGGATCGCGGTGCGCTGGGCGAGCGGGGACGTCCCCCAGGTCTCGTACGCGGCCTTCGCGGCGGCCACCGCCGTGTCCACGTCCTGCGCCGAGGCGAACGGGACGCGCGTGGTGACCTCGCCCGTCGCCGGGTCGGTGACGTCGCCGTGGCGTGTCGACGTGCCGTCGGCGGGCTTGCCGCCGATCCAGTGGTTCACGGTCTTCATCGGCGGGATCTCCTCAGGGATCGCGGATCGCGGGAAAGCGGTTCTCGGTCCGCCGGACGCGGCGGGGCCGCGGGGTTCCGGCGGGTGCGGCCGGGCGGCGCGCGCCGTCGCGGACGGCGGGCGCG
>NZ_JAKGCV010000467.1 GCF_021556455.1 Streptomyces fuscigenes | reverse complement strand
AGCCGTTCGACGGCGAAGGCGACCGGCACGAGCAGCACGGCGATGCTGGACAGCAGGCCGGCGAACTTCGCCAGCAGGTCCGGCGCCTGGAGCGTGCCCCGGCTGATGTCGTGTTCGAGGCCGGAGGCCCGGGCGGCACGGGAGACGACGACATGAGCGCGCAGGGCGACAGGGCGGCGGGGCCGGACGCGGCGCCGATCACGGTGATGGTCGTGGACGACCACCCGATGTGGCGGGACGCCGTCGCGCGGGATCTCGCCGAGGCGGGCTTCGACGTGGTGGCGACGGCCGGCGAGGGCGCACAGGCGGTGCGCAGGGCGCGGGCGACCTCCCCGCGGGTCCTCGTGCTCGACCTGAACCTGCCCGGCCTGCCGGGCGTGCAGGTGTGCAAGGAGCTGGTCGGCACGCTGCCGGGGCTGCGCGTCCTCGTGCTGTCCGCGAGCGGCGAGCACGCCGACGTGCTGGAGGCGGTGAAGTCGGGCGCCACGGGCTACCTCGTGAAGTCCGCCTCGACGGCCGAACTGATCGAGGCCGTCCGCCGCACCGCGGCGGGCGACGCGGTGTTCACCCCCGGGCTGGCCGGCCTCGTCCTCGGCGAGTACCGCAGGCTGGCCGCCGATCCCGCGCCCGCCGCGTCCGACGACCCGAAGGTCCCGCAGCTCACCGACCGCGAGCGCGAGGTGCTGCGCCTGGTCGCGAAGGGACTGTCGTACAAGCAGATCGCCGAGCGGCTGGTCATCTCCCACCGCACGGTCCAGAACCACGTGCAGAACACGCTCGGCAAGCTCCAGCTGCACAACCGGGTCGAGCTCGTGCGCTACGCGATCGAGCGCGGCCTCGACGACGGCTGAGCGCGCATCCCGCGAGCCGGGGCCCTGAGCAGGCGGGGACGCCTCCGAGCGCGTCGCGCCGCGGGGCGCCCGTGCGCCGTGCACGCCTCCCGGCGCCGGCGCCGCCCGGCGCGCCCCGGGGCGCCGTGCGACAGTGGCAGAGCGTGATCCGGGTCACGTCAGCCACGGTCGCCGGGCAGCCGGCGCACCCCACAGCCGGCGGAGGTAGGTCCCATGCGGGTCGGAGTACTCACCGGAGGCGGCGACTGCCCCGGGCTGAACGCGGTCATCCGCGCCATCGTGCGCAAGGGCGTCCAGGAGCACGGCTTCGCCTTCACCGGATTCCGGGACGGCTGGCGCGGCCTGCTCGACGGCACCGCCCGCCCGCTCGACATCGCCTCCGTGCACGGGATCCTGCCGCTCGGCGGAACGATCATCGGCGCCTCCCGCACGAACCCGCTGGCCGCGGAGGACGGCGTGGACCGCATCCGGGAGACCCTGGCGCGCGAGGACGTCGACGCGCTGGTCGTGATCGGCGGCGAGGACACCCTCGGTGTGGCGAACGAGCTGGTCGAGCGGCACGGCATCCCGTGCGTAGGCGTGCCCAAGACCATCGACAACGACCTCTCCGCCACCGACTTCACCTTCGGGTTCGACACGGCCGTCGGCGTCGCCACCCAGGCCGTGGACCGGCTGCACACCACCGCCGACTCGCACATGCGGGTGCTGGTGTGCGAGGTGATGGGCCGGCACTCCGGCTGGATCGCCCTGCACGCGGGGCTCGCGGGCGGCGCCGACGCCATCCTCGTCCCGGAGCGGCCGTTCGACGTCGACCAGGTCTGCGGCTGGATGGACTCCCGCTTCCGGGCCTCGCACGCGCCGGTCGTCGTGATCTCCGAGGGCGCGAAGCCGAGCGAGGGCGACCTGGTCGTCAAGGACGCCTCGACCGACTCGTTCGGCCACGTCCGGCTCTCCGGGATCGGGGACTGGCTCGCCGGGGAGATCGAGGCGCGCACGGGCCACGAGGCGCGCACCACGGTGCTGGGCCACACGCAGCGGGGCGGCACGCCGAGCGCGTTCGACCGGTGGCTGGCGACCCGCTTCGGGCTGCACGCGGTCGACGCCGTGCGCGACGGCGACTTCGGCACGATGGTCGCGCTGCACGGAACGGACATCGTGCGGGTGCCGATCGCGGACGCGGTGGCCACGCTGAAGACGGTGCCCGACGTGCTGTACGAGGAGGCCGGGGTCTTCTTCGGCTGACGGGAGCACGCCGGGGTCGCCCGGGCACCCTGGCAAGCCGCCGACGCCCGGCGCTCCCGGCCCCGGGCGCCGCACCACCGCGGGCCCTTGGCCGGAGGCGGGCCCCCGCGCCTCGGACCCCGACACCCCCGGGGCCGCGGGCCTCCGGTGGGAGCGGACGCTCAGCCGTCGCCGGCGAGTTTCGCCACCCGGGACTCGACGTCGTCGAAGTGATCGAGCACCGCGCGGCGGGCCGCCTCGGCGTCGCCGGCGCGCAGCGCGTCCACGATGTCCGCGTGCCGGTGGACCAGGTCGTCCGGCCGGGCGACAGGCCCGAGGTCGGCCCGTACCGTCTGGAAGGCGTCCCAGAACAGCTCGATGAGCTGGGTGGCCAGCTCGTTGCCGAGCGGCTCGAACAGCATGAGGTGGAAGCGCCGGTCGGCGGCGGCGGTGTCCGGCGGGCCGCCGTCCGCCGCCGCGGGACGCGCGCCGTGCGGGGTGCCGGACGCGTGCATCGCGGCGATCTCGCGCTCCAGCCGGTCGAACAGCACGGGATCGGCCAGCGCCACCACGTCCCCGATCAGCCCCGACTCCAGCGCCCGCCGCACGGCGACCAGTTCGCGCAGCGCGCCCGGGTTGCCGCGCACGGCCTGGCGCGTCCGGTAGAGCAGCCCCGGGCCCATCGTGGCGAGCGGGGCGCTGCCGACGAAGGTGCCGTAGCCGTGCCGGATGTCCACGATGCCGCGCGTGTGCAGGGCGCGCAGGGCCTCCCGGACGCTGTTGCGGCCGGCGCCGAGCCGCTCGATGAGCTGGGTCTCCGGGGGCATGGCCTCGCCGGGGGCGAGGTCCAGCTCGAAGATCAGCTCGGTGATGCGGT
Source organism: Streptomyces fuscigenes (assembly GCF_021556455.1). Taxonomy (GTDB): domain Bacteria; phylum Actinomycetota; class Actinomycetes; order Streptomycetales; family Streptomycetaceae; genus Streptomyces; species Streptomyces fuscigenes. Next base: position 1,223 of record NZ_JAKGCV010000467.1, on the reverse strand, counting down.
CCTCCAGTTGCTGCCGGACTCCGTAGGGCACCGTCTCTCCTCGGCCTGATGGCGGGCCGGCCTCGCGGGGTCTTGCCTGCCCTCGCGGACGAGTGTAGCGTCGGAACGTATGGGACATCCCATGTCCCATGTCCGATATCTGTTCGGGGGCGGCGAAAGAAAGGGCCCGAGTACCCACATGAGAAGCGAACCGGCCGTCGCAGGGGTCGTCACGGGAGTCATCCCGCCGGTCTGCACGCCGCTGACCGCGGAACGCGAGCTCGACACCGCCTCTCTGGAGCGGCTGTGCACCTTCCTCCTGGAGGCGGGCGTGAGCGGCCTGTTCGTCGGCGGCTCGACCGGCGAACTCGCCTACCACACCGACGAGGTGCGGCTGCGGGCCCTGGAGGTCGTGCGCGGGGTCGCCGCGGGCGCGGTGCCGGTGCTCGCCGGCGCCGTCGACCTGTCGACGAACCGGGTGATCGCACAGGCCCGCGCGGCCGAGAAGGCGGGGGCCGACGCCGTCGTGGCGACGGTCCCGTTCTACTCGCCCACGCACCCGAGCGAGATGCGCGAGCACTTCACGGCCGTCAGCCGCTCGCTCGGCGTACCGCTGTGGGCCTACGACATCCCCGGCAACGTCCAGCGGAAGCTGCCCGCCGAGATCACCGCGGAACTCGCGGGCGCGGGGGTGGTCGCGGGGCTCAAGGACAGCAGCGGCGACCTGGACGCGCTACGCACCGTGCTCGACCTGACGGCGGCCAACGGTGCGCGGGCGCGCGGATTCTCCGTGCTCACCGGGTCGGAGGTGATGGCGGACGTCGCGCTCGCGCTCGGCGTCGACGGGATCGTGCCGGGCCTCGGCAACGTCGACCCGCACGGGTACGTCGCGCTGTACGAGGCGGCCAGGCGCGGCGACACGAAGGAGGCGGCCCGCCAGCAGGAGCGGCTGCGCGCCCTGTTCGGCATGGTCCGGGTCGGCGACACGACGCGGATCGGCGGATACGCCTCCGCCATCGGCGCGTTCAAGGAGGCGCTGCGGCAGCGCGGGGTGATCGCCCACGCGGCGACCCCGCAGCCCATGGGCCCGCTGTCGGCGGGCGAGCGGCACGCGGTCGGCACCCACCTCGGCGCGGCCGGCCTGGCGTAGGGGCGCGCAGGGGCACGGTGGCCCGGCGCCCGTGGGAGTGCGGGGCGCCGCGGTCGGGACTCCGGCACCTCGCACCGTCCGGACGCCCGCCCCG
>NZ_JAKGCV010000466.1 GCF_021556455.1 Streptomyces fuscigenes | reverse complement strand
GCGCCCGGGACGGCAGGTGCCCTGACCGCTCCTCATCCCCGGCGTGGGGCACTGACGATCGATCCGGTCGCCAGGGCGCGGGGGCGGCCATCGGACGGTGTCCCAGCGCGCCGTCCCCGTCGTCGGCGTGGTCGCGTATCTTCGCCGACGCGAGGACGAGCGAGACGGCGGCGGCCAGCCGCGTGCCCTCCCCCCGCGCGACGGGCGCGGTCCGCATCCCGCGCAGCGGGCACGGCCCCGCCGTGCGGCGGCTGTCCGGGCGCCGCGGGACCTGTGCCTCCGTCAGAACCGAGACGACCAGACCGTCGTAGTTGGTCACGACACGCGACAACTGCCCGTGGTCCGTGCGAAGTGCCAGGCAGAGCCCGCACAGATGTGCCATCCACTCGGCACGGAGTCCCTCGGTGAGCCGATGGGTACACGGTCTGATGATTCCGAACACGGCTGTCTCCCCCATGAGTCCGCCTCGCGGTGCGCCCCGCATGGTACCGACGGCCAGGTCACCCGTACGCCCGAATGATCACCCATCCGGTCTGAAATTCATATTTCGTGCTGATTCATCCGCCGCGACGGGGAAGAACGCTGACGAACCGCCATATCCTGTGTGCCAGTAACGTCACGAATCATCTGCACGGCGGCTATCCCCTTGGCGTGGAATCCGCATGATGGACGACCATAGAGGGGATGCGGAACCACAAGTGACCGCGGTGAAAGGAGGCGTCCATGGGATCGGTGCGCAAGGCGAGCGCCTGGCTGGGCCTCGTCGAGGACAATGACGAGCGGTACTACGACGACGAGTACTCCGAGGGTGTCGAGACCGGGAGCGGCGACGCCTGGAAGACCGACCTCCGCCTCCAGGGCTCCCCGGAGGCCGCCGAGGGCCACGACCGCAGAATCGCCACCGTGTCCCCCGACAGCTTCCGCGACGCGCGGGGCATCGGCGAGCTGTTCCGCGACGGCATCCCGGTCATCGTCAACCTGACGGCGATGGACCCCTCCGACGCCAAGCGCGTGGTGGACTTCGCCGCGGGTCTGATCTTCGGCCTGCGCGGATCGATCGACCGCGTCGCCAACCGCGTCTTCCTGCTGACCCCCGCCCACACCGAGATCGTCTCCGGCGACGGCAACGGCCGCGGCCAGGACGGCTTCTTCAACCAGAGCTGAGCCGGCCGCCCACGGCGGCGGCGGGGCACGCCCCCACCGCACCGCCGGACGGGCGGGGGCCGGAGCCGTCCGCGCGCACCGCGCGAGAGGCGCCGGCCGGCTCAGCGGAAGGCGTCGAGGCCCGTCAGCGCCTTGCCCAGCACGAGCTGGTGCATCTCGACCGTTCCCTCGTAGGTGAGCACGGACTCCAGGTTCGTGGCGTGGCGCATGACCGGGTACTCCAGCGAGATCCCGTTCGCCCCGAGGACGGTCCGCGCGGTGCGGCAGATCTCGATCGCCTCGCGCACGTTGTTCAGCTTCCCGAAGCTGACCTGCTCGGGCCGGAGCGTCCCGGCGTCCATCCGCCGCCCGAGGTGGTGCGCGAGCAGGATGCCCTTGTGCAGTTCGACTGCCATGTCGGCGAGCTTGGCCTGGGTGAGCTGGAAGCCCCCGATGGGCCGGCCGAACTGCTCGCGTTCGCGGCTGTAGTCGAGCGCCGCCTCGAAGCAGGCCCGCGCGGCGCCCATGGCGCCCCACACGATCCCGTACCGCGCCTGGTTCAGGCAGCTGAGCGGACCGCCGAGGCCCCGGGCCTGCGGAAGCACGGCGTCGGCCGGCAACCGCACGCCGTCGAGGACCAGTTCGCTGGTGACGGAGGCGCGCAGCGACCACTTGTGCTTGATCTCCGGCGCGGAGAAGCCCGGGGTGCCCGCCGGCACCAGAAAGCCCCGCACCCCGTCCTCGGTGGCCGCCCAGACGACCGCGACCCCGGCCACGCTGCCGTTGGTGATCCACATCTTCCGCCCGTCGAGGACCCAGTCACCGCCGTCGCGCCGGGCGCGGGTGCGCATCCCGGCCGGGTCGGAGCCGTGGTCGGGCTCCGTCAGCCCGAAGCAGCCGATCGTCTCGCCCGACGCCATCGGCGGCAGCCAGCGCTGCTTCTGCTCCTCGGAGCCGAAGCGGTGGATCGCGTACATGGCGAGCGAGCCCTGCACGGAGACGAGGGAGCGGATGCCCGAGTCGGCGGCCTCGAACTCCAGGCAGGCCAGCCCGTACTGCACGGCGCTCGCGCCGGCGCAGCCGTAGCCCTCCAGGTGCATGCCGAGGGCGCCGAGCCCGCCGAGCTCGCGGGCCAGTTCGCGCACGGAGGGCAGCTCGCCGCGCTCGTACCAGTCGGCGATCTCGGGCAGGACCCGGTCCGCCGACCAGGCCCGGACGGTGTCGCGGACCGCCAGGTCCTCCGGTGCGAGCAGGTCGTCGAGGCCGAGGGGGTCGCCCGGGTCGAAGGGCGGGCGCTTCGCGGCGGACGGCTGGGACATGGGGTACCTCCGGCGGCCCTGAAAACTAGCACTGGTAGTTACGGCGGGCCCGACGTTACGGGCCCGGGCGCACCGGCGTCCAGATCGACATCCGTTCACCCGCGCCCCGCGCGCCCCACCCGCCCCGTTCACCCTCCGGTGCGCCGGACCGCGCGAGCGGACGGGAAATTCCGTGCGACGCCCCGGTGAACGAATTTCTCTCGGAGTGTGTATTACGCACTGCGCGGCACGCCGAATAAATAAGAACAAGATCACTCGGATTTCGGGAACCGCTCGCGATAAACCGTGATCTGAGACATACTCCACATCACATCGTCATCACAAAGAGACCGGAACGACCTGCCCGCTCACTCACTCGCTGTAACGTCGATTGGGTGCGTACCGACATCTTTGCCCGCCTCGACCGGGAGCCGGAGCCGCCGAAGATAGAGCCGCCGCGGATGAGCTCCACCCGCGCGGCCCTCTTCGGCGGGACGTTGGCGCTGTACGTCGTCATCGTGGCGGCCGTGCTGACCAACTCCTGGCTGGTGGCGCTGGACTGGAAGACCATGCTCTTCCGGCCCTACCAGCAGTGGCCAGGGCTGCACGCGTTCCTCGACTACTTCGTGGTCCTGGGGCAGCGCGGGCCGACCGCGGTCATGATCGCGGCCTGGCTCGGCTGGCGGTCCTGGCGGCAGCACACGCTGCGGCCGCTGCTGGTCCTGGGCGCCTCGCTGCTGCTGCTCAACCTGACGGTCGGGGCGGTGAAGCTGGGGCTCGGCAGGCAGGGCCCGCACTACGCGACACAGATCGGGTCGCCCGAACTCTTCTCCGGCGGGGACATATTTCCCTCGGGCCACACCGCCAACGCGGTCGTGACCTGGGGCATCCTCGCCTATCTCGCCACCACCCCGCGGACGCGCCGCTACCTCTCGCTCGGCTCCGCCGCCCTCTCCCTGGGAGTCGGCGCGACCACGGTCTACCTCGGGACGCACTGGCTCAGCGACGTCGTGCTCGGCTGGGCCGCCGGCCTGCTGATCCTGCTGGCCCTGCCGTGGTTCGAGCCGATGATCGGCCGCGTGGAGCTGGCCGTCTTCGGCGTCCGGGACCGCTGGCGCGCCTACCGCAGGGCGGCGCGCCGGCCCGTCACGTCCGGCGAGGTCCACGCGCCCCAGCCGTCGAGGCGCCCCGTCGGCGGCGACGAGGACCAGCCCCGGACGGGTGTCGGCTCGGCCCGACGGGGGCCCCTCGGCGCGTCCGGCCCCGGCCCCGGCCGGGCGCCGGGCGCGAGCGCCGCGGGACCGCTCTCGCCGTCCCGCGCGCACCATCCGACGCGGCCCGACCACTCCCCGATCAGCCCCTCGGGGACCCGCAGGCCCCCGCAGTCCCGGCAGGTCACGGGCGGCTGACCCCGGGCAGGGCCCCGGTGGGAGCCCGGGCCGGGAACACGGCGCGGACACACGGCGCGTGGAGCGGAGCGATCCGCGTCACGCGCCGTTTCGCGTGCCGGGCCGCCCGAGGTGCCGGGCCGTATCGGTTGCCGGGCCGTATCGGGCGCGGGCCGCTTCGGTTGCCCGGCCAATCGGGTGCGGGCCGCATCGGGTGCCCGGCCGCCGCCCTGCTCGCCGGGGGACGCCCTGGACCGGGGCGCGCGAGCGCACGGCGGACCGGGTCCGTCCCGGCCGGCCCCGAGGGGGCGCGGAGAGCCTGGGAGGGGCTTTCGGGCCCCGGCC
>NZ_JAKGCV010000465.1 GCF_021556455.1 Streptomyces fuscigenes | reverse complement strand
CCCGGCGGGCAGCGGGCCGTCGTCGTCGACACCCACGGGCAGCGGCCGCAGCCCGAGGGCCGAGACGAGGTCGAGGAGGCTGCCCCAGCCGGGGTCCTCCACGGCCACGGCGTCGCCGGGCCGCAGATGCGCGGCGAGGACCCGCTCGATCACGTCGAGGGAGCCCGAGGCGACCCCCGTCGGCCCCGGCGGGACGCCGTCGGCGTCGAAGCCCGCGCGGGCGAGCCGGCCGAGGTCCGGGTCGAGGCCGTCGCCCCTGCCGTACAGGGCGGGCGTGCGCGCGTTGCGCCGCGCCACGGCGGCCAGCGCCTCGTGCAGCGGGGGCAGCAGGGCGACGTCGGGGTTTCCGTCGGAGAGGTTCCGCACGCCCGGCGGCACGTCCACGCCGATCGAGCCGCGGGGTGTGCTGGCGGGCCGCTGCCGGACCCTGCTGCCGCGGCGCCCCGCGGTCTCGATGACCCCGCGCTCGCGCAGGGTCCGGTAGGCCGCCGCGACCGTGTTCGGATTGACGCCGATCTCGCCCGCCAACTCCCTCAGTGGAGGCAGGAGTTGCCCCGGCGCGAGGTCGCCGTCCGCGACCCCTCGCTCCACGCTCGAGGCGATCTCGGCTGCGCCGCGGCCCTCGATTCGATATTCTCCTAGCACAAAAGACATTATGCACTAGTTCAATGATTGCTGGAGGTTCCCATGCCGGAAGCGGACACCGCGGCGGACCCCCGTCCCACCGATCCCGCGCGCACCGATCCCGCGCGCACCGATCCCGCGCGGACCGATCCCGCGCGCACCGACCCCGTTCCCGCCGGATACCGCCCCACCGACCGCACCGTGCCCACCCGTTCGCGGGAGCGGGCGCGCTACGACCGGGAGCTGGTGCACCGTCTGCTCGACGCGTCGTACCTGTGCCACCTCGGGTTCGTCCGCGACGGCGCGCCCGTGGTGCTGCCCACGCTGTACGGGCGGATCGGCGAGAGCCTCTACGTGCACGGCTCGACGGGTTCACGGCCCTTGCGGGCCGCCGGTGAGCGGGCCGGAGCGGGCGCCGGACCCGGTGGCGAGGGCGCAGGGCCCGGCGAGGAGCCCGGCCTGCCGGTCTGCCTGACGGTCACCCAGGTGGACGGACTGGTGCTGGCACGCTCGGCGTTCCACCACTCCGTCAACTACCACTCGGTGGTCGTGCACGGCGTGGCCCGTCAGGTCACGGACGAGGCGGAGCGGCGCACCGCCCTCGACGCGATCGTGGACCACATCCTGCCGGGCCGCGCGGAGGACTCCCGCCGCGCGAACGCGAAGGAGCTGGCCGCGACGGCCGTCGTACGGCTCGACCTCGACGAGGTCTCGGCGAAGGTCCGCACGGGCGGGCCGAACGACGAGCCGGAGGACGCGGACCTGCCCCACTGGACGGGCGTGGTGCCCGTGGCACGCACGTACGGGACGCCGCTGCCCGCGGACGACCTCGACCCGGCCGTCGCGCTGCCGGACTACCTGGCGCGGCTCGCCCCCTGACGCCGGCCGGCAGGGCGGAAGGCGGAGCGGACGGCGGGGCGGAAGGCGCAGCGCCCGGGACCGCCGCCGGCGCCCGGGCGGTCCCGGGTGCTCCGCCCCGCCGGGGGCGTCCGCGCGTCCCCGGCGTCCGCCCGACTACACCGCCCGGTCCCGGCGCCTGTTCCTGCGTGCGGCGCGCGCCTCGGCACCGGCCAGGCCCCCGACCGCTGCGAGCAGGAGGAGCGTGCCGGCGACGGTCGCCGCGGTCAGCCGCTCCCCCAGCACCGCCACGGCGATCACCGCGGCGCTGACCGGTTCGAGCAGCATGACGACCGAGACCGTCGCTGCCCGCACGACGGCCGCGCCCTCGAAGTACAGGGCGTACGCGAGCGCCGTCGGCACCGCGGCCACGTACACGAGCAGCCACACCACGTCGGCGGGATGCGCGGAGTGCGGCACCGCTCCCCCGCCCGTCAGGAGCGCGAACGGAAGCAGCGTCACCACGCCGGTCCCGCAGGCCCAGGCCGTCGTCCCGATGGCGTCCGAGCGGCGGCCGTCCCGGCCCAGCCACCGCGTGAGCAGCGTCATCGCCGCGTAGCCGGCGGCGGACAGGACGGCGAGCGCGACACCGGCGGGCCGCACGGCCGCGGAGCCCGCGCCGTCGCCGCCGAGCGTCAGGACGCCGAGTCCGGCGAGGGCGCCCGCCACCGCCGCCACCCCGCCCGCGCCGAGCCGTTCGCCCATCAGCAGCCGCGCGCCGACGGCGATGAGGACGGGCCCGGCGCCGAGGGTGACGACGGTGCCGACCGCGAGGCCGGTCGAGCGGACCGACGCGAAGTAGGCCGTCTGGAAGACCGTGAAGGCGATGCCCGACCCGGCGATCCGCAGCACCGCGCGGCGACGGGGCTCGGGTGCCGCGGCGCGGCGGCCGCCGGGACGGCCTGGGCCCGCGGGGCGGCGCAGGGCTCCCCGCCGGCCGCGCAGGGCAAGGACCGCGAGCAGCAGTACCAGGCCTCCGGCGCACCGCCAGAAGGACAGCGCGAACGGGCCGAGGTCGCTGACGCGGTAGACGAGCGTCCCGGCCGCCCCGGCCGTGCCCCAGGCGAGGCCGGCCACGACGAGTTGCAGCAGGCCCCGCCCGGTCGGCCCGCCCGCGGCGCCGCCGGGAGCGTCCGGCACACCGGGGAGGCCCGGCAGGGCGGGATCGCCGGGAGCCTCCCAGGCCGCGGGGAGGGGAGGTACGGGAGGTACGGCGGCCGTGCCCGGCGCGCAGGCGGCGCGGCCGGGGGTGCGCGGCGCGGGCCGCGAGGGGGTGGGGCGGGCGGAAGAGGGCTCGGACGGCGCGGATGGCTCCGGCGACGCCGACGACGAACTCGACACGTGGCACTCCGTGGACGAAAGGCTCCAACTGGTCGCTTGCTCCGGTACGCGGGCAGCGACAAGCCGCTCGGGGACTGCCCGAGCCTGGTCCTCGTCGTCGGTTCCGCCCGCGTCAGGCGGCGGGCGGCGGCAGCACGGTCGAATGCATGCCCGGCAGCCTACGTTCCGTGCCCTTCGCCGGACAACCGCTCCTCCTCCCGGCGCGCCTGCTCCCGGCGCGCCTGCTCCCGGGCGGCCGGCGAAGCGCCCGCCGCGACGACGGCCTCCACGGGCTTGCCCGGCGTGCCGCTCTGCGCGACGAACGCGCCCACCAGCACCACGGCCCCGCCCGCGATCCGAGTCCCCGACAGGTGCTCGCCGAGCAGCACCCATGCGAGCACGGTCGCGACGACCGCCTCCAGGCAGGCCACCACCCCCGCCACCTGCGGCGAGAGACGCCGCACCGAGACCACCCCGGTGGCGTACGCGACGACGGTCGCCATCAGCACGAGCCAGCACAGCAGCCAGAACGCGGGCACCTGCGTGCCGTCCATCCGGGCGCCGCCGGCCAGCAGGTGCCACCGCATCTCCCACGGCCGGGCGAGGGCCGTCAGCACGGCCGTGCCGACGAGCAGTCCGTAGGCGATCACCCCGAGCGGGTCCGCGGCGTCGGACTCCCCCCTGCCGTGGTCGGAGAGCACGAAGTACGCGACCTGGCAGCAGGCGGCGCCCAGGGCGAGGAGCAGCCCGGCCGGGTCGAGGCTCAGCCCCGACCACACCTCGACCACGCAGGCGAGGCCGGCCACGGCGAACACCACGCCCACGGCCGCCGAACGGGTCACCGCCCTGCGCTGCACGAAGCGGACCCACAGCAGGACGAGCGCGGGCGCGAGGTATTCGATGAGCAGCGCCACCCCGACCGGGATGCGTGAGAGGGCCGCGAAGTAGCAGGCCTGGACGCCCGCCACGGCGAACAGCCCGAACCCGGCGAGCAGCGCCGGCCGCCTGCGCGGGAGGTCCCGGTGCCGGATCGCGACCGGCAGCATGACGAGGGCGGCGCCCGCGACCCGCAGCCAGACCACGTGGAGCGGGTCGAGACCGGCCTGGATCAGCGGCTTGGCCGCGACGCCCGACCCGCCGAAGGCGACGGCGGAGAGGAGAGCGAGCCCGAGGCTGGTGCCCCGGCCGGCGGGGAGGGTGCCCTGACTGACGCGCATGGCGCCATCATGACAGGCCACGTCAGGACCATCTGCGCGGTGACCCCTGTCGCCGGCGCGCGGGGCGGCGGAGGCCGGGCGGGGCGGCCGAGCCGGCGGGTCCGCGCCCGCGAGGCGGTG
>NZ_JAKGCV010000464.1 GCF_021556455.1 Streptomyces fuscigenes | reverse complement strand
CGCCCATGACGGTGTGAAGCGTCCGGGTCGCGTTGTGGGCGCCCGCGCCGGTGGCGCCGGACTTCCCGCAGCCCGTGCCCAAGCCCGCGGCCTGCGCCGCGCCGGGCGACCGGGAGGTCGGCAAGGAACGCGACTGGGTGCGCCGCACGTTCAGCGAGCAGTACAACGCGGTCGCCGGTTCCGTCTCCCGCGTCATGTCGGAGTCGCCGGGCCTGCGCGGCGCCTCCCGGGCCGACGCGGCCGAGGCGCTCACCGACCTCGTCTCCGTGAAGCTGTACCTGTCGGGCGACAGCGGCCAGGTCGACCGCGCCGTGCGGTCCGCGACGGTCGGCCCGCACGTGCCGCTCGCCCGCTGCGTGGCGTCCGGGCTGCGCAGGCTCCCCTCGTACCGCGGGCCGGCGCTGCTGCGCACCTTCGCGACCACCGCGGAGCGCGGCTGGTTCCGCGAGGGCAGGCTCGTCACCGAGTGGGGCTTCTGCGCCGCCCGCACCGACGTCGGGGAGGCGGGGGCCGGGGACACCGACTTCCTCGTCTGGTCGATGACGGCCCGCAGGACCGTCCTCGTCGACCCCGCACGCGCCGACCAGATCATCTTCGTGCCCGGCACCAGCTTCAAGGTGCTGCGCGGAGTCGACGGCGCCGAGAGCGGGACGGGCCGGCCGACGGTCCTCCTGCGGGAACTGCTGCCGTCCGAGATCGGCGAGGACGGCCGCGTCGACGTGGCGCGCGTCCCGCTGGACGAGATCGCGCTCGCCGGGCTCGAGCAGGCCGTCGAGGTGGTCGAGCAGTCCGAGAGGGCCGCCGCCAAGTCCGGTGGCCCGTCCGGGCCGCCGGAGACCGCGCCCGGCAGCGGCTGGCCGCCCGGACTGGTGTCCGCCCGCATACAGCCGTCCGTACGCAACGAGGGAGCGAAGCCGTGAGCCGCCAAGTCCTGTTGGTCTCCGGTGACCGGCCGGGGGCGCACCGGTCCATCGCGCAGGCGCTGGCCGACGCCACCGACGGCGCACTGATCACGGTCGCGCCCGGCCGCTACGACGAGGCCCTGCACATCACCCGGCCCGTCAGCCTGGTCGCCGAGGGCCGCAGCGGGGTGGAGATCCACGCCTCGGCCGGCTCCGCCGTCGTGGTGGACGCCGAGGTCCAGCTGTCCGGGCTCGTGCTGTCCGGCACGGACCCCGAGGCGCCGGTGCTCGACGTGCGCCACGGGCAGGCCGCGCTCGACGGCTGCTCCCTGTCCGGCGGGGCGTGGGCGGCGGTCCTCGCATGGCAGGACGGGGTGCTGGCGCTGCGCGGCTGCCGCGTCACCAACGCGCAGGGCGCGGGCGTCGTCGTCACCTCCGGCGGCGGCAACGTGCTGGAGGGCTCCGAGATCGTCGAGGTCGGCTCGTCCGCGGTCGTCGTCGCCGAACAGGGCCGGCTGACCGTGCGCGAGTGCGTGCTGACGAACGCACGCGGCAACGGCGTGTGCGTCAACGGCCGCGCCACCGCAGTCGTCGAGTCGACCCGCATCGACGGCAGCGGCAAGCCCGCGCTCGCCGTCGAGCAGCAGGCCACGGCCGAACTGCGCAAGGTCGCCGTGAGCGGGAGCGCCGCGCTCGACGCGTACCTCACGAGCACCGGCGAGACGGTCCTGACCGACTGCACGTTCACCGACTCCGGCGGGCAGGCCGTGCACATCAGCGGCGGCGCCGCGCCGCTGCTGCGGGGCTGCACCGTGACGGGCGCGGCGACCAGCGGCGTGCAGGTGACCGGCGCGTCCAGGCCCCGCCTGGAGGAGTGCACCGTCACCGGCTCGCCGGTCGGCGTGGCGGTCGAGGCGCGCAGCGACGCGACGTTCGCCGGGCTGACCGTGCGGGACGCGAGCGGCGCGGCGCTCCAGCTCGCCGACGCGGCGGCGGCCCGGGTGGAGTCCCTGGCGGTGTCCGGCGGCTCCGGCGCGGGTGTGGTGGTGGGCGGCGCGTCCACCCTGTCGGTGCGCACGGGCGAGATCTCGGCGGGCGGCGCGGCCGTCCGGCTCGACGAGAAGTCCGAGGGCACGCTGACACAGGTGCGGCTGCGCTCGACGGGCGGCGGCGGCCTCGGCCTTGAGCTCGCCGGCGGCGCGTCCGCCGTCCTGGAGTCTTCCTCGCTGCTGGAATGCGGCGCGGTGGTCGGCGCCGAGTCGCAGCTGACCGCGCGCGAGAGCGAGTTCACCGGGTCCGGCGCCGACGCCGTGCGCACGGTCAACGGCGGCTCGCTGGTCGCCGTCGGCTGCCGGATGACCGGCGCGCGCGGCCACGGCGTCAACATCCAGGCCTCCTCGCGGGCGGAACTGTCGAACTGCGCGGTCTTCGACAACGCGGGTGACGGCGTGCGCTGCAACACCGAGGAACCCGTCACCGTCCACGACTGCGAGATACGCGACAACGGCGGCCGGCCCGTGCACCAGCTGACGGCGGGCCCGCACGTGTCGGTGGAGCGGCTGGAGACCGGCGGCTCCGGCGGCGAGGGCAAGGGGCGCGGCGCGGAAGACGCCGAGCCCGCGGCCGACCCGGGCGGCACGGCCGGAGCGCACCACACCGGCACCGGGCCGCTCGCCGAACTCGACGCGCTCGTCGGCCTGGAGAGCGTGAAGAAGGAGGTCACGGGCCTCATCAACCTCAACAAGATGACGCAGCGGCGCATGGAGATGGGCCTGCCCATGCCTCCCATGAGCCGCCACCTCGTCTTCGCGGGGCCGCCCGGAACGGGCAAGACGACCGTGGCCCGGCTCTACGGCGCGGTCCTCGCCGAGCTGGGCATCCTCAGCCAGGGCCACATCGTCGAGGTGGCCCGCGCCGACCTCGTCGCGCAGATCATCGGCGGCACCGCCATCAAGACCCAGGAGGTCTTCAACAAGGCCCTCGGCGGCGTGCTGTTCATCGACGAGGCGTACACGCTCACCAACCAGTCCAAGGGCACGGGGCCCGACTTCGGCCAGGAGGCCGTCGAGACCCTGATGAAGATGATGGAGGACCACCGCGACGAGGTGGTCGTCATCGTCGCGGGCTACTCCGAGCAGATGGACCAGTTCCTCGCGTCCAACCCGGGCATGGCCTCGCGGTTCGCCCGCACCGTCGAGTTCCCCAACTACACGCCCGAGGAACTCGTCACCATCGTGCGGGGCCTGTGCGCCAAGCACTACTACGAGATGACCGAGGACGCGCTCGAGGCCCTCACGCAGTACTTCGTCGAGATCCCGAAGACGTCCACGTTCGGCAACGGCCGCGTCGCCCGGCAGATCTTCGAGCAGATGATCAGCAACCAGGCGTCCCGGCTGGCGATGAACCCGCCCGACGACGACTCCGCGCTGAGCATGCTCGACGCGGCCGACACCGGCTTCGACCTGGACGACCCGGCGGGCACGGCGGACGGCCCCGGCGGCGGCGCCGACGGCTCGGCGGCCGGCGGCCGGCAGCGGCCCCGCGCCGACAGCCCCGCCATCCGCCGGATCGCCGAACTCACCGGCCTGGACAGCGCACGCGAGGGGCTGCGCACCCGTCTCGACACGCTGCTGCGCAACAAGCAGCGCCGCGAGCGGGCCACGGGCCTCGCCAACGTCGTGCTGGAGGCCCCGCCCGGCTCCGGCCGCCGCACCCTGGCCCGGCTGTACGCGCGCGGCCTCGCCGAACTGGACCTCGTGACGACCGGCGCGGTGCACCACCTCCCGCTCGCGGCGGTGCCGGTGCGCTGGGCCGAGCAGCCCCGCTTCCTGCTCGCCGCGGCCTTCGAGGAAGCCGCGGGAGGCGTGCTGATGCCGGAGATCGACCCGGCCTTCGACCGCCGCGGTGAAGCCGAACGCGCCGCCATCCTCGACGCCCTGGCCCGCGGGATGGAGGCCGTCCCGGAGACGCCCGTGGTCCTGCTCGGCAGACCCCCGCACCTCATGGACCTGATGCGCGAACGCATCGACCTGGCCCAGGCGTTCGCCGCGTACCTGCCGCTCGATCCCTACACGCCCGAACAGCTCGCGCGGCTGGTGGAGGGCCGGCTGACCGCCCTCGGCTTCCGGCTCGCCCCGGAGACCGGCGAGGTCATGGCCGAACGCTTCGCCGAGCGGCCGCCGGCCGGGGGCGCGTACGGCGCGCGCCGGCTCGCCGACCGGACGGCCGCGCTGTCGCGGACGCGTACGGTCGCGCCGGACGACCTGGAGCGCGCGACGGCC
>NZ_JAKGCV010000463.1 GCF_021556455.1 Streptomyces fuscigenes | reverse complement strand
CACGGGGCCGCCGCAGGACGGCCCCCGTCCCCCGGGCGGGCCAGGAGCCACCTGCCGCGCCGGCGCCGCGCACCTCCCGGCTCAGGAGGCGGGCGGCGCCTCGCCCGTACCCGCGTCCCCGTCCCCCGGCTCCCCGTCCGGGGCGAGCGCGGCCTCGCGGGCCGCGTCCGGGCCCGCGTCGAGCAGGACCGTCAGCCCGGCCTCGTCCAGGACCGGGACCTTCGCCTGGACGGCCTTGTCGTACTTGGAGCCCGGGTTCTCCCCGACGACCACGAACGACGTCTTCTTCGAGACGGATCCCGTGACCTTCGCGCCCTGGGCCTGGAGCGCCTCCTTCGCCGCGTCCCGCGTGTAGCGCTCCAGCGTGCCGGTGACGACGACCGTGAGGCCTTCGAGGGGCCGGGGGCCCTCGTCCGCGCCGGAGGACTCCTCCTCCATGCGGACGCCCGCGGCACGCCACTTGCGCAGGATCTCGCGGTGCCAGTCCTCCTCGAACCAGTCCTTGAGGGACGCGGCGATCGTCGGCCCGACCCCCTCCACGGCGGCCAGTTCCTCCTGCGTCGCCTGCTCGATGCGCTCGACGGAGCGGAACTCGCGGGCGAGGGCCTCCGCGGCGACCGGGCCGACGTGACGGATCGACAGCCCGGCGAGGATGCGCGCCAGCGGGCGCTCCTTGGCCGCGGCGATGTGCTCCAGCATGGCCACCGCGTTCTTGCGCGGCTTGCCCTCCTGGTTGGCGAAGACGGTGGCGATCTTCTCCTCGCCGCTGTCCGGGTCGCGCTTGGGCAGACCGGTGTCCTGATCCAGGACGTACGCCGTGATGGGCAGCAACTGCTCCATCGTCAGGTCGAACAGGTCGCCCTCGTCCCGCAGCGGAGGCGTCGCCGGCTCCAGGGGCTTGGTGAGCGCGGCGGCCGCCACGTACCCGAAGTTCTCGATGTCGAGGCACTTGCGCCCCGCCAGGTAGAACAGCCGCTCCCGCAACTGGGCCGGGCAGCCGCGGGCGTTCGGGCAGCGGAGGTCGATGTCGCCCTCCTTCATCGGCTTGAGCGGTGTGCCGCACTCGGGGCACTGGGCCGGCATCACGAACTCCCGGGCGTCGTCCGGGCGCAGGTCCGCCACCGGGCCGAGGATCTCCGGGATCACGTCGCCCGCCTTGCGCAGGACGACCGTGTCGCCGATGAGGACGCCCTTCGCCTTCACCACCTCCTGGTTGTGCAGGGTGGCGAACTCGACCTCCGAGCCGGCGACCGTGACCGGCTCGACCACCGCGTAGGGCGTGACGCGGCCGGTGCGGCCCACGCCGACGCGGATGTCGACCAGCTTGGTGTTGACCTCCTCCGGCGCGTACTTCCAGGCGATGGCCCAGCGCGGCGCGCGCGAAGTGGAGCCGAGACGGCCCTGGAGCGGGATCTCGTCGAGCTTGACGACCGCGCCGTCGATCTCGTGCGCCACGGAGTGCCGGTGCTCGCCGTAGTACGCGATGAACTCCCGCACCTGCGCCAGATCGTCCACCACGCGGTTGTGCTCGCCCGTCGGCAGGCCCCACTCGCGCAGCAGCTCGTACGCCTCGGAAAGGCGCGCGATGTCCAGTCCCTCGCGCGCCCCGATGCCGTGGACCACCATGTGCAGCGGGAGCGTCGCCGTGACCCGCGGGTCCTTCTGGCGCAGCGAACCCGACGCCGAGTTGCGCGGGTTGGCGTACGGCTTCTCGCCGGCCTCCACGCGCCGGGCGTTGAGCTCCTGGAACGCCTCCATAGGGAAGTAGACCTCGCCCCGGATCTCCACCAGCGCGGGGATCCGATCTCCCTTGAGGCGGCGCGGGATCTCCTGGATGGTGCGGATGTTGGGCGTGATGTCCTCGCCCGTGCGCCCGGTGCCGCGGGTGGCGGCGCGGGTGAGCACCCCGTCCTCGTAGGTGAGGTTGACGGCGAGGCCGTCGACCTTGAGCTCGCACAGGAAGTGGTAGTCGCTCGTGCCCACCTCCTTCGCGACCCGGTCGGCCCAGGCGCCGAGCTCCTCGTCGTCGAAGGCGTTGTCCAGGGAGAGCATGCGCTCGCGGTGGGTGACCTCGGTGAGCTCCGTCTCGTACTGCACGGAGACCTTCTGCGTCGGCGAGTCGGGGGTGCGCAGCTCGGAGTACTCGTCCTCCAGCCCCTCCAGCGCACGCAGCAACTCGTCGAACTCGCGGTCGGTGATGACCGGCTGATCCCTCACGTAGTACCGGAAGCGGTGCTCCTCGATCTCCTCGGAGAGCTGCTTGTGCCGCTCGCGCGCCTCCGCGGGCACCGATGCAGCCTGCCCGGTCCCCGCCGGCCGTGCGTGGTGTTCGCCTGCCACCGTCTCGTCCTCCCGTGCCGTCACTCAGGGTTGTCCGCGAGGGATCTCGCCGCCCGGACGACATGGGCGAGCGCGGCACGGGCATATGCGGGCGAAGCGCCCGCGAGCCCGCACGCGGGGGTGCACACCACGGACTCCGCCAGAAGTCCCGGATCCAGCCCCAGCCTGCGCCACAGCGTCCTGACACCCATGACGCTACCGGCAGGGTCCGACAATGCCGTGTCGGTGCCCGGCACGATTCCGGCGAGCAGCCTCGTACCGCCCTCCACGGCCTCCCCGATGGCGTCGTCGTCACGCTCGGTGAGCAGGGAGAAATCGAACGAAACGGCCCCGGCGCCCGCGCGGCGCAACAGCGCGAACGGGACGTCGGGGGCGCAGGAGTGGACGGCCGTCCCGGCCGCGCCGGCGGCGGTCGCGCGCTCCAGGACCTGCCGCAGCGCGTCCTCCACGACCTGCCGGTCCACGGCCGTGTACGTGCGGTAGCCGCTCGCCGTCCGCACCCGGCCGCGCAGCACGGCCGTCAGCGAGGGCTCGTCGATCTGGAGGACGGGGGCGGCGCCCGGGACCCGGCGGCGGACCTCCGCGAGGTGCGAGGTCAGCCCCTCCGCCAGCGATTCCGCGAGGTAGCGGCAGGCACCGGCGTCGCCGAGGAAGGCCTCGCCGCCACGCCGTTCGAGGGCGGCCGCCAGCGTCCAGGGGCCGACGGCCTGGATCTTCAGCGGGCCCTCGTAGCCCTGGGTGAACTCCTCGAGCGCGTCGAGGTCCTCGCCGAGCCAGGACCGGGCGCGCCGCGTGTCGCGGCCGGGCCGGTCACTGATGCGCCAGCCGCTCGGCTCGACGTGCGCGTACGTCTCTGCGAGCAGGCCGATCGTCCGGCCGATCATGTCGGCGCCCGGCCCGCGGGCCGGGAGTTCCGCGAGGAAGGGGAAGCCCTCCAGTGTCGCGGCGACGCCCTTGGCGGTGTCGCGGGCGTCGCCGCCCGGCATCGAGCCGACGCCGGTGGCCGCGCCCCAGCCCAGCGGCGCGGGGGCGTCCGGCGCCTGTGCGCCGGGGCCGCCGTCCACGCCGTCGCGGGGTGCGCTCACCGGCCCGGCCGTACGGTGACGTCGTCGATGTTCGCGTCGCGCGGCAGGTCGAGCACGGTCAGGATCGCGGTGGCCACCGACTCCGGGTCGATGAGCCGCGAGCCGTCGTACGCCTTGCCCTCCTGCTGGTGGATCTTCTCCTGCATGGGGCTGTCGGTGCGGCCGGGGTAGACGGTGGAGACGCGCACGCCGTGCGGCTTCTCCTCGCCGCGCAGGGCGTCGGCGAGGGCCTTGAGGCCGAACTTCGAGGCCGCGTACGCGCCCCAGTTGGGGCTCGCGTTCAGGCCGGAGCCCGAGTTGACGAAGATCACCTGCCCCTTCGCCACCCGGACCTGCGGCAGCAGCAGCCGGGTCAGTTCCGCGGGGGCGAGCAGGTTCACGTCGATCTGCGCGCGCCACGTCTTGACGGTCGTGTCGGCGATCGCGCCGAGGTCGACGATTCCCGCGATGTGCAGGATCGAGTCCAGCCGGTCCGGCAGCGTCTGGTGCGAGAGGGCCCAGGACAGCCGGTCGGGGTTCGCGAGGTCGCCGACGAGGGTGCCGGCGCCGGGCAGCCCGGCCGCGATCTCCTTGGCGCGGCCGGCGTCGCGGGCGAGGAGCAGCAGGTCGTCGCCGCGGGCGAGGAGGCGGCGCGCGACGGCGGCGCCGATGCCGGAGCCGGCGCCGGTGATCAGGTGTGTTGCCATGCGGTCATGGTCCCACCCCGGGGACCGCGCCCGGTCACCCGACCGGGGCACCCCCCGAAACCGCGCGGCCGAGGGCCGCCGCCGGCGCGGG
>NZ_JAKGCV010000462.1 GCF_021556455.1 Streptomyces fuscigenes | reverse complement strand
CCCGCATCTACGACCCGCGCCGCGCGGAGGTCTACCAGCGGCTGGGCATCCCGACGGTGGCGACGGTCCGCTGGACGGCCGACCAGATGCTGCGGCGGCTGCTGCCGGCCGGCGCGGAGCCCCTGTGGCGGGACCCGAGCGGCGGCGTACAGCTCGCCGAGGTGCACACGCCGGAGACGTGGATCGGCCAGCGGGTCAGCAGGATGCAGGAGGGGACGGGCGTACGCGTCGCCTTCCTTACGCGGCTCGGAGAGGCGATGCTGCCGACGGCGGACACGGTGCTCCAGGAGGGCGACCTCGTGCACGTGATGATGCGGACGAACGAGGTGGAGAAGGTCGAGACGGCGTTCGCCGCGGGCCCGGACGGGGAGCAGAACTGATGCGCGTCGCGATTGCCGGAGCCGGCGCGGTGGGCCGTTCCATCGCGGGTGAACTGCTGGAGAACGGCCACGAGGTCCTCCTCGTCGACAAGGCGCCCACGGCGATCTCGGTCGAGCGGGTGCCGATGGCGGAGTGGCTGCTGGCCGACGCCTGCGAGATCACGTCGCTGGACGAGGCGGCGCTGCAGCGGTGCAACGTGGTCATCGCCGCGACGGGCGACGACAAGGTCAACCTCGTCGTGTCGCTGCTCGCCAAGACGGAGTACGGGGTGCCGCGCGTGGTGGCCCGCGTCAACAACCCGAAGAACGAGTGGCTCTTCAGCGAGGCGTGGGGCGTGGATGTGGCGGTGTCCACGCCGCGGCTGATGTCCGCGCTCGTGGAGGAGGCGGTGAGCGTGGGCGACCTGGTGCGCCTGCTGCGCTTCAGCCACGGCGACGCGAACCTGGTGGAGCTGACGCTGCCGCCCGAGTCGGCCGTCTCGGGGACGCAGGTGGGCGACGTGACCTGGCCCGAGGACACCTCGCTGGTCACGATCATCCGCGGGCAGCGCGTGCTCACGCCGAGCCCGGAGGAGACGCTGGAGGCGGGTGACGAGCTGCTGTTCGTAGCCGCGCAGGCCCGCGAGGAGCAGCTGGAGGAGCTGCTCTCGGTGGAGCGGCAGCCCTGACGGGAAGGGGGCGGCCCGGCGCGCGCGGTGATCCGCGGCCGGGCCGCCCCTGCCGTTCCGGGCCGCCCCCGCCGTTCCGGGCCGCCCCCGCCGTTCCGGGCCGCCCCGCCGTTCCAGCCCGCCCCTGCCGTTCGGGGCGGCACGGGTCTGCCGCGGCCGGTCCGGGGAACGACCCGCTGGAGCCCGTCACCGGACCGCTGAGAGCCGTTCGGAGCCGCTGGGGGCGCCGACGGGCGGATACAAGGCCTGGACGAGCCCGTGACGAGCCCGTTGGCGGGCCCGGGAGCCCGGAGGGCGCCCCGGTGCCGGTGCCGCTACGCGCCCCTGCGGTGGCGCGCCGGGCCGCCGGCCTTGGGGGCCGGTGACTCGTCCGCCCCGGCGGTGTCCGCGGGCAGGCCCGCGGTCGCGACGGCGCCGACCGCCTCGTCCTTGCGTGCCTTCTCGGCGGCCTCGGCGGCCTCCATCTCAGCGAAGACGTCGATCGGCGCCGGCGCCTTCGCGAGGAAGATCCAGGTCAGCCAGACCGCGAGCAGGAACGGCGGGATCTTCAGCGACACCAGCACCCAGCCGAGCTGCGTGGCGTCCCCCCACACGTAGAGCGGGAAGAGGATCGCGCACTTGGCGAGCAGGATGAGGCCCCAGGCCCAGCTGGACTTGGTGTAGGCCTTCTTGCGGCCGGGGTTCCGCGTCCGCCAGGAGAGGTTCTCCTTGAAGATCGGACCCAGGATGACGCCGATCAGCGGGACGCCCGCGAGCGTCGTGACGAGGTACGCGAGCGCGAGGCCGAGCGTGTAGAGCAGGCCCGGCAGGTAGAAGCCCTTGGCGTTGCCGGTGAACATCGCGAAGGCCACGCCGAAGGCGACACCGAAGACCCCGCTGAACGCGTGCTTCATCGTGTCGCGGCGCACCAGGCGCACGCCGACGAGCAGGAGCGACACCACGAGCGCGGCGATCGCGGACGTCTTCAGGCTCTGGTTGATGGTGTAGATCGTGACGAACAGCAGGCCGGGAAGGACGGTCTCCACCATCCCGCGCACCCCGCCGAACGCCTCGAAGAGCGCGGCTTCGGTGACCGCCCTCGCGTCGTCGGAGGAACCGCTCGCAGAGGGCTCTGCCGACTCCGCGGGCTTGTCCAGTGACGTCACGGACTACTCCTGTCCGAGCGGTCGCAGCTCGTATCGGGGATTGAACAGGACCCGGCGGCCGTGGCTCATCGAGATCCGGCCGTACGCGGTCATCTTGCGTCCGGGCTCGATGCCGACGATCGAGCGCCGGCCGAGCCACACCACATCGAGCAGCGCGGTGCCGTCGAACAGCTCCGCCTCCAGGGCGGGCACGCCCGCGCGGGGCCGCAGGGTGACCGTCCGCAAGGTACCAGTCACCCGGGCCATCTGGCGGTCGTCGCACTCCGAGATGCGGGTGCAGCCCGACGCCTGGGCGTCCTCCCGCAGCTCCTCGGACTCCAGGTCCTCCTGGGAGCTGGAGAGCCGGTCGAGCATCCGGCGGAAGCGGCCGGTGGCCTTCTCAGCGCTCATGGGTAAAGCGTACCGGGGCCCGCCGGGGGCCGGTCCCCGGCGGTGCCGGGCCGGGAGCCCGGCACCGGATCAGCGTTCGAAGCGGTAGCCCATGCCCGGTTCGGTGACGAAGTGGCGCGGGTGCGAGGGGTTCTCCTCCAGCTTGCGCCGCAGCTGCGCCATGTAGACGCGCAGATAGTTCGTCTCGGTGCCGTAGGAGGGCCCCCAGACCTCCTGGAGCAGCTGCTTCTGGCTGACGAGGCGGCCGGCGTTGCGCACGAGCACCTCCAGGAGGTGCCATTCCGTGGGGGTGAGCCGTACGTCCCGCCCGTCGCGGTGGACCTTCTTGGCCGCCAGGTCGACGGTGAAGCCGTCGGTCTCCACGACCGCGACGCCCTCCTCGCCGTCCGCGCCGACCGGCTCCGCGCGCCGCACCGCCGCGCGCAGCCGGGCCAGCAGCTCGTCCATGCCGAACGGCTTGGTGACGTAGTCGTCGGCGCCCGCGTCCAGGGCCTCGACCTTCTCGTCGGAGGTGTGCCGGGCGGAGAGCACGAGGATCGGTACGCGCGTCCAGCCGCGCAGTCCCTTGATCACCTCGACGCCGTCCATGTCGGGCAGGCCCAGGTCGAGGACCACGACGTCGGGGTGGCGGGCCGCCGCGAGTTCCAGCGCGGACGCGCCGTCGGCGGCGGCGTCCACCTCGTACTTGCGGGCCTTGAGGTTGATCACCAGGGCGCGGACGATCTGCGGCTCGTCGTCCACCACGAGCACCCTCACGGGGGTGCGGGGGTCCCCCCCGGCGGGATGCTGCATGCCTGTCTGCCTTTCTGACGGCCGGTTCACGACGTGATCTCGGCGGGGAGTTCGGGGCGCGCCGGCGTCACGCCGGCGGCCGCCTTGAGGGTGAGGACCATGGTCATTCCGCCGCCGGGGGTGTCCTCGGCGGCGAGGGTGCCGCCCATGGCCTCGACGAAGCCGCGGGCCACGGCGAGGCCGAGGCCCACGCCGGCGCCGCGCGGCGCGTCGCCGTGGCGCTGGAACGGCTCGAAGATGCGTTCCTTGGCGTCGTCGGGCACGCCGGGGCCGCGGTCGGCGACCCGCACCTCGACGCGGTCGCCGATGGTGCTCGCGTGGACGGCGACGGGCCGGTCGTCGGGGCTGTACTTCACGGCGTTCTCGACGATGTTGGCGACGGCGCGCTCCAGCAGGCCGGCGTCGACCGCGACCATCGGCAGCGTCTCGGGGATGTCGAGGTCGACGCTGTCCTCGGGGACGCCGACGAGGGCGATCGGGACGACCTCGTCGAGGTCGACGACGCGGATCATCGGGGTGACCGTGCCTGTCTGGAGCCGGGTGATGTCGAGCAGGTTGCCGACGAGGTGGTCGAGCCGGTCGGCGCCGTCCTCGATGCCTTCCAGCAGCGCGGCCTCGTCCTCCTCGGACCAGTCGACGTCCTGGGAGCGCAGGGACGTGACGGCGGCCTTGATGCCGGCCAGGGGCGTGCGCAGGTCGTGGCTGACCGCTGCCAGCAGCGCCGTGCGGATCCGGTTGCCCTCGGCCAGCTCGCGGGCCTGCGCGGCCTCCCCGATCAGCCGCTGGCGGTCCAGGACGACGGCGGCCTGCGCCGCGAAGGCGGCGAG
>NZ_JAKGCV010000461.1 GCF_021556455.1 Streptomyces fuscigenes | reverse complement strand
CGCGGCGGCCGTCCGCCCCCGCACGGCCGCCGCGCGCGGTCGCCCGGCGCCGCGCAAGCCCCTCGGCGTGGCCCGCGCCGACTGCCCTCGACGCACAGCGCGCGTGGGTAGAGTCAAAAGAGTCGGGCCCAGCCCGAACCGCATCGTCGTGCCGGCAGGGGATACGCAAAGTGAAGGCTCTCGTACTTTCCGGAGGCGCGGGCACCCGCCTGCGGCCCATCACGCACACGTCGGCCAAGCAACTGGTCCCGGTGGCGAACAAGCCCGTGCTGTTCTACGGGCTCGAAGCCATCGCGGAGGCCGGCGTCACCGAGGTCGGCGTCATCGTGGGCGACACGGCGGAGGAGATCCGGGCCGCGGTCGGCGACGGCTCGCAGTTCGGCCTCCAGGTCACCTACCTCCAGCAGGACGCGCCCCTCGGCCTCGCCCACGCGGTGCTGATCGCGCGGGAGTTCCTCGGCGACGAGGACTTCGTGATGTACCTCGGCGACAACTTCATCGTCGGCGGGATCACCGATCTGGTGGACGGCTTCCGCAGCGACCGCCCCGACGCCCAGATCCTGCTGACCAAGGTGCCCAACCCGACCGCGTTCGGCGTCGCCGAACTCGACACCGCCGGGGCCGTGGTGAACCTGGAGGAGAAGCCGAAGGAGCCCAAGAGCGACCTCGCCCTCGTCGGGGTCTACCTCTTCACCCCCGCCATCCACGAGGCGGTGCGCTCCATCGAGCCGTCCTGGCGCGGCGAGCTGGAGATCACGCACGCGATCCAGTGGCTCATCGACCAGGGCCGCGACGTCCGCTCCACCACGATCTCCGGGTACTGGAAGGACACCGGGAACGTGACGGACATGCTGGAGGTCAACCGGCTGGTCCTGGAGAGCGTCGAGTCCGTCTGCGAGGGCTCCGCCGACGAGGCCAGCGAGATCGTCGGCCGGGTCAGGATCGAGAAGGGCGCCAGGATCACCGGCAGCCGCATCGTCGGCCCCGCGATCATCGGGAAGGACACGGTCGTCAAGGACGCGTTCATCGGCCCGTTCACCTCTGTGAGTGAAGGCTGCCGCATCGAGGACAGCGAGATCGAGTACTCGATCGTCCTGCGCAACTCCTCCATCTGCGGCGTCCGCCGCGTGGAGACCTCCCTCATCGGCCGGGACGTCGAAGTGACGCCCGCGCCCCGCAACCCGTCCGTCCACCGACTCGTCCTCGGCGACCACAGCAAGGTGCAGATCTCCTCATGACCACTCGCATTCTGGTGACCGGCGGCGCCGGGTTCATCGGCTCGCACTACGTCCGCACGGTGCTCGGGCCCGCAGGCCCCGGCGACGTCTCGGTCACGGTGCTCGACAAGCTCACCTACGCGGGCAACCCGGCCAACCTCGACGAGGTGCGCGCCCACCCCGGGTTCGACTTCGTGCAGGGCGACATCTGCGAGCCGGAGCTCGTCGCCAAGCTGATGGCCGAGCACGACCAGGTCGTGCACTTCGCTGCCGAGTCGCACGTGGACCGGTCCATCGACGGCGGGGCCGAGTTCGTCCGCACGAACGTGGTCGGCACGCACACGCTGATCGACGCCGCGCACCGGGCCGGCATCGGTGTGTTCGTGCACATCTCCACCGACGAGGTGTACGGGTCCGTCGACGAGGGCTCCTGGCCCGAGACGGACCCGCTCGCGCCCAACTCCCCGTACTCGGCGGCCAAGGCGTCCAGCGACCTGATCGCGCTGTCGTACCACCGCACCCACGGCCTCGACGTGCGCGTGACCCGCTGCTCCAACAACTACGGGCACCACCACTTCCCCGAGAAGGTCATCCCGCTGTTCATCACGAACCTGCTGGACGGCCGCAAGGTCCCGCTCTACGGCGACGGCGGCAACGTCCGCGACTGGCTGCACATCGACGACCACGTGCAGGGCATCGAGCTGGTCCGCACCCGGGGCAGGGCCGGCGAGGTCTACAACATCGGCGGCGGCACCGAACTGTCCAACAAGGAGCTGACCGGGCTCCTGCTGGAGGCGTGCGGCGCCGACTGGGACACCAGCGTCGAGTACGTGGCCGACCGCAAGGGGCACGACCGCCGGTACTCGGTCGACTGCACCAAGATCAGCAGGGAACTCGGCTACGAGCCCCGCAAGGACTTCCGCGAGGGGCTCGCCGAGACGGTGCGCTGGTACCGCGACAACCGCGCCTGGTGGGAGCCGCTCAAGGAGCGCGCCGCGCTGTGAGCCGCGGCGCGTCCGCCGGCGCGGTGTGAAGCGCCGCCACGGCGGTGGGACAGGACAGGCGGTGCCCGGCGCAGGGCCGGGCAGCGGAGCGAACGGGAGAGATCATGAGCGGCGGCTGGCTGGTCACCGGTGCGGGCGGCATGCTGGGCCAGGACCTGCTGGCGGGACTCGCGGCGGAGGACGAGCCCGCCGCCGGCCTCGACCGGGCAGCCCTCGACATCACCGACCCGGGGGCGGTGCGCGCCGTGCTCGCCCGGCACCGCCCGTCCGTCCTGGTGAACTGCGCGGCCTGGACGGCCGTGGACGACGCCGAGGCCAAGGAGGACGAGGCGCTCGCCGTGAACGGAACGGGCCCCCGGGTGCTCGCCGAGGCGTGCCGGGACGCGGGCACCGTCCTGCTGCACCTCTCCACCGACTACGTGTTCGCGGGCGACGCGGCCGCCCCCTACGCGGAGGACGCCCCCCTCGCGCCGCGCTCCGCGTACGGGCGTACGAAGGAGGCGGGGGAGCGGGCGGTGCTGCGCACCCTGCCCGACACCGGGTACGTCGTGCGTACGGCGTGGCTCTACGGCGAGGGCGGCGGCAATTTCGTCCGGACGATGATCCGGCTGGAGGGCGTCAAGGACACCCTCGATGTGGTGAACGACCAGCGCGGCCAGCCCACCTGGACGGCGGACCTGGCGGCCCTGCTCGTGCGGCTGGGCCGCGCCGCGCTCGCCGGCACCGCCCCGGCCGGCGTGTACCACGGCACGGCCGCGGGCGAGACGACCTGGTACGACCTGACCAGGGAGATCTTCCGACTGCTCGGTGCCGACCCGGAGCGGGTGCACCCGACGACGAGCGAGGCGTTCGTGCGCCCCGCCCCCCGACCGGCCTACAGCGTCCTCGGTCACGACCGCTGGGCCGCGGCCGGGCTCGCGCCCCCGCGGAACTGGCAGGAGGCGCTGGTCGAGGCCTTCCCGGCCCTCCTGGCGGCCGAGCGGGGCGCGACACGCGCCGCAAGGTAGTGGGCTGAGGGAGTTTACGAGCCCTCCGCGGAGCGACTAACTTCACTGGGAATCAAGGCAAATGTTTGTGATTCCCCAGTGAAGGGCACGACAGTGGACCGCCACGGCTTCCTGCGCCAACTGCACCGCGTGTACAAACCCCGGAACTACTTCGAGATCGGCGTCAACGACGGCCGCAGCCTGACCCTCTCCCGCGTCCCGTCCATCGCCGTCGACCCGGCGTTCAAGGTCGTGTCCGAGATCGCCTGCGACGTGCACCTGGTCAAGCAGACCAGCGACGACTTCTTCGCGCGCAAGGACCCGCTGCTGCACCTGCGACCCGGCCGCAACCCCTTCCGGGCACTCGCGCGGCGCGACCCGATGTCGCTGTTCGGCGGCGACCCCAAGCTGGAGCTGTCGTTCATCGACGGCATGCACATCTTCGAGTACGCGCTGCGCGACTTCATGAACGTCGAGAAGCACGCCCAGTGGTCGAGCGTCGTCGTCTTCGACGACATGCTGCCCCGCAACGTCGACGAGGCGGCCCGCGACCGCCACACCAACGCCTGGACGGGCGACGTGTACAAGGTCGCCCAGGTGCTGCGCCGCTTCCGCCCCGACCTGGCGGTCGTCGAGGTGGACACCGCGCCCACGGGCGTGCTCGTGGTCTTCGGCATGGACCCCACGAGCACGGTCCTCAAGCACAACTACGACGCGATCCTGAAGGAGTACGTCGTCGACGACCCGCAGGACGTCCCCGAGGAGGTCCTGACGCGGAAGACCGCCGTCTCCCCGGAGGCCCTGCTCGGCGCGAGCTTCTGGCGCGACCTCGCCCGCGCCCGCGACCTGCGCAAGTCGCGCTCCGCCTTCGCGCCGATCCGCAAGCGCATCGAGGCCGTCGGCGCCTGACCGGTGCCGCGGGCGGCGGGCGGCGGGCGTCGGCCCGGGACCGCCCTCTCGCCGCCTTCGCGACGGGCGCGGGGCCTCGCGGCCCG
>NZ_JAKGCV010000460.1 GCF_021556455.1 Streptomyces fuscigenes | reverse complement strand
GACATGAGCACGGGCACCGGCAGCACCGCGAGCCCGAGCCCGACGCCGTCCGAGGCTGCCGTCGACCGGGCGGCGGTCACGCGCGCCGCCGACGTCGACGACAGCCCGGTCCTGTCGGGCGGGGTCTGGTGGGCTGCGGGGGCGCTGGTGGTCCTCATCATCGCCGGGGTGGTCGCCGTCAACCGCCGCGCCGCCCGGTCCCGTCCGGGCGGCCGGTAGGCGCCGGCGCGCCGGCGCCCACCGCGCGGGTCAGAGGTACGGCCGCGTGATCAGCTCGATCGCGTGGCCCGCGGGGTCCTTGAAGTAGACGCCGCGGCCTCCGTGTTCGTCGTTGATCTCGCCGGGACGGCGCATCTGGGGATCGGCCCAGTGGGTGACGCCCGCGTCGCACAGCCGCCGGTACGCCCGGTCGAACCGGGCGTCGTCGAGCAGGAACGCGTAGTGCTGCATCTGGATCTCCACCGGCGGCTCGGCGAACTGCAGCAGCACGCCGTCGTCGAGCTGGAGGTTGGTGAACGGGCCCCAGGAGGGCGCCTCCCGGAGCTCCAGCAGCTCGCGGTAGAAGCGCGCGGACTCGGTGCGGCTTCTCGCCGCGATGATGGTGTGGTTGAACGTGACCGGCATGCGGTGACCTCGTCGGTGATCGGCACGGGAAGGGGACGCTCGGCGCACGGGCGCCGGGGAGGTCCGCGTGCCGGCACGAGGGGGCACCCCTTGCGCACCCGCCGGGCGTTCAGTCCTCCACCGGAAAGCCGATCCGTGAGTGGCGCGAGGCCGGTCCGGTGTTCACGCGGAGGACGCTACCGGGGCGCCGCGGCGGCCGCAACGGCGCGGTCGGCCACCCCGCTCGGCGCCGCCTAACGCGGCGGAACGGGCCCGGCCGGCCGGTCCGCCCCGTCGGCGCCGGGCCCCGCGGTTCCGTCGAACGACCCGCCCGTGTCCACCCGTTCGGGACGCACGCGGTCCCCGGCGGCCGCGCCGCGGCCCTCCGGCAGCGGCCGGACGGCCGGGAAGGGATCCGTCGCGGGCATCGCGCCGAGGTCCGGCCCCCGGGCGCCGGCCGTGCCGTCGAGCGGGCCCGCGCCCGCGGCCGTCAGCAGGTGGCGGGGTCCTCCCAGCAGGTACGTGAGCCCGAACCCGGCCGCGACCACGGCCGCGCCGCCGACCGCGTCCAGCACCCAGTGGTTGCCGGTGGCGATGATGGCGGACAGCGTGAACAGCGGGTCGAGCAGCGCGATCAGCTTGATCCACAGCTTCGGCGCGAGCACCACCACGGTGACCCCGCACCACAGCGACCAGCCGAAATGGAGGGACGGCATCGCCGCGTACTGGTTGGTCAGCGCGGTCATCGCGCCGTAGCTGGGGTGCGCGAGGTCCTGGGGGCCGTGGACCGTGTCGATGAACCCGAGGCCGGGCATCAGGCGCGGCGGCGCGAGCGGGAAGAACCAGAACCCGACGAGCGCGAGCACCGTCGCGAAGGAGAGCGAGGCGCGCGCCCAGCGGTAGTCGGCGGGGCTGCGCCAGTACAGGACGGCGAGGATGCCGAGCGGGAACGCGAAGTGGAAGGTCTCGTAGTAGAAGTCGAGGAAGTCACGGAGCCAGCCCACGTGCACGAGGGCGTGGTTGGCCCAGTGCTCGATGCCGATGTGGAGGGCCGATTCGGCGGAGTGGATCTCGCGCCCGTGCCTCTGTGCCGTCGCGGGGTCGGCCGCCGCGGCGAGCCTGATCCAGGAGTAGGCGGAGTAGCCGACGCGGATGACGAGCAGTTCCAGCACCAGGTTCGGGCGGCCGACGAGCCGCCGCCACACGGGTGCCGCCAGCGGCACCCGGCGGAAGCGGGCCGGCACGGGCTGCGCGTAATCGGTCGGCACGGGTCTGTCGAAGTACGGCGAGGTGCGGGAGAGGAACGGTACGACGCAGGCGGCCGCCAGCGCGGCGAGCAGCGGGACGTTGTCCCGGACGGGCGCGACGATCCCCATGTTCGGCAGCAGCACGGTGCCCGGCAGGGTCATCACGAGCACGACGACGACGGGCCACACGAGCCGGTCCTTGGCGCGCCTGCCGACGCGTCCGGCGAGGGCGAGCAGTATCCACATGAGCTGGTACTGCCAGGCCGTCGGCGAGACGGCGACGGCGACGCAGCCCGTCACGGCGACGGCGAGCAGCAACTGGCCGTCGCGCGCGTAGCGCACGGCGCGGCGCAGGCCGATCCAGACGACCGCCGCGGCGAGGACGCCCGCGAGGGCGATGCCCCAGGCGCCGTGCACGCCGAAGCGCAGCAGCGCGCCGTGCAGCGACTGGTTGGCGAGGCCGTCGGCCTGCTCGCCGAGGCCGAGTCCGGCGAGATGGTGGACCCAGTACGTACGGGAGTCGGCGGGCAGCACGAGCCAGGCGAGGGCCGAGGACCCGGCGAAGGCGGCCGTCGACGCCACGGCCGCCTTCCGGCGCCCCGTCAGCCACAGCAGCGGCACGAACAGCAGGACCGCGGGCTGGAGCGCGGCGCCGACGCCGACGAGCAGCCCGGCCAGGCGTTCGCCGCGCGCGACGAAACAGCCCAGCAGCACAAGCAGGACGGGGATGATGCTGGTCTGACCGAGGTGGAAGCTGTTGCGGACCGGCAGGGACACCATCAGCAGGCTGACGGCGACGGGCGCGGCGGGCACGGGGACGCGGCCGGGCAGGGCGCGGGCCGCGATCACCCCGACGGCCGCGACGAGGAGCAGCGTGCCCACGGTCCAGGTGACGCCGAGGGCCTCCTCGGCGGAGCGGGCGAGGGGCTTGAGGACGAGTCCGGCGAAGGGCGTGCCGGTGAAGTGCGAGCCGTGGTCGTAGAGGGAGCCCGTCACGTGCAGGACACCGCCGGGGCCCGTCCAGGTCTCCAGGTCGGTCAGGCGCCGGCCCGGCGGCTTGTCGAGCACGGCCGCCGCCTGGCGCGCGCCGAGCACGGCGGCGATCACCCACAGGAGGGTGCGTGCCGCGACGAGACCGGTGCTCACCCCTCTCGGCGCCGAGCCGTCCTGTGCACTGCCCTCCACGTTCGCCACGTCGAGACGACCTTCCTCTCCCGTCCTAAACCACCATCATTGCGGCCCTCGAGGCATGAGCCTGGCACCGCTCCCGCCGAAAGACTCAGGCAACCCCCTCTTCGCCTGCCTGTCATCCCCGTTTTGACGCAACGGAACAGGTTCGGCCGACGCGACACGCGCCCTTGACATCCGGGCCCGGAGGCCCGTGCACGCGCCGGCCGGGGCCGGTGCGGGAGGTACGCGGCGCAGGCGCCCGTACGCGCCCGGGAGCCGGTGGGACGAGGGGGCGCCGGTGTCCGGGGCGGCCGAGTCGGTGGGCCGCCGTCACGGGACCGGTCGCTCGCGAGCGGCCCGCCGGAGGACGCACGGATCGGAGCGGGACGCTCCCGGGGCGTCGGGAAGGGCGGCCCCGCGAAGCGGCGGCTCCGCCGAGGACGGCGCCGCCGGGGACGGTTCGGAGCGCGGCGGCTCGGAGCACGGACGTTCGGGGCACGGGCGGTTCGGAGCACGGGTGGTTCGGAGCACGGTGGATTCGGCGCCGCGCGGGCGTGGGGCCCGGTCGGCACACGGGCGGGCGGGCGCCGGAGCTCTCACCCCGGCGCCCGCCCGTGCACCGCGTCCGCCGTCCCGGCCCTTCCGCGCCGGGGGCCGGTCAGATGTCGAGCAGCCTCTCGGTCGTCTCGCGGTAGGTGCGCAGTGCCTGGCGCAGCCGCTCCGTCTCGTCGCCCCCGTCG
The DNA here is from genome assembly GCF_021556455.1 of Streptomyces fuscigenes. Classification (GTDB taxonomy): domain Bacteria; phylum Actinomycetota; class Actinomycetes; order Streptomycetales; family Streptomycetaceae; genus Streptomyces; species Streptomyces fuscigenes. The sequence continues at coordinate 463 of NZ_JAKGCV010000460.1, read as the reverse complement.
CCGCCCCGCGGGTCCCAGGCCGCCCGCATGGCGCGCGGACGCTCCTCCAGCGCGGCGGACAGGCGCCGGGCCGTGTCCTCCAGGACGCGTGCCGCCTCCTCGACCGACCCGCCCGGGTCGTCGACGAAGTGCGTGAGCGCGCCCTGCAGCCGCCGGCCGAACTCCTCGCTCTCCGCACGCGGCATCAGCCGCCCGTCGGCCACCGCCGGCACGGTCTTGTCGAGGCCCGTGCGCTCGGAGCCGGCCACGTGCCGGCCGCCGCCCGTGCCGCGCCCCGCCGCGCCGTCACGCCGCTCGCGCTCCCGCTGGAGCGCGCGCTCGCGGCGGACGAGCCGCTCGCGCTCGCCGTACAGCTGACCGGAGCCGCGGCCTCCCGTGTCGGGGCGGGCGCTCTCGGCCGCGCGGGCCGGGGAAGGCGGAAGCTCCTCGTCCTCCCCGTACGGTTCCTCGTACGTCTCCGCGC
>NZ_JAKGCV010000045.1 GCF_021556455.1 Streptomyces fuscigenes | reverse complement strand
CGGCGCGCCGGGCGGGCGGCCCGGCCGCTGCGGCCCGCCGGTGAAGACGCGGCCCCAGCGGGCCAGCCGGTCCCCGCCCTCGGCCAGCAGCAGCACCAGGTAGCCCACGGCGGCCAGCACGAACCACAGCCAGCTCGCGGGGGAGCCCGCGCCGCCGGAGATGCCCGCGGCGACCGAGTACAGCGCGAGCAGGGGCAGCCCGGCCGGGGCGGCGTTGCGGAAGGTGACCGCGATCGCGTCCACCGCGAGGCCGATGATCAGCACGCCGCCGACCAGCATCAGCTTGATGCCCTCGGTGGGCGGCGCGGGGATCGAGTAGCGCGTGACGTCGTCGCCGCCGGACGCCAGCAGCAGGGAGAACCGCTCGAAGACGTCCGGGACCGGCAGCACGCCGAGCGGCGCGACGTCCCGGGCGAAGACCACCGTCAGCATCAGCAGGACGAGGACCGCCTGGATCGCCACGGTCAGCGTCCTCGCGAGCGGCACCCGGCGGGTCAGCGCGCCGACCCCGGAGACGACACCCGCCAGCAGGGCCGCCTCCAGCAGCCACAGGGGCGACGCGACCAGCGGCAGATCGCGCAGGCCGTCCGTACGATCGTCGAAACCGCGCCCGAGGCCTGAGCGGCCCCGCACGGGGAGGGACAGGGCCCAAGGCCTGCCCGGTATCGAACAGTTCACTGCTTCGGGCGACAGATGCCGTCATATCCCGGCGAATGGCGCATCGCGGCGGCACGATGGGGCAACGCCGACGCGGAGACCGGGGGCGCACCCGAAACCCACGGGCCCCGCCCGGCACTTCGACCCCGTGCCCGCTCTCGTGCCCGGACTCAAGCCCGGTGAAAAGGGACAGCCGCGCCATGGCAGACCATCAGGAAGCATCCCTCACCCTGCCGAGCGAGCCCGGCTCGGTCCCCGTGGCCCGCAGATACGTGGCAGACCTCCTGTCGGAGTGGGGCCTGCCGGTGGAGGCCGAGACTGCGGAAACGGTCCGCCTGGTGGTCTCCGAACTCACCACCAACGCCGTCCTGCACACCTTCGGCCACTCGCCGACCTTCACGGTGGACGTCACCCTCGACCGGCACGAGCGGCTTCGCATCGGCGTCACCGACAGCCACCCGCGCTGGCCCAAGCGGCTGCCCGCCGCGGTGCAGCAGGACAACGGGCGCGGCATGGTCATCATCCGCTGGCTCGCCGCGGAATGCGGCGGCCGGATGTCCGTCACGCCCACACCGGACGGCGGCAAGACCGTCTGGATCACCCTGCCGTGGACCGCGGCGGCCTGACCGCGGTACCGCCGCCCGTACGGGGGCATTTCCCGGGCCCGGCCGCCGCTCGGCCGCGAAGGCCCGCCGGGACCTCCGTCCGGCGGCGGGCCCGGGGCCCGGGTGACCGCCGGGCCGTCCGGCGGGCGGCGGCGGTCCGGCAGCCGTCAGGCGACCCGCCCGTACCAGACGTCCTTGGTCCAGATGTGTTCGAGGCGCACCGAGGAGCCCGTCTTCGGCGCGTGCCAGATCCGGCTGTGCCCCGCGTAGATCCCCACGTGGTAGACGTATCCGCCGCTGTGGAAGAAGACGAGGTCGCCCTTGCGCCGGGACGTGGCGGAGATGTGCTTGCTGCCGTTGTACTGCTGCTGCGTCGTGCGCGGCAGCGACTTGCCGGCCTCTTTGTACGAATAGACGGCCAGCCCCGAGCAGTCGAAGCTGTTGGGGCCCGTGGCGCCCCAGTGGTAGGGGGAACCGGCCTTCGACGCCGCCACCTTCACCGCCCGGGTGGCGACGGCCGACGCGGCGTGCGCGTCGGGGGAGGCGCCGGGTGCCACCAGCGTGCCGCCGACCGCGGCGAGCGTGAGGGCGGAGATGGTGCCGGCGCGGGAGAACAGAGACGGGACATGAACCTGCGCACTCATGCGCAACCCTTCGTCAGCCGCCTGTGAAGGATGACCTGTCGGGTTCGGGCCAACGAAGGTGCCCGGCCGCCTGGGCGGCTTCACCCCAAGGGGCGGTCGCGTTCGCACGCGCCGTCCCGCACTGCTCGGGTCCTCCACTCCTGCCGATCCACTCGTGTCCGCACGAAGTCCGGTACGGCGGCAGGACTCGGCGTCCGCCCGGACCGCCTCGCCAGGTGGCGAGGGCTTGCGACCTGTCGCAGGGATCCTGACCCGCCGCCGGACGATTTCCGAGTTGAAACGACGATATGTGAATCTCGTCACACATGCGCCATTCGTGGGGGTGAGGCACCGTCAGGCCGCCCGTCGGAGCGTGGCGCGGACCCCGTACCTGCGAGTACGGCTCATCACGCCCCGCAGCGCCGTAGACACGCCGCGCAACCCCGACGGCCGCGGCGCCGCCCGGGCCCCGTAGGCCGAACGAGGAGGCCCCGGAGCCGCCGCTGCGCCATCCGGGGCGAGCCTCTGCGGGGTCAGGGCGTCGCCGCCGGGGGCAGTGCGACCCGGCCGGTGCGCCGCTCGCCGTCGAGCACCCGCAGCGCCCGCCCGAGCGTGCCCGCGTGCAGTTCGGACTCGCCGCGCGCGTGCATCACGTCGAGCGCTTCCCGCAGCTCCCGGGCGCGCGCCGGCAGCGCCTGTGCGGCCCGCAGCGCGCTGTACGTGTCCTCGACGCGGGCCGGATTGATCCGGGCCACCAGGTCCACGACCGCCAGATAGGCGTCCACCACGTCGCACTCCGCCCGCGTCAGCGCGGGCAGCGGCGGCAGCTCGGGCGGCAGCATCGCCGTCTCACCGCCCGGCGGCGGGGCCGGGGAGGGCGCCCCGGCGGTCCACCACGTGGTCCACGAGGCCGAACTCCCGCGCCGCCCGCGCGTCCAGCACCGTGTCGCGCGCCAGGCGCTCCTCGATCGCCGCCTCGTCCCGGCCGGTGTGCAGGGCCAGCGTCCGCGTCAGGAACGTGCGCTGCCGCAGAAGTTCCTCGGTGTGGATCAGCAGGTCCGACGGCTGCCCCCGGACGGGTTCCGGGAGCGACGGCTGCTGGAGCACCACGCGCGCGCCCGGCAGCGCCATCCGCTTGCCCGGGGCACCCGCGGCGAGCAGGACCGCGGCGACGGAGGCGACCTGGCCCAGGCACGTGGTGCTCACGTCGCAGGAGATGACGCGCATCGTGTCGTAGATCGAGGTCATGGCCGTGACCGAGCCGCCCGGGCTGTTGATGTACAGCGAGATGTCCTGGTCGGCGGCGGTGTACTCCAGGTGCAGCAGCTGGGCGATCACGTCGTTGGCCGCGGTCTCGTCGACGGGTGTGCCCAGGAAGACGATCCGGCCCTCCATCAGCTTCGAGTAGGGATCGAGCGTGCGCGTTCCGTAGCTCGTGCGCTCGGTGAACTCCGGCAGGACGTACCGGGCCGACGGTGGCTGCTGCATGGGCTGGCCCCTCTGTAAAAACTGTACAGGACGTACAGAACTATGATGGGGGACTATGGCCCATGAGATTCCGGTGACGCAAGCCCGTGCCGAGTTCGCCGAACTGATCAACCGCGTCGTCTACGGGGGCGAGCGCGTGGTCGTGACCCGGCACGGAAAGCCTCTGGTCGCCCTGGTCTCGGCGGCTGACCTGGAGTTCCTGGAGAGCGCGGACGACCCGTCGGGGGAGGAGGCCGTGCGCTCCGTCTCCACCGTCCGCGAGGTGCCGTCCGCTCCGGGCGAACGCCCCCGCTTCGGCATCGCGGCCCACTACACGGGAGAGCACCGCGACCCGTCGTCGTGACCGGCCCCGCCGCTCGTGGGGCCGTCGTTCCCGCGGTGTACGCGGCCGGGGTCCTCGCCCCGACGGCGTGGGCGGCGACGGCCCCGGCCGCCGTCCTCCCGGGGGACGGGCCCCGGGAGGACGGTGGCCGGGACCGGGGCCGACGGCCGCCCGGTCAGGTCCGCGCGGCCCACCAGGCGTCCTCGGACGCGTAGTCGAACAGGGCGTCGCCGTACGTGGCGGCCATGGCAGGGAACGCCTCCCGCCAGTCGCCGTGGGCGGCGAGCCGCGCGGTGAGGTAGTCGACCGTCGCGGGCAGCGAATCCGCGTAGGTGGTCAGCGGCCGGTAGCCGAGTTCGCGCTCCGCCGCCGCCATGTCCAGCACCACCGGATGCGGGACCGACCAGGGCGTGTCCCCCACGCCGTCGGCCGCCGGCGGCCCGTCGAACGGCACGGCCGGCGTCTCCACGCCCATCACCCGGCCGATCGCCGCTGCGATCTCGGCGACGCTCGGCGCCTGCGGGTCGGCCGCGTTAAGCACCCGCGAGCCCGGGGCGCGGGCGGCCAGCCTGATCAGCTCCCCGATGTTCGACGTGTGCGTCGGGTGGAAGCGGCTCGCCCCGCCGAACGCGAGGGCGTGGCGGCGCCGCCCGTCGAGCATCCGCTTCACGAAGTACAGCTCGCGGGGCGTGCGGCAATGCACACCATGCACGGCGCCCGCCCGCAACACGGTGGTGGGCAGCACGTCGCCCGCCTCGGCGAGCCGCTGTTCGAGCCGCACCTTGCGGGTGCCGTACGTGGCACCCCCCGGCGCCACCGTGCGCTGCGACTCGGGCACCGGCACCGGATAGCGCGGGAAGCCGTCGGGCTCCGCCTGCGTGTCGAAGTTCCTGCCCCGGTCGTCCTCGTACACCGCCGCGGTGGAGACGACCACCGCCGACCCGATCCGGCCCGCCGTGGCAAGCCCGATCAACTGCTCGGCGTGCTCCGCGTCGTACGCGACGAGGTCGACGACGACGTCGCTTCCCTCCCCGACCACCGCGGCCAGGGCCGCACCGTCGGCGCGGTCCAGCGGCACGGCGCGCACCTCCGCCGGCCACGCCGCGTCCCGGCCGCCGCCGCGCGAGGCGGCCGTCACCTCCCATCCGTCCTCGGCGAGCGCCGCCACGGCCACCCGCCCCATCTGTCCACCGGCTCCGATCACCAGCACGTTTCCCTTGGTCATGGCGGGAACGCTAGGCCGGGGCCGGTGGTCGGCGACAGCGCTGTTCGCCGTGCGCGGATACGCTAAGGGCGGCGCAGCCCGGGGAACCGTCCCGGGCGCGGGCCTGCCTCGGCCTTCACGTCCGCCGCGTAACGGTCCACGTACTCCTGGCCGGAGAGACCCAGGATCGCGTACATGATCTCGTCGGTCACGGCGCGCACGGCCGCCTTCTGACCGTCGAGCCCGGCGTACCGCGAGAAGTCCAGCGGCTCCCCGAAGCGGATCGTCACCCGGCGCCCCGAGAGCCGGGGCACCTTCCGCCCGGGCGGCTGGAGTTCGAACGTTCCGAGCATCGCGCACGGGACCACGGGCACCCCCGAGCGGATCGCCATCACCGCGACCCCCACCTTCCCCTTGTAGAGGCGGCCGTCGTGCGAGCGGGTGCCCTCCGGGTAGATGCCGAGCAACTCGCCCCGGCCGAGCGCCTCCAGCCCCTCCGTGATCGCGGACTGGCCCGCGCTGCGTCCCGAGCGGTCCACCGGGATCTGCCCGGCGCTGCGGAAGAAGAACGCGGTCAGCCTGCCCTTCGGCCCGCGCCCGGTGAAGTACTCCGCCTTGGCCAGGAAGGTGATGCGCCGCCGCAGCATCGCGGGCATCAACAAGTGGTCGGAGAAGGAGAGATGATTGCCCGCCACAATCGCGCCGCCGCGCGCGGGCACGTGCTCCAGCCCCTCGATCCGCGGCCGGAACAGCACCCGCAGCAGCGGGCCGAGGAGCACGTACTTGAGGACGTAGTAGAACACGATCAGACCTCCGTGGTACTCGATCGCCCTTGGAGCCGCGCTTCACCCGGTCAACGGCCCTCCGCCCGCCGCTCGTCGGTGTGCCCGCGCAGTCGGCCTCGTCGGGGTGCGGCCGTAACCCTGTTGAATCTATTGACGGTTCATCGGACGCAAAACATCGGACGCGGCTCCTTCGGGCCCGGGCCGGCCCGATGGGCGGCGGCATCCCGGGCGGAGGAGCGCGGCCGTCGCCCGGGACGGAAGGCGACCGGCTCGGGAATCGCCCGGGCTGTCCGCGCAAGGCGCGGCGCCGCGGTGGCGGGACGTACCCCTGCCGGCCAGGACGCGTCCCGGTGGGCGGGCGGGCCCCGACTGGTCGCGGCCGGCATTTGGGTGTGTGCTGGTGGGGGCGGTGTGCCGTGCCACGCGGCAGTACGCCCGGCTCGGTCACGCCGATCGTGGAGGTCACGGCATGGCAGCGGAACCGGCGGCGACGGCGCGGGACGACGGCGAGCGCGCCGCGGACCTGCTGGTGATCTTCGGAATCACCGGCGACCTGGCACGCAAGATGACCTTCCGAGCCCTGTACCGCCTGGAGCGTTCGAGGCTTCTCCACTGCCCGATCATCGGGATCGCGGGGGACGACTGGACGGTCGACCACCTGGTGGAGCATGCGCACTCGGCCGTCGCCGAGGGCGGCGAGGACATCGACGAGGGCGTGTTCCGCAGGCTGGCGGGGCGGCTGTCCTACCTGAACGGCGACGTGGGCGACGCCGGCCTCTACGAGCGGCTCGCCGAAGCCGTGGGGCACGATCGGCGACCGCTGTTCTACCTGGAGATGCCGCCGGCCCTCTTCGCGCCCATCGTCGAGCACCTGGCGGCCGTCGACCTGCTGAGGAACGCGCGGGTCGCCGTCGAGAAGCCCTTCGGCCACGACCTGGCCTCGGCGCGCGAACTCAACGGGCGCCTCCGCGCCGTCCTGGACGAGGACCAGATCCTGCGCGTGGACCACTTCCTCGGCAAGGAACCGGTCATCGAACTCGAGTACCTGCGATTCGCCAACCTCGCGATGGCGGAGCTGTGGGACCGCAAGAGCGTCTCCGCCATTCACATCACCATGGCGGAGAGTTTCGGAGTCGAGGACAGGGGCGCCTTCTACGACGCCGTCGGCGCGCTGCGCGACGTGGTGCAGAACCACCTCCTCCAGGTGCTCGCCCTGGTCGCGATGGAGCCTCCGGCCGGTGCCGGAGCCGACGACCTGAGGGACAAGAAGGCGGAACTCTTCCGGGCGGTGGCGCCGGTCGATCCCCGGCAGTACGTCCGCGGCCAGTACGGGGGATACCTGGACGTGCCGGGCGTGGCGGAGGACTCGACGACGGAGACCTTCGCCGCGCTGCGCCTGAGGATCGACAATTGGCGGTGGGACGGTGTCCCCGTGTTCCTGCGGGCCGGCAAGGCCATGCCGGAGACGGTGACGGAGGTCCGGCTGGTACTGCGCAGGACACCGGGGCTCGCCTTCCTCGCCGCCCCGCCGCAGGTGGCCGCGAACCAGATCGTGCTGCGGATCGACAAGGAGCCGGGGCTGCGGCTGCAACTGAGCGGGCACGGCGACCGGGGTGCCTGGCGGGCCGTCCACCTGGACACCACCTTCGCGGCCGACCTGGGCCGACCCCAGGAACCGTACGAGAGGCTGCTCCACGCGGCCATCGCCGGTGATCACCAGCTTTTCGCACGTGAGGACGGCATCGAGGAGACCTGGCGCATCGTCCAGCCGCTGCTGGAGCTCCCGCCGCCGGTGCGTGTGTACGAGCGCGGCACGTGGGGGCCCGATGAGGCGCGCTCCCTCGTCGGCGGGCACTTGTCGTGGCAGGAGCCATGGATGCCGCGGGGAGGGTGAAGGCCCGTCAGGATCCCGCGCCCCGGACCCGCGTGGGACGGTCCGGGCAGCGGCTGTCCGGACCGCGGTGTCATGCAGGCCGCGCCGACGTGGACCGGCCGCCGCGCCGCACGGGCCGGACGGCGTTGCCGGCGAGCCTTCGGCAGCCGGGCGCGGTGCGCCTGATCACCCGCCGCCCGGGGGAGACGGTTGCGTGCGCTCGCGCCACAGCGCCTCCCCGAGGCGGGTGAGCGCGGTGCCCAGGTCCTTCCACTCGCCCTTCGCGAACACCTCGTGATCGTGCTCGGCGATCAGCCGGGTCGCCTGCTCCAGCATGCTCGCACCGCGGTCCGTCAACTCGATGACCGCGGCACGGCCCTGCCCGGTACCGCCGACCGTCGCCACGTGCCCCGCGGAGACCAGCGACTCGACGATCGGATGCAGGCTCTGCACCTTGATGCCGGCCCGCCGCGCCAATGCGCTGAACGAGATGCCCGGTTCCTGCCGCAGATGTCCCAGGAGCCCGAGCTTGCGCAGGGAGAGGCCGATGCCCTTGAGCGACTCCTCGACCCGGGCCTCCAGCGAACGCCCCTGGAGGATCATGATCATCGTTGGACTCACCGGGTACCGCGCCGCGCGAGCGTCCCCCGCGTCTGCCATCCAAGCTTCCTTCCCTGCGGTCCGAGTCTCCCACCGTATCGGAACGAGCAGGTCACCTGAGGCGTCGTCGTCTCGGAGCGGGAGCGGGAGCGGGAGCGGGAGCAGGAGCACGAGCAGGGCCGGGCCGCCCGGCACCATGGCCTATGCCGGGCCGGCGCGCGGAGCCGGGAGCGGTCAGGTACGGGCGAGGCCGGCGCCGGGGTCCGCGATCCCGTCCCGTACCGGGTGGGAGCCCGGCGCCGAGCCTTGGTCGACCAGGTGGGACACGGCGTCCCGGAGGGCGGTGTCGGGCTCGGCCATGAACCGCGTGCGCAATGCCACGACGTCGGCACCCGCGCTCTCGGGCGACCCGGCGTCGAACGGAGGCTCCGGGGTGTACTCCATGACGAGTTGGGCGTAACTCGCGGCCTTCTCGCCCAGGGTGTGCCCGACGAGGGCGAGCCCGAAGTCGATTCCCGCGGTCACACCGCCTCCGGAGATCCTGTTGCGGTCGACGCACACTCGTTCCGTCGAGACCTCGACGCCCAGTCGCGCCAGTTGGTCCCGTGACGCCCAGTGCGTGGACGCGCGGTAGCCGTCGAGCAGGCCCGCCGCCGCGAGGACGAGGGGGCCGTTGCAGACCGCGGTGACGTAGGAGGCCGTCGCGCCGCGGTCCGCCAGCCACGCGAGGGTGGCCGGGTCCAGCATCGGCTCGTGCACCAGCCCGCCCCCGGGGACGAAGAGGATGTCGAACCGCTCGGTGGACGCGTCGAAGGTGGTGGTGGGGGCGATGGTCAGGCCGCCGTCGTCCGAGACGACGGAGGCGAGGGTCTTGGCCACGAGGTGGACCCTCATGCCCGCCAGTACGAAAGTGGTGTACGGGCCGACGAGGTTGAGCGCGGTGTGTCCCTCGTAGAGGAGCATGCCGACTTCCAGTGGGGCCGCATCGCCCGTCAGGTGGGCGGGCCAGGTGGTGGTGCGGTCTTCCATGTGAAGCCTCCGGGATGTGGACGTCTGCGGTGTCTTGGTCGATGCGGTGCGGGTTGCTCGGCCGGTGCGGTGCGGTGCGGTGCGGTGCGGTGCGGTGCGGTGCGGTGCGGGGGCGAGTCGGTTTCACGGCGTCGTTCACCAGCGGGCCGGAGACGGCCGGAGCCGGAGCCGGAGCCGGAGCCGGAACCGGAACCGGAGCCGGAATCGGGAATCGGGAATCGGGAATCGGGAACGCGTCGAGTGCCGCCGGCGCCCGGCCGCTCCGGCGCCACCCCCCCGACTCAGGTTCTCAGGAGTGGATCGAGGGCCACCGCCGCGAACAGCAGGGCGAGATAGGCATTGGAGGCCGCGAACACCCGCATGGGGCGAGGAGCGCCCGCCGAGCGTCGAGCGGCGGCCTGGAACCGGAGGGCCTCCCACACGAACCACCCTCCACCGGCGGCAGCCACCGTCGCATAGATCCAGCCCATCCGTGCGACGGGGACGAGGAGGAGAGAAGTGGCGACGGTCGCCGCGGCGTATGCGGTGACCCTCGTGGCGACGTGGTCGATGCGCCGGATCGCACCGAGCATGGGGACGCCGACGCGGCGGTAGTCCTCGCCGTACTTGACGGACAGCGGCCAGTAGTGTGCCGGGGTCCAGAAGAAGACGACCAGGAAGAGGATCGCGGCGGGCCACGACACGGTCCCCGTCTCCGAAGCCCAGCCGATGACGACCGGGAAGCAGCCGGCGATCCCTCCCCAGACGATGTTCTGTTCGGTGCGGCGCTTGAGGGCCATGGTGTACACGACGACGTACCAGAGGATCGCGCAGACGGACAGCGCGGCGGCCAGGCAGTTCACGAGGAGGCAGAACCAGGCCGTCGAGAAGAGTGCCAGGGACCAGGCGAAGACCAGGCCGGAGCGCGGTGCCACCTGCCCTGTGGCCAGCGGGCGGTCCGACGTGCGCTTCATCAGGGCGTCCATGTCCCGGTCCAGGTACATGTTGAAGGCCGAAGCGCTGCCCGAGCTCGCCGCTCCGCCGATGAGCGTCACCACGACGAGCGGCACACCCGGCGGGCCGCCGTGAGCCAGAACCATGCTCGGCACGGTCGTGACCAGCAGGAGTTCCATGACGCGTGGCTTGGTCAGGGCGACGTAGGCACGGACGCGCGGGAACACCGCGCGTGCGAGTCGATCCCGCGTACCGCCGCCCGGCGCGGGTGCGGGTGGCAGGGCCTGGCCCTCCCTCGTTCGGAACTTCGCGGGCACACCGCTTCGTCGAGTCTTTCCGCCGTTCACAACGGCCAACCTTTCCGGCGCCGGACAATGAGCGTCGCGGCTGCTCTCTTGACGACCGGCGACCCTTGCTCCGTGCCGCTCGCGGCCTGACCGCATGCTGGGGGAGCCTGGATCGGGGTCCTTTCGCCCCGCGTTCCCGCGACGGGCCACGTGGGCGCTGAACGTGCGCGGTCGGCGCCCCTCGGCCCGGCGTGCACCGGACGGGCGCCGCCCGTGCGCTCCGACGGGCTGTGCGCGTCGGCGACCCCTGGGTACCGGCGATCCCCGCGCGGCACCGGCGGCCGTGGGTGCCGGCGAGTGGACGGCGGACCGGCGGCGCCCGAACGCCGGCCCAGCTGCCGGGAGTTCACCCGGCGTCGGCGGTACCCGGGTCGGCGGATCCCACGTGTCGCCGCCGTGGATTCGGCACCGGCGGCGGCGTGTGTCGGGCGTGGTGCCGAACGCTCAGGCACCGATCAGCGCGTACAGCTCGTGGAGCTCGATCCGGCGCCCCGTGAAGAAGGGTGTCTCGTCGCGCACGTGCAGCCGGGCCCGCGTGGCGCGCAGGGTCCGCATCAGGTCCACGAGATCGATCGGATCGTCGGCTTCGAGCGGCAGGATCCACTCGTAGTCGCCGAGGGCGAACGCGGAGACCGTGTTCGTCAGGACCGAGTGGTACGCCGCTCCGGCGCGACCGTGCTCGGCGAGGAGTCCGCGCCGTTCCTCCTCCGGGAGCAAGTACCACTCGTAGCTCCGATTGAACGGGTACACCGTGAGCCACTTGGCCGGCGCGACACCCCTCACGAAGGCCGGCAAGTGGTTCCGGTTGAACTCGGCCTCGCGATGGACCCCCATCGCATGCCACACCGGTTTCAGGCCCTTGAACGCGCGCTCGCGCCGCAGCACCCGCGCGGCCGACTGCAGCCGTTCCGGGTCCGGGCCGTGCAGCCAGACCATCAGGTCCGCGCCGGCGCGCAGGCCCGACACGTCGTACAGGCCCCGCAGGACCACGCCGTCCGCGGAGAAGGCCTCCAGGACGGACGTGAGGCTCCCCATCGCCCTCTCGTCGATCGCCGGTTGTTCCCTCCCGACGCTGTACACGTTCCACAGCGCGAAGGCGGGTGCGGTCGTTTCGCTGTCGCTCATGTGAGTCTCCTTGGTCCGGGTGAGGGGGCGTCGGCCGCCGGGACGCGCGGCCGGAGCGCCGCCGCCGGTGGGTTCCGGCGGTTCCCCGCGGGGGTGCCGTCGGCGGGGGGCGGGGGTACGGGCACCTCGCGAACCCTCGGCGTCTTCAACTTACAGTACGCCTGAAGGTTCCCCTCCGACGCGGTTCCCGGAGGTAGGTGGTGTGCTACCTTTCAGGCGGGCTGAAAGTAATGGCCGTGAGGGCCCTGCCTGAGCGGCAGGGGCCGTTCCCGGCGTTCACCGGCCGTCCGCCTCGCGACCCGCCGAGCCCTGGACCGCGCCGGCCGGCGGTGTCGCCGGCGCTCCTCGCCATCCGTCAAGCGCAGAACTTCACACCGGACATCTCGCACCCGCCGCAGGCGTCGGGGGTGCGTGGGTCATAGGAGAGGCAATGTTCGTCACGCAGGTTCCACGATCCGCGAAGCACACCGAATCATGACCAAGATCCTCCTCTCGCTCCACGTCCTGGCCGCCGTGATCGCGATCGGCCCCGTAGCGGTCGCCGCCAGCATGTTCCCGCCTGCTGCCCGTCGTGCAGGGGCGAGCGGTTCTGACCCCTCCGCGGGGGCTTCCGTCCAACTCCTCCACCGCATCTGCCGGGTGTACGCCGGCGTCGGCCTGGCCGTCCCGGTCCTGGGGTTCGCCACCGCCTCGTACATGGGCGTACTCGGCAGTGCATGGCTGATCGCGTCGATCGTCCTGACGGCGGTGGCGGCCGGCATCCTCGTCGTCCTCGTGCTGCCCGGCCAGGACAGCCTCCGCGGCCAGATCGACTCGGGCGGTACCGTCGAGCGGTCGGACACTGCCCAACTCGCCATGTATGCAGGGTTCTTCAACCTGCTCTGGGCCGCGGTCACCGTCCTGATGGTCGTCCGCCCGGGCTCCACCACGGGAGTGTGAACATGGACCGCGATCACACCCTTCTGAAGAGTGCGGCCCTGGTCGAAGTCGTATCCCTGCTCGTGCTGCTGACCAATCTCGTCACGGTGCACAACGCGCCCGTCGCTTCGCTGACGGGCCCCGTGCACGGATGTGCCTACCTGGTCGCGATAGGAAGTGTGTTCCGGGACCCGCTGAAACGAGGTGCGACCGTCGCTCTGGCCTTCATTCCCGGGGTGGGGGCCACCCTTGCCCTGCGGCAGCTCTCGTCTGCCCGGAAGCCGGCCGCGGCGGGCTGAGGCCGAGTGGCCGTCGCCGGCCCTGTCGCCGGGTCGCGCGTGGCCCGACGTGCTCGCCGGATTCAGAGGATCCGGTGTTCGGCCAGGCTGCGTCCGGTCTGCTCGATCGCGTCGGGGATCGATCGCAGCGGGTGTCCGACGAGGGCCTCCGCGGTGGTGCGGTCGAAGCGCTGGTTCTGGCCGATCAGCCAGCGGTTGTCGCGCAGTTGGGGCTCAAAGACGCTGGCGAGCCGCGTGAACCACGTCGGCATCGCCCGTGCGGGCATCTTCCGGCTTGCCTCGGGAAGGCGTTCGCGGATCACCCTGGCGACCTCGATGAGCGACATCGGGTCGTTGGCGACGATCGTGCGGCGAGCGGCGGCACGCGTCGAGGTCGTCGCGGCGATGTGGGCGTCGGCGACGTCCCGCACGTCGACCCACGGAAGCCGAAGGTCGGGGATCATCGGGAGCGCCCCCGACATCAGCTGCTGGATCGCGGTGACCGACGTCCCGGGATCGGTCGTCAGGAGTGGGCCGATCACCGCACCCGGGTTGATGACCGCGAGCCGGTCCGGTGTCCCGCGCCGCTCCACGAGCTCTCGCGCCGCGCGCTCGGCCCTGACCTTCGAGACGATGTACGCGTTGAGGCGCGGATCGTCCGGGTCGGTCCAGTCCGCGTCCGTGTAGACGTGGCCCTTGGGCGCGCGGGCGAACTGCACCGTCGCCAGCGCCGAGGTCATGACCACGCGCTCCACGCCCGCGTTCAGCGCCGCTCCGACCGCTCGGGTCGCACCCTCGACGGCGGGACGGATCAGCTCGTCCGGGTCCTTCGGCTTCGCCAGCACGAACGGAGATGCCACATGCAGCACGTATCGGCACCCGTCGACCGCTTCCGCCCACCCTCGATCGGACAGCAGGTCGAGCGTGCACGTCTCCAGTTGTGCCGTGTCGACGCCGGCCGCCGCCATCGCCGCATGCACCTCGCCGACGCGGGACTGCGACCTCACCGAGCCGCGCACCGCGTAGCCGCGCCGCAGCAGCTCGGCGGCGATGTGACCACCGATGTACCCCGAGACGCCCGTGACCAGCACCATGTCCGCCATATCCACTCCCACTCATCATCTTGACAGTGAGCAGTTTACGAAACATCTTCTCACTGTCAAGATGGAGGGATGGGCAAGGAACCACTCACCGGCGATCAGTACCACCACGGCAACCTGCGCGCGGCGCTGCTCGACAGTGCGCTCGTCGTGCTGACCGACAGAGGCGTCGCCGGGTTCAGCATGCGCGAGGCCGCGCGGCGGGCGGGGGTGTCGCAGTCCGCTCCCAAGCATCACTTCGGTGACGCGCGCGGGCTCCTCGGCGCGCTCGCGACGCGCGCGTACCGGCAGCTCTGCGACCGGCTCGAATCGCTCGAACTCGCCGGACTCGATGCCCGTGGGCGCGTGACACGCCTCGCCGGGGAGTACGTCGCCTTCGCCGGTGAGAACCGCGCCCTGTTCGACCTGATGTGGCGGATGACGCAGTTCGACTTCACCGCACCGGAACTGGCCGAGCAGAAGCACCGCGCCCTCCTTGCCCTGGACCGGGGCCTGCGCGGCGAGGACGCCGAACCGCCGACCGGCGACACCGACCCCGCGCTGCTGCCGAGCTACGCGGTCTGGTCCCTCGTGCACGGGTACACGACCCTCGCCCTGGAGGGCGCGATCGACAGCGGCAACCCGGATCCTCTGAACAGCGACCTGCTCCCCACCATGCTCGCGCTCCTCGACGTCACCGGCTCGCAGCCGCCGGGCAAGCCGTAGCGGACGAGGCCGAGCAGGCCCACGCCCGCGGACGCCCCTCGCCCCGGGCCTCGTCGCCCCGGCCGTCCCCCGCCCCCGCGCCGGGGCGTCCCCGCGCGGCGCCGGGCGGAAAGAGCCGTCTGCCGCACGGCACACGGGCGCAACCGGCGCACACGGCGCAGGTTCCACCCCGCTGCGAGAGCACTGTCGCCGAGCGCCAGTCCGCGGGCCTCGCCCCCGGCCTACGGTGAGCCGCGAGCGATCCGAGACGCGATGGAGGTGGAGCAGTGGACGAGCAGTGGGAACGTCTGGCCGGCACCTGGACCCTGATCGACGTCACCGACGTCGACGGTGACGGGACGGTGCGTTCCAGGCCCTACGGAGCCACCCCCCAGGGCCAGTTGATCTACACGAGAGACGCACGGATGGCCGTCGTCATCGCCGGAGCCGGTCCCGCGCCCGCCGTCGCGTACGCGGGCACGGCCGTCGTCGAGGGCGATGTGGTCCGGCACGAGGTACGGGTGGGCCTTCCGCCCTTCACCCGCGACCAGCAGCGCTACGCCCGCCTGGACGAGCAACAGGACCGGTTGGTGCTGGCGACCCGACGTCCCGGCCTGCCTCGCATGGAACTCGTCTGGCGGCGGCTGCACGCCGAAACGGCCCACCGGCCGGCTGAGGACTGAGTTTCCCAACCACCCCTTCGGGGTCCTCGGCCTGGAAAGGCGCCCAGGGGTGCAGGAGTTGGCTCGCCCCCCGTCTCCGCGGCGCGTGGCGCACTTCGGGTCGCCGACGCGCCCGGCCCGGTCCTTCCGCACCGCGCCGGACAGGGTCGTGACCCGGAGTGGTGGACCCGAGTGACGCGACAGACACGCACACCACTTCGTCCGCCGGCACCACCCCTTGCGGCCGGCTCCACCCCCGGCCGCCCGCACCACCACGCTTCGGTTCCGAAGTCCCGGCATCGACACCGCACCGGGTGGAAGTCCAGGTGCCCGCGGGCCACAGACGGCGTCTCGCGATGGGGATTTCCACCAGTTTCCGTGCGGGCGCCGCTCGTTAACCTTCTGCAATCCGGCGGCCGTCGGCACCCTCGCGGTGAGCCGGCACGGGAGAGAGCGAACCCCTGCCGGCACCGGGCGCCCCCGTCTTCGCGCGGTCGCCCCCGTGCCGCGGTTCCGGAGCCGCCCAGTTCCCGACTCATCGAGCCAGAGAGCTTCACCATGCTGTCGCAGACCGACAAACGCCGTGCAGTGGGCCCACGCCGCCACCGGGGAGGTGCACTGAGCTGGACCTGGGTGGTCTTCTCCTCCATCGCCATCGCGGGCTATTTCGTGGGCCAGTACGGCGAGGGCACACTCGCCGAACTCGCGCCGGACAACGTGGGGCTGGCCACGACCTATGCCGTGCGCCCCTGGCCCGTCCAGATCGCCTTCTACGATCACATCGTCTTCGCCGGCCTGTCGCTGGTGCTCGGCCCCTGGCAGTTCGCACGCGGGCTGCGGCGCAGACGCCCCGGACTGCACCGGGCCATCGGGCGGGCGTACATGATATGCATCGCGCTGGGATCGGTCGGCGCGTTCGTCATGTCCTTCTTCAGCAGCGCCGGCTTCGACGGCTTCTTCGGATTCTGCAGCCTCGACCTGCTCTGGGCCTGGACCGCGTGGCGGGGATACCGCGCCGCGCGCGAGCGCGACATCCGCTCCCACCAGGCCTGGATGCTCCGCAACTTCGCCCTCACCTACGCCGCGGTCACACTGCGCCTGTGGCTCGGCACCCTCCTCGTCGCGCAACTTCCCTTCGTCCAGGACGACGTGGCGTACCAGCAGATCTGGAACAACGCCTACAACGTGATCCCCTTCCTGTGCTGGCTTCCGAACATCGTCGTCGCCGAACTGATGGTGCGGCGCCGGGGCCTGCCCGCCCTGCGCCTCGTCGAGCCGCCCAGGGTCGTCCGCGCGGCCGAGTAGGCCACCGGCCGGCCCGCGTGTCCTCGGCATCACGGCCAGTCCGCTTCTCTACTTCTCTGCTTCTCCGCTTCTCTGCCTCCCTGCTTCTCTGCCTCTCGCCCGAGCGACAGGCCCCCGACCGGATCGGACCGGACCGTGCCGCGCACCCGACGCTTCCGCCCCTCCCGAAAGGCCGCCACCGACGCGGGCCCCACCTCGTCGGGGGCGCGGTCGCCGGTCGCGGTACCGGCCGACACGTCCGGTGGCGGGAATCCCTCGCGTGCGTGCCGTGTGGGCGAACACCTCATGGTGAGTGCCTTGCTGGGAGCGGTGAAGGGCGTCGGCGCCGTCTACTGGTTCGCGTGGCGGCGCGGACGCGGCCGGCCGGACGGGGACCCGCTCATGTACCGCCTCGGGGATGGGCGCCGACAGCCCTGCGGAGGCCCGTTCTGCGACGGGTGCGCCACCTGCCGGCCCTGACGCGCCCGCGGACGGTCCCCGCTGGGCGGGCGCCTGGACGCAGGGCCACCGCCCCCGGACCGGCGCTCCCCGCCCGGCGGGTGGCGGGACGGCCTGGTCCCCGTTGCCCTCAGAGGTGCCCGCCGGGCTGCCCGCCCCCGGGCAGGGCCGGAGCGGCCTCGACCACGGCGTGGACCACCCCGGCGACGAGCCGCCGGTCGAGGGGGGCGGTCTCGAAGCGGCGGTGCATGGGCCAGCCCTCGATCAGGGCGTCGAGGGCGCGGGCCACCGAGGGGGTGAAGTGCAGTTCGAGGCTGTCGCGGCTGCGCGCGAGCCAGGAGCCGGTGATGGCGGCCACCGGGGCGTGGTGGTTGGCGTAGGCGTACATCTCGAAGACGAGGGTGAGGTCGCGGTCGGTCGCGTACGCGGGACCGCAGATCAGCTCGACGACGGCCGCCTCGGCCTCCGCCTTCGAGCCGGCGTCCTGCAAAGTGCTGCGGTACAACTGCGACATGGTGTCGGCGAGCCGGGCGAAGGCCTGCTCCAGCAGGTCCTCCATGCCGTCGAAGTAGTAAGTGAGCGAGCCGAGCGGGACGCCGGCCCGGGCGGCGATCCGGCGATGCGTCGTCCGGTGCACGCCGGCCTCTGCGATGACGTCCAGGGCGGCATCGAGGATCCGGTGCCTGCGCCCGGGATCGTTCGGGATCTCACGCCGTGTGCCGCTCACGCACTCAATCTGTCACACGGGCCGCACCCCAAGTGTGTACGCTTGTACGCACTTGGATCCCGTGACCCTGCCCGGAGGCATCGCTGTGGCTGTCAGCCTCGGCCGGCGTCGGCTCGCCGTGTTCGCCCTGTTCTTCCTGCCCGGCCTCGCCATGGCCTCCTGGGTGACGCGTACACCCGACGTACGCGACCTCCTGCACGCGTCGACCGGCCGCATGGGCCTGATCCTGTTCGGCCTCTCCGTCGGCTCCATGGCGGGCATCCTCTGCTCGGGCCCGCTCGTGGCCCGGTGGGGTGCTCGCCCCGTCATCGCCGCGGGAACGCTGTCCACCGCCGCGGGCCCCGCCGTCGTCGCCCTGGGGGCGGCAGGGGGCAGCGACGTCGTCGTGGCCCTCGGCCTCGGCCTGACCGGACTCGGCATGGGCGGTGCCGAGGTCGCCCTCAACGTCGAGGGGGCGGAGGTCGAACGCCTGCTCGGCCGGTCGACGCTCCCCGCCATGCACGGCTTCTACAGCCTCGGCACGGTCGTCGGCGCGGCGATCGGCATGACCCTCACCGCCGTCTCGTTCCCCGTCCCGTGGCACCTCGCCGCCGTCGCGGTGGTGGTCGCGGCCGTGCTGGTGCCCGTGGTCCGTCAGGTGCCCGCCGGGGTGGGACGGCGCGACGGCGACGCCCCCGCGGGTACGCACGGGCCGCGTCCCGCGCGCCCCGCCGTGTGGAAGGAGCCGCGACTGCTGCTCATCGGGGCCGTCATCCTCGCCCTCGCCATGGCCGAGGGCACGGCGAACGACTGGCTGCCGCTCGTCATGGTCGACGGCCACGGATTCGACCCCGCGCTCGGTTCTGCCGTCTACGCCGTGTTCGCGGCCTCGATGACCGCGGGCCGGTTCGCGGGAGGCCGGTTCGTGGACCGGTACGGGCGCGCGGCGGCCCTGTGCGGCAGCGCGGTCGTCGGCGCCGTCGGGATCGCGCTGGTCATCCTGGTCGACAACCGGGCCGTCGCGGCGGCCGCGGCCGTGCTGTGGGGGATCGGCGCGTCCCTCGGCTTTCCCGTGGCCCTCTCCGCCGCGGGCGACTCGGGCGAGAACCCCGCGGCGCGGATCTCCCTCGCGGCCACCGTCGGGTACGTCGCCTTCCTCGTGGGGCCGCCCTCGCTCGGCAGCCTCGGCGAGCACTTCGGGCTCCGCCACGCACTCTTCGCCGTGCTCGCGCTCGTGGTGGCCGCGTCCTTCGCCACCCCCGCCGCGCGCCCGCCGCGCCCTTCGCGCCCCGCTTCGAAGGCCTCCGGGGAGCGCGGGACGACAGCGGGCGCGGGCCGGTCCGGCGAACTCTCCGGGCACTGACCCGCCGCCGCGTGTCCGGGAGCGGGCGTCTCGCGACCGGGCGGGGGTGCCGCGGCCGCGGGGGAGGGGCGGCGGCGTAGGTTTCGCCCCATGACTGACCTCCATCTCTCCGACGGCCGGATCCTCGAGTACCGCTCGGCAGGACCGGACGACGGGCCCGTGCTCCTCGTGCACTACGGCACGCCGTCCGCCGCCGTCCCCTTCGAGCCCATGATCGCGACCGCCGTGCGCTTCGGCCTGCGGTTCGTCGCCACCAGCCGGCCCGGTTACGCCGGCTCGTCGCCGCAGCCCGGCCGGAGGGTCGCCTCGGTCGTCGACGACACCGCCGAACTCCTCGACGAGCTGGGGGCCGAGCGCTTCGTGACCGTCGGCTGGTCCGGAGGCGGACCGCACGCGCTGGCCTGTGCCGCGCTGATGCCCGGGCGCTGCCGGGCCGCGGCCTCGGTCGCGGGCGTCGCACCCCACGACGCGGAAGGCCTGGACTGGCCCGCCGGGATGGGCGCCGACAACATCGAGGAGTTCGGCGCCGCCAGGGCCGGGGAGGCGCAGCTGGCCCGCTACCTGGGCGGGCAGGCCGAGGTGCTCGCCGTGGTGCGGGCGGAGCAGATCGCGGCCGCGCTCGGCGATCTGGTGTCGGACGTGGACCTGCGGGCACTGACGCCCGAGCTGGCCGAGTACCTCGCCGCGTCGTTCCGCGCGGCCGTGTCCACCGGCATCGCCGGCTGGCGCGACGACGACCTCGCCTTCGTCAAGGACTGGGGCTTCGACCCGGCGGCCATCGAGACGCCGGTGTCGCTGTGGCAGGGGACCGAGGACCGGATGGTCCCCGCGGACCACGGCCGCTGGCTGGCGCGGCGCATGCCGGCCGCGACCGCCCATGTCCTCCCCTCCGAAGGCCACTTGTCGCTGGTCGCCAACGACTTCGACGACATCGTCGGCGAGTTGGCCGCGCACCTGGACTGACGGGCTCCGCCGCGGCGGGCAGGCCGGCCGGCGCCAGGGCACGGGCGGCGGGCCGGCCCGGGACCCCGGCCCGGAACCCGGGCACGGGATCCCGGCCGGGGCGCCCGGTCAGAACTTCGGCGCGGTCTGCTCCCACCAGTCCGCCACCAGCGCCGCGTACGCGTCCGGCCGCTCCTCCCAGCAGAAGTGCCCGGCTCCGTCGATCAGGTCGACCCGGCTGTGGGGCAGGCGCTCGTGCAGGAAGTACGCGTTGACCGGCGGGACCACCTGGTCCCGCGCCCCCGCCACGATGCGCACGGGTGTCTCGATGCCGGGAAGCAGCTCCGCCAGGCGCGGCAGCTGCTCGCCGTACGCACGCGCGTAGGCCATCGACTCCACGAAGCGGTCCCCGGCGTACGACCGCAGGTAGTCGGCCCGCACCTCCTCGGACGGGGTGTAGCCCTCGATGGTGCCGAGCGCCGCGTCGACGATCACGGCCGGGTCGACCTGCCGGTACGGCGCCAGGTCCGGGGCCTCGACCCACTCCTTGAGCACGCCGGTGAGCTCCAGCGGAACGGCCGCGCCGCCGCTGCCCACCACGATGCTGCGGAAGCGGCCGGGCTGCGCGGCCGCCGCGAACAGCGCGGACGACGTGCCGATGTCCGGCCCGACGAGATGCGGGCGGTCCAGGCCGAGGACGTCCGCGGCCCGCAGGATGAACTCGCCCATCGCCTGCGGCGACATGAGGGCGTCGCGCCGCTCGGACCCGCCGAAGCCGGGCGGGTCGAGCGCCACCAGGCGTGCGTGCCTGGACAGTTCGGGCCAGCACTGCTCGAAGGCGTACACGCTCTCCGGCCAGGGGCTGAGCAGCAGGGCGTCCTGCCTGCTGCTGGCCTCGCTCTGCGCGTAGCGGACGGTGAGGCCGTCGACGACCGTGGTGCGGGGGACGATGGGCGAGGAGCTCATGGGGTTCACTCTCGTTGCGGTGGGCGGCGACCGGCGAAGGCCCGGTCCGGCCGCGTGCGGCGGACGGCGGTGGTCCTCCTCCGGAAGCCGCGAGCGGTCGACCTCCGATACATCACGTGATTCCTCCCTCCGCCGGGCCGCGACACCGGCGGGTGGCACGGTGATTCACCCTTGCGGTGGGATCCGGTCCGGGAGACGCCCGTTCCACCGCTTCAGCGGGCCGGCGCCGCCCCGCGCGCCGTAGTGGTGAACCGGCGCCGGTAGTGCGTGGGCGAGACCCCGAGGTGGCGGGCGAACGCGCGGCGCAGCGCCTCGTAGCTCGGGAAACCGGAGAGGGCGGCCGCCTCCGTCGCGTTGTGGCCCGAGTCGAGGAGCGCCTTGGCCATGTCGAAGCGGATCAGTTCCACGTACTTCAGCGGAGTCGTCTGCAGTTCGGCACGGAACAGCCGGGTCAGGTGCCGGGGGCTGACCCGGACGTGCTCCGCCAGCGAGTCCAGGGTGTGCTCCGCGGTCGGATCGGCCTGCACCGCGTCGAGGACCAGGCGCAGCACCGGCGTGCGCGGCGGCGCGCCCCGGAGCGGGGCAGAGAACTGCGACTGGCCGCCCGAGCGCTGCATGTAGACGACGAGCGAGCGGGCCACACCGCGCGTCAGGTCCGGGCCGTGGTCCTCCTCCACGAGCGCGAGCGCCAGGTCGATGCCGGCCGTGACGCCGGCGGAGGTGTACGTCGTGCCGTCCTTGACGTAGATGGCGTCCGGCTCGACGCGGGTCGAGGGATGGCCCCTGGCCAGGAGCTCGGTGTGCCGCCAGTGCGTCGTGGCGCGCCTGCCGTCGAGCAGGCCCGCCGCTCCGAGGATGAACGCGCCGGTGCAGATGGAGGCGACCCGGCCCGCGCCGTGCGCGAGGTGCGCCGCCGCGGCGGCGAGATCCCTGTCGACGGCCGAGCCAGGGAGCGCGTCGCCGCCCGCCACGAGGAGGGTGTCGAACGGCCCTGCGTCGGCGGCGTCGGCGTCGGCCTGCACGGCCATGCCGATCGAGGAGCGCACGGGTGCGCCGCCCACCGAGACCAGGGTGAGCCGGTACGCGGCCCCGTTCAGGTTCGCCTCGGTGAAGACCTCGGCCGGGCCGGAGACGTCGAGCAGCTTGACGCCGTCGAAGACCAGGATGCCGACCGTGTGCGCTGAAGGACCCATGTCTCTCTCCGCCGTGCCGTTGTGCGGCTGTGCTCCCGCGCCCGTCCGGGCGCTCCCACCCTAGGCCGTGTCCGGGACATCTCGGACGGCGCCATGGGCGGGACCGGCCTGGGGACGCGCCCCGGGCGGACGGCGACCGGGGCGGCCGCGCACCGGACGCCACCTCCAGGGGCCGCCGCCCGGGGCCTGCGCGGGCCGCCCGG
>NZ_JAKGCV010000459.1 GCF_021556455.1 Streptomyces fuscigenes | reverse complement strand
GGACGGCGGGCGCGGCCGCCGGGGCACGTCCGCCCGTGCGCGCGCCGCTCACAGGTGGCGGCGCCGGGCGGCCCGGTTCCTGTCGTACACCTCGCGCGCCTCGACCGCGGCCCGGCGGCCCGCCGTCTCGGCGACCGGTACATCCCACCACGCCTGGGCTGCCGGGACGGCGGACACAGTGTCGGGCGTTTCGGTCTCCACGTAGACACATGTGGGGGCCTCGGCGGCCCTCGCGACGGCGAGCGCCTCGCGCAGGTCGCGCACGGTCTTCGCGCGCAGCACCCGCATCCCGAGGGACGCGGCGTTCGCGGCCAGGTCGACCGGGAGCGGATCGCCCGTGTACGGGCCGCCCGGCGCGCCGGCCGCCGCGCCGGAGCGGAAGCGGTACGCGGTGCCGTAGCCCTCCGAGCCGACGGACCGCGAGAGGCCGCCGATCGAGGCGTAGCCGTGGTTTTGCAGGACGACCATCTTCAGCGGCAGCCGTTCCTGCACGGCCGTGACGATCTCGGTGGGATTCATCAGGTACGTGCCGTCGCCGACGAGCGCCCAGACGGGACGTCGGGGGTCCGCCATCAGCACGCCGATGGCCGCGGGGATCTCGTAGCCCATGCACGAGTAGCCGTACTCGACGTGGTACTGGTCCCGGGAGCGGGCCCGCCACAGCTTGTGGAGGTCGCCCGGGAGCGAACCGGCCGCGTTGATCACGACGTCCTCGGCCGTCACCAGCGCGTCGAGGGCGCCCACCACCTGGCCCTGGGTGGGGCGCGCGGACTCGTCGGGCGCGGCGAAGGCCGCGGTGACCCGCGCCTCCCAGCGCTCCTTCGCGGCGCGGTATCCGTCCGCGTACGCCGCATCGACGCGGTGGTCCGCGAGGCGTTCGGCCAGGCCCTCCAGAGCGGTGCGCGCGTCGCCGACCAGCGGGTGCGCGGCGAGCTTGTGGGCGTCGAAGCCCGTCACGTTGAGATTGAGGAAGCGGACGGCGGGATCGGCGAACAGTGTCGAGGAGGCCGTCGAGAAGTCCGACCAGCGGGTGCCGACCCCGATCACGAGGTCGGCCGCGCGCGCCAGGCCGTCGGCCGTCGCCGTGCCGGTGTGCCCGATGCCGCCCACGTCGCAGGGGTGGTCGTGCGCGAGCGATCCCTTGCCCGCCTGGGTGGAGGCGACGGGGATGCCGGTCGCCTCCGCGAACGCGGCCAGCGCCTCCTCGGCGCGGCTGTGGTGCACCCCGCCCCCGGCCACGAGCAGCGGGCGCCGCGCGGCGCGCACGAGCCGGACGGCGTCGTCGAGTTCGGCGGAGTCCGGGGCCTGCCGGCGCACCCGCCACACCCGCTCCGCGAAGAACTCCTCGGGCCAGTCGTACGCCTCGGCCTGGACGTCCTGCGGCAGCGCGAGCGTGACCGCGCCGGTCTCGGCGGGGTCGGTCAGGACCCGCATCGCGGACAGGGCCGCCGGGACGAGCGCCTCGGGCCGCGCGACCCGGTCGAAGTACGCGGAGACGGGTCGCAGCGCGTCGTTGACGCTCACGTCTCCCGCCGCGCGTACTTCGAGCTGCTGGAGCACCGGGTCGGCGGGCCGGGTGGCGAAGGTGTCGCCGGGCAGCAGCAGCACGGGCAGCCGGTTGACGGTGGCGAGCGCGGCGCCGGTGACGAGGTTGGTGGCGCCCGGCCCGATGGACGTGGTGACGGCCTGGGCGGACAGCCGGCCGCTCTGGCGGGCGTAGCCGACGGCCGCGTGCACCATGGCCTGTTCGTTGCGCCCCTGCACGTACCGCATGGCACCGTCCGCCTCCACCAGCGCCTGGCCGACGCCCGCGACGTTGCCGTGGCCGAAGATGCCCCACACGGCGTCGATCAGCCGACGGCGTTCGCCGTCCCGTTCGGTGTACTGGTGCGTCAGGAACGTGATCAGCGCCTGGGCGACGGTCATCCGCCGTGTCGCACTGCCCATCAGGAGTCCTCTCGGTCCGGGCCGTCGTCGTCGGCAGCGGCGGAGCGGGCCGCCCCGGAGGAGGCCGATCCGCCCGGGGCGCTCCCGTCCGGTGCGCCGGTCGCGGCGGCCGGGCGGGGGGCCGCGGTGTACAGCGGCAGGCGGGGGTCGACGGCCTCGGCCGGCCAGCCGTCGCGCACCCAGCGGTGGTCGGGATGGTCGCTGATGAGCCAGGCCCGCTCCTCGCCGGGCCCCGCCATCACGTTCAGGTAGTACAGGCTGCGCCCCGGCGAGGCGATCGACGGCCCGTGCCAGCCGTCGGGGATCAGGACCGTGTCGCCGCTGCGCACCTCGGCGAGGACGTCGGTGCCGCCGGGACGCGACGGGGAGACGCGGTGGTAGGCGACCCCGTCGTCGGCGCCGCTCGCGGCGCTCCCGGCGGCGCCGGTCCCGTCGCGCCCGTCGATCTCGAAGTAGTAGATCTCCTCCAGCACGGACTCGGCGCCGGGCCGGTGCTCGTCGTGCTTGTGCGGCGGGTACGAGGACCAGTTGCCGCCCGGTGTCAGCACTTCCACCGCGATGAGCCGGTCGCAGGCGAACGCGTCCGCCGCGGCGAAGTTGTTGACCTGGCGCGAGCACATGCCGGCGCCCCGCAGTTCCACGGGAACCTCCGGCGCGGGGCCGTAGCGAGCGGGGAGTCGTCGCTCGCATTTCGCTCCTGCCAAAGCGAACCGGCCCCCCGCACCGGAGGCGATCTGGGCGTGGCCGTCACGCGGGAGGTACGCGAAGTCGGAGACTCCGCGAAAGACGCTGTCGCGGCCGTGCAGCGCGAAGCTCTCGCCGTCCACGGTCACCGTGCACCCGCCCGACAGCGGCAGCACGATCCACTCGCTGCCCCCCGTGCCGAAGGCATGGCTGCCTCCGGGCGGCAGGTCGAGGACGCGCAGCGAGCAGTACGTCCAGCCCGCGCGCTCGGGTCCGATGTCGAGCGCGTAGGGACCGGCGGCGCTCTCGCCGGCGCGCACGTGGTGGCGGCGGGCTGCCTGAGCCCCGTGGGGGCGGGGCCCGGCGCCCACGGCGTGTTCGCCCCGGGCGGGGGCGCCCACGGCGTGTTCGCCCGGGGCGGGGGCGTCCACGGCGGAGCGGCCGGGGGCATGCCCGTCGGCGGCCGGACCGTCGTGCGGGCCGCGGCCGGGGTCCCCGGTGCGGCCCTCCGCGGCCGGGCCGTGTCGCCGTGCTGGTGTCGCCATACGTCTCTCCCTACCCCGCTCCGCCGTACGCCGGTCGCCGACCGGGCCGCCGCCGCGTGCTGTTCGCGTCGGCGTGGCCCGCCGTACCCCTGCCCGTCCCCGCCCGCCGGCGGGTCCCGCCGTGCTCCTACCCGCAGCCCTGCGCGTACCCCCTTCGGCCCCGCACCGCGGACGTACGCGTACGCAGCCCGCCCCGCGTCCGGAAGCCCTGCCCCTGCCCGCGCCCGTACCGTTCCTAGCCCGCGCCCGGCGGCTCGCCGCGCGTCCTCAGAGCAGCCCCACGGCCGTGTCCACCGCCTTCACGACGTCGCCGTCCGGCGGGTACAGGAGCGAGCGCCCCACGACGAGGCCCTGCACCGTCGGCAGCCGCAGCGCGCTCCGCCACTTCTCGTACGTGCCCTCCTGGTCGTCGCCGATGTCCCCGCCGAGCAGCACGGCGGGCAGCGACGACGCCTCCATGACCCGTGCCATGGCATCCGGTTCGTCCGTCACCGGCACCTTGAGCCAGGTGTACGCGGAGGTCCCGCCGAGGCCGGACGCGATGGCGATCGACCGGGTGACGGCCGCGGCGCTCAGGTCGCTGCGCAGCAGACCACGCTCGTCCCTGCGGCAGATGAACGGCTCCACGAACACGGGCAGCCCGCGCGCGGCCATCGCGTCCACGGCGCGCGCGGCGGACAGGAGCGTGGAGACGGACCCGCCGCCCTCGTCGGCGTAGTCGATCCGCAGGAGCAGCTTGCCCGCGTCGAACCCGGCCGTGGCCAGGTCCTCGGCCCGGTAGCCGGTGAAGCGGTCGTCCAGTTCGAACGAGGCGCCCGCGAGGCCCCCGCGGTTCATGGAGCCCACGACGACCTTGTTCTCCAGCGCACCGAGCAGCAGGAGGTCCTCCAGGACGTCGGCCGTGCCGAGGACGCCGTCCACGCCCGGCCGCGACAGGGCGAGGCGCAGCCGCGCCAGCAGGTCGCCGCGGCGGGCCATGGCGAGCGGGTCGCCACCGACGCCGAGCGCCCCGCGCGCGGGATGGTCGGCGGCCACGATCATCAGGCGGCCGGCCGTGCCGAGCAGC
>NZ_JAKGCV010000458.1 GCF_021556455.1 Streptomyces fuscigenes | reverse complement strand
CCGGCGGCGGCCCGGTGGCCGCGCTGGACGCGGGCACCCGATGTGTCACGGCCGGGACGGCCGTCGTGCTCTCCGCCGACCTGCCCTTCCTCGGCACGGACACCGTGGCGCGGCTGCGCGAGGCGCTCGCGGGCGGCGGCGAGGCGGCGTTCCTCGTCGACGGCGACGGCCGGGACCAGCCGCTCGTCGCGGCCTACGCCACGGAGCCGCTGCGCCGCGGACTCGCGCTGCTGGCCGCGGAGTACGGGAGCCTCGCCGGCCTGCCGCTGCGCCTGCTGTCACAGGAACTGGACGTTGTCCGTGTCGATGCCGGCTCCTCCGCCGCGTTCGACTGCGACACCTGGGAAGACATCGCCACCGCCCGCACACGCATCAGGGAGCATGGAACCGTGCTGGACGAATGGATCACCGCAGTCAAGGACGAGCTCGGCATCGAGCTGGACGTCGACACCACCCTGCTGCTCGACCTCGCGAGCGACGCGGCGCACGGAGTGGCCCGCCCCGCGGCCCCGTTGACGACCTTCCTGGTCGGCTACGCGGCGGCGAGGGCGGCAGGCCAGGGGGAGCAGGCCGTCGCCGAGGCGGCCGCCAAGGCGTCGGCGCTGGCCCGGCGTTGGGAGGAGGAGGCGAACGGCTCCGGGACGGACGCCGGATGACGTCCCGTGACGGCGACGCGGGCGAGGTGGCGGAGATCGACGGCTTCGACGACGCACTGGCGCTGGTCGCCGGGCCGCCGACCGAAGCGGCCGGTGGCGGCCCGGGCCCGCACCGGGCCCTGGACTGGCCCGAGGCCCGCCTCCGCGCGGCCCGGGCCGGCCGCCTCGCGCGAGCCGGCCGCTCCCACCGCGTACCCGGCGAGCGGGCCCTCGGGGAGGCGCTCGCCCAACCGCTGACCGCGCTCACCGACCTGCCCTCGTTCGACACCTCGGCCATGGACGGCTGGGCCGTGTCGGGGCCCGGCCCCTGGTCCGTGGTCGCCGCCGAGTCCGTGCTCGCCGGGCACGCGTACGCGGGGGAGCTGCCGGACGGGACGGCCGTGCGCATCGCGACCGGCGCGCGCATCCCGCCCGAGGCGACGGCCGTCATCCGCAGCGAGCACGCGCGCACCGACGAGGCAGGCCGGCTGCACGCCCGGCACCGGGTCGTCCAGGGGCAGGACATCCGCCCCCGCGGGCAGGAGTGCCGCTCCGGCGACTCGCTGCTGTCCGAGGGCACCACGGTCACGCCCGCCGTGCTGGGGCTGGCCGCGGCCGCGGGCTACGACACGCTGCACACGGTGCCGCGGCCGACCGTCGAGGTGCTGGTCGTCGGCGACGAACTGCTCACCGAGGGCCTCCCGCACGGCGGTCTGATCCGGGACGCGCTCGGCCCGATGGTCGGACCCTGGCTGCGCGCGCTGGGCGCCGACGTGCGGGCCACGCGGCGGGTACGCGACGACGCGACGGCCCTCCAGCGGGCGATCACCGGTTCCAAGGCCGATCTCGTCGTCACCACCGGCGGCACGGCGGCCGGGCCGGTCGACCACGTCCACCCGGTCCTGCACAAGGCCGGGGCGAAGCTGCTCGTCGACGGCGTGTCCGTGCGTCCGGGGCACCCGATGTTGCTGGCCGCGCTGGGCGCCGGGCGCCACCTGGTCGGGCTGCCGGGAAACCCGCTGGCGGCGGTCTCCGGGCTGCTCACCCTCGCCGAGCCGCTGCTGCGGGAACTGGCGGGGCGGACGGCGCCGGCCCCGTACCGCGCGCCGGTCGGGAAGGACCTGCGCGGGCACCCGCACCACACCCGCCTGGTGCCGTTCGTCCACCGGGACGACGGGCTGGAGCCCGTGCACTTCAACGGCCCCGCCATGCTGCGCGGCATCGCCGTCGCCGACGGCCTCGCGGTGGTGCCGCCTGGCGGCGTCGCCCCCGGCGCCCTGCTGGAAGTGCTGGATCTGCCCTGGACCGCGCCCGTCGCCGGAGGGTGTTTCACGTGAAACTTCCCGGTCACGACGCCATCGCGCGCAGCGCCGACGAGCATCTGGTCAGCGGGCGGCTGAGCCTGCCCCGCCGTACGGTCCAGCGTCCGCTGCGGCAGGTGCTGCGGCGGCTGGCGATGGCCCTCGCGGTGCTGTTCCTGACGGTCCTGATCGTGTGGTCGGACCGTGGCGGGTACCACGACAACGCCAACGGCTCGGTCGACTTCCTGGACGCCGTCTACTACTCCACCGTGACGCTGTCCACCACCGGTTACGGTGACATCGTCCCGTACAGCGACGGGGCCCGGCTGGCGAACGTGCTGCTGGTGACCCCGCTGCGGGTGCTGTTCCTGATCATCCTGGTCGGCACGACTCTCGAGGTCCTCACGGAGCGCACCCGGGAGGAGTGGCGGCAGAACCGCTGGAGGTCCACCTTGCGCGACCACACCGTGGTCATCGGCTACGGCACGAAGGGCAGGTCGGCCACCCAGACCTTGCGCGCCACCGGGGTGCGCAAGGACCAGATAGTCATCGTCGACCCGGCCGGCAAGGTCGTCGAGGCAGCCAACGCCGAGGGCCTGGCGGGCGTCGTCGGCGACGCCACACGCAGCGAGGTGCTGCTGCGCGCGGAGGTTCAGCGCGCCCGGCAGATCGTCATCGCGACCCAGCGCGACGACACGGCGGTGCTCGTGACGCTGACGGCCCGGCAGCTCAACAAGGGGGCGAAGATCGTCACGGCCGTGCGCGAGGAGGAGAACGCGCCGCTGCTGCGCCAGTCGGGCGCCGACGCGGTCATCACCAGCGCGAGCGCGGCAGGCCGGATGCTGGGCATGTCGGTGCTCAGCCCCTGGGCCGGGACCGTCATGGACGACCTGATCCAGCAGGGCAGCGGCCTCGACATGGTGGAGCGCCCCGTGAGCAAGGCCGAGTGCGGCCGCGGTGTCCGGGAGACGGACGACCTCGTGGTCAGCGTGGTCCGGGGCCACCGCCTGCTCGCCTACGACGACCCGGAAGCGAGTCCGCTCCAGCCGACGGACCGGGTGATCGCCATCGTCCGTGCCCGTTCCGAGCCGCCGGAGGCCCCGCCCCGGGGCAGCGCGTTCCGCTGACGGGGGCGCCCGGCTCCGGAGGCCCCGGGGCCCGGGCGAGCAGGAGGGTCCGGGACGCCCCCGGCCGGCCCGTACGCCACGGCCCGGGCCGGCGCGCGGCCGGACGGATGGGGCGCGAGGGGCGCGGGTAGCCTCACGACCATGCATGCGATCACGATTCCGGAACCGGGCGGACCCGAAGCCCTCGTGTGGTCCCAGGTGCCCGACCCCGTCCCCGGCGAGGGCGAGGTGATCGTCGACGTCGTGGCGAGCGCCGTCAACCGGGCCGACGTGCTGCAGCGGCAGGGGCACTACGACCCGCCGCCGGGCGCGCCCGTCTATCCGGGCCTGGAGTGCTCGGGCCGGATCTCGGCCGTCGGGCCGGGCGTCGCCGGGTGGGCGGTGGGCGACGAGGTGTGCGCCCTGATGGGCGGCGGAGGCTACGCGGAGAAGGTGGCCGTCCCCGTGGGGCAGCTGCTGCCCGTGCCCGACAGCGTCGAGCTGGCGGACGCGGCCGGGCTGCCCGAGGTGGTCTGCACGGTCTGGTCCAACGTGTTCATGGTCGCCCACCTCAGGCCGGGCGAGACCTTCCTGGTGCACGGCGGCGCGAGCGGCATCGGCACGGCCGCCATCCAGCTGGCCAAGTCGGCGGGCGCGCGGGTCGCGGTCACGGCGGGCGGCGCGGACAAGCTCACGCGCTGCAAGGAGCTGGGCGCGGACTTCCTGATCAACTACCGCGAGCAGGACTTCGTGGAGGAGATCAGGGCGGTGACGGACGGCAGGGGCGCCGACGTCATCCTCGACATCATGGGCGCCAAGTACCTGGAGCGGAACGTGGCGGCGCTCGCGGTCAACGGCCGGCTCGCCGTGATCGGCATGCAGGGCGGCGTGAAGGGCGAGCTCAACCTCGGGGCGCTGATGGCCAAGCGTGCCGCGATCACGGCGACGTCCCTGCGGGCCCGCCCGGCGAGCGAGAAGGCGGCCATCGTGGCGGCGGTGCGCGAGCACGTGTGGCCCCTCGTCGCCTCGGGCGACGTGCGCCCGGTGATCGACAGCCGCGTCGCGATGCGGGACGCGGCCGAGGCGCACCGTGCGCTCGACGCGGGCAGCCACGTCGGCAAGATCCTGCTGGTCACGGGCGCCTGACGGGCTGCGGCCCGGACCGCGCCGGCCCGGGCCGCCCCGCGGGCGCCGGGTCGG
>NZ_JAKGCV010000457.1 GCF_021556455.1 Streptomyces fuscigenes | reverse complement strand
TGGTCCGGCGCCGACGCGGTGTGCGTGCAGAGCGTCGAGGCGGGCGGCCACCAGGGCACGCACAAGGACGACCCCGCCGCCGACGGGCGAGATGAGCGCCGGCGTACAGGGCGTCGCCGCCGTTGTCGCCGCTGCCGACGAGCAGCACGGCCCGCGAGCCGTACACCCGGCCGAGCAGCCCCGCGCACACGGCGGCGAGGCCGGCCGCCGCGCGCCGCATCAGCGTGCCCTCCGGCAGCCGCGCCATCAGCTCGCGCTCGGCCGCCCGTACCGTCTCCACCCCGTACGCAGTCCGCATGTACTCAACCCTCCGCGATCACCACGGCCGACGCCACTCCCGCGTCGTGGCTGAGCGAGAGGTGCCAGGCCCGTACCCCGAGCTCGGCTGCCCGCGCCGCGACGGTGCCACGCACCCGCAGCAGGGGCCGCCCGCTGTCCTCGACGCAGACCTCCGCGTCGGTCCAGTGCAGGCCGCCGGGCGCGCCGAGCGCCTTGGCGAGCGCCTCCTTCGCCGCGAACCGGGCCGCGAGGGACGCGACGGAGCGCTCCCCTCCGCCCGGCAGCCGCAACTCGTCCGCCACGAAGAGGCGTTCCCGCAGGTGCGGGGTCCGCTCCAGCGACTGGCCGAACCGCTCGATCTCCGCCACGTCGATCCCCACCCCGATGATCACTTCGTCCCTGCTCCCTCGCTCGGCGCCACGGCGCGCGTCACTCCACGGTGACGGACTTGGCCAGGTTGCGCGGCTGGTCGACCTCGTTGCCGCGCGCGGTGGCCAGCTCGCAGGCGAACACCTGCAGCGGCACGGTCGCCACGAGCGGCTGGAGCAGCGTGGGCGTCGCGGGGATCCGCACGAGGTGGTCGGCGTACGGCACCACGCTCTCGTCCCCCTCCTCGGCGATGACCACGGTCCGGGCGCCGCGCGCCCTGATCTCCTGGATGTTGGAGACGATTTTGCCGTGCAGCACGGACCGGCCGCGCGGCGAGGGCACCACCACGACGACCGGCAGGTCCCGCTCGACCAGCGCGATGGGGCCGTGCTTGAGCTCGCCCGCGGCGAAGCCCTCGGCGTGCATGTAGGCGAGTTCCTTGAGCTTGAGGGCGCCCTCCAGGGCGACCGGGTAGCCGACGTGGCGGCCGAGGAAGAGCACGGTCCGCTTGTCCGCGAGGGTCCGCGCCAGCTCCCGGACCGGTTCCATCGTCTCCAGCACGCGTTCAAGACGGGCGGGGACGCCGGAAAGTTCGCGCACGACGTCGCGGATCTCGTCGCCCCACTTGGTGCCGCGCACCTGGCCGAGGTAGAGCGCCACGAGGTAGCAGGCGACGAGCTGCGTGAGGAACGCCTTCGTGGAGGCGACCGCCACCTCCGGTCCGGCGTGCGTGTAGAGCACGGCGTCCGACTCGCGCGGGATGGTCGAGCCGTTGGTGTTGCAGATCGCGAGGACCCGCGCGCCCTGCTCCCGGGCGTGCCGCAGCGCCATCAGGGTGTCCATGGTCTCGCCGGACTGGGAGATCGCCACGACGAGGGTGCGCTGGTCGAGGATCGGGTCGCGGTAGCGGAACTCGCTGGCGAGCTCCACCTCGCAGGGCATGCGGGTCCAGTGCTCGATGGCGTACTTGGCGATGAGCGCCGCGTGGAAGGCGGTGCCGCACGCCACGATCACGACCTTCTCGGCCTCGCGCAGCGTCTCGGCGGGGATGCGCACCTCGTCGAGGACGAGCGTGCCGGCCTCGTCGATGCGGCCGAGGAGGGTGTCCGCGACGGCCTTCGGCTGCTCGGCGATCTCCTTGAGCATGAAGGAGGCGTAGCCGCCCTTCTCGGCGGCCGAGGCGTCCCAGTCGACGTGGAAGTTCCGGACCTCGCCGGGCGCGCCGTCGAAGGTGGTGACGGTGACGCCGTCGCGGCGGGCCTCGACGACCTGGTCCTGGCCCAGTTCGACGGCCTCGCGCGTGTGGTCGATGAAGGCGGCCACGTCGGAGGCGAGGAACGCCTCGCCGTCGCCGACTCCGACGACCAGCGGCGAGTTGCGGCGGGCGCCGACGACGACACCCGGCTCGTCCGCGTGGACCGCGACCAGGGTGAACGCGCCGTCGAGCCGCCGGCACACCTGGCGCATGGCCTCGGCGAGGTCGCCGCAGGCGGAGAATGCCTCGGCGAGCAGGTGCGAGACGACCTCGGTGTCGGTCTCCGACGCCAGCGCGTGGCCGCGCCCGGCCAGTTCGGCGCGCAGCGCCGCGAAGTTCTCGATGATGCCGTTGTGGACGACGGCGACACGGCCCGCGTTGTCGAGGTGCGGGTGGGCGTTGGCGTCGTTGGGCGCGCCGTGCGTGGCCCACCGGGTGTGCCCGAGGCCGACGGTGCCCCCGGGCAGCGGCGCCTCGGCCAGCGCCTTGTCGAGGTTGACGAGCTTCCCGGCCCGTTTCGCCGTGGCGAGGCCGCCGTCCGCGAGCACGGCCACACCGGCGGAGTCGTACCCCCGGTATTCGAGGCGCTTCAGTCCGGCGACGACCACATCGAGCGCCGGCCGGAAGCCGACGTATCCCACAATTCCGCACATACCGGGCAGCCTACGATCCCGCCACCGGACGGGCCGTCACGGACACGGGCGGCATGGACGGGAACCCTCGCGTCCGTCCCCCGCGCCCCGAGAGGACGGCGGCCCCTGGCGGTCGCCACCCGGCGGGCCACCACCCGGCAAGGGGACAACACCGCATTCCCCTGGTGGTGGACACCCGCGAGCGCCTTCAATGGGTACGTGACGCTCCGCTCCCTGCTCAGCCTTCCGCGCATGCTCCGGCACGGCTCCACCATCGGCACCGACCTGCCGCCCGACACGGCGGTCGTCCTCGACCCGGCCGCGCCCCGGCTGCGGCCCGCCCTGGTCGCCGCCGCGAGCGGCGACCACCGGCCCGTACGGGACCTGCTGGCCGCGACCCGGCTGGACGGCGAGTGGGAGAACCGCGGCGCGTGGGTGCCCCGGCTGGCCACGGCCGCGCTGCACAATCCTGGCTGGCTGGACGACTGGACGGCGGCCACGCCCGACGACCCCGACGCGGCGCTGCTGCGGGCGGCGGTGAGCCTGAAGCACGCCTGGGCGGTACGCACGGGGGCGCGGGCGAAGGACGTCCCGCAGGAGCAGTTCCAGGCGTTCTTCGCCCTGCTGGACGACGCGGTGCCGGTGGTCGGCGCGGCGGCCGAGGCCAACCCCGCCGACCCGGTGCCCTGGCAGCTGGCCCTGGAGCACGCGACGGGCAGCCAGTCGCCGCGCGAGGTCTTCGACGCGTACTGGGAGGAGGCCGTGGAGCGGGCACCCCACCACTACGGCTGCCACGTGGCGGCCCTGCAGTACCTGTGCGAGAAGTGGCACGGCTCGCACGAGGAGATGTTCGACTTCGCCGAGCGCGCGGCACGCGGCGCGCTGCCCGGCTCGAAGCTGCACGCCCTGCCGCTGCTCGCGGCGGTGGAGTACGACGTGCTGGCCGAGGCGGTCGGCGGCGACGACGCGCGCCACAGCCGCATCTCGCGGGTGCGGGTGCGCGCCGCGATCGAGCGGGCGCTCACCCTGGTCCGGGCGTACGAGCCAGGCGACCCGGAGATCGCCGACGTGCGCAACCACCTGGCGCTGATGCTGCTGCTGGCGCGCCGGCCCGAGGAGTCGCTGGCCCAGTTCAGCGCGATCGGCACGCACGCGACGGAGTACCCGTGGGCGTACTTCGGGCCGGCGCGCGAGCAGTTCCTGGAGTTCCGGGCGGGCGTGCGGCTGCACGTCGCGTCGCAGATCCCGTTCTTCGCGGGGCGCGCGATCCCCGCGCAGCGCACCCAGCCCGCCGACGCGACGACGGTCGCGGTCCTGCGGGCGACGCCCCGCCGGGTGGCCGAGGCGGCCCGGCAGGCGGGCGCCGACCTGCGGATAGCCCCGCTCGGCGACGCCACGTACGCGGAGGTCCCCCGGGGCACACCGGAGCGCGGGGCGTCCGCCCGGCGGGCGACGCTGATGGGCGAGGACGGCCTGACGGCGGTCGCGGCGAGCCTGACGCGCGCGGTGCGCCGCCCGGCCCTGGTGCTGCGCAGGACCGGGGACCGCTACGGCTTCACGCTCCTGCACCGGGGCAAGCGCGTCGCCGACCACGTGTGGGACCCGGCGGCGCCGATCCCCGACCACGAGACGGCGGCGGGGACCGCCCGCGCCCTGGCGGCCTCGTACGGCATCGCCGACGCGCGGCCGCTGACCGCGCTGCTGCGCGCCTCCGACGCGCCCG
>NZ_JAKGCV010000456.1 GCF_021556455.1 Streptomyces fuscigenes | reverse complement strand
CCTCGTCGGCCCCGTCGCCTCCGGCAGCCCCGGCGGCCGGGGCCGACGGGCGGGTCGCGCCGTCCGTCCCGCGGGGCCCGCCGGGCGATCGGTGCGCCGGGGAGGGGACGGCCGAGCCGGGGGGCTCGGACGAGGCGGGGCGGGTGTCGGGCTCAGGGGCGTGCGAGGGCACGGTACGGCCTCCGGTGACAGGTACACGGCTATGAGTACGCGGCTGTGGCAGAGCTGCGTGGGCACACCGGCGGTCCGGGGCACCGTCCGCGAGGACGATGCGGCGGTCTCCGCACGGCACGGATCACGTCAGGCGACCGTCCGGTTTCCGTCCGGGCGGCGGCACTCCACGAAGGAGGCGGGGAAGACGCGAGATTCTAGCCACCGGATCGACAAGCAGCGAACTCTTTTTCTGCCGCCTGCCGCCTGCCGCCTGCCGCCTGCCGCCCGCCACCCGCTACCCGCCACCCGCCGCCTTCTGCCGCCCGCTGCCCTCGTCCGTTCGGAGGGCCCCTTCGTGCGCCGGCGACCGGCCGCCCACCGCCTTCCGCTGCCGGCCGGCCGCCGCTCCGTCGTCCGTCCCGTAGGGGATCCCGCCTCGCCGACGTGCGCCTCAGGGGGGACATCGCGTGCCCCCGGGAGGGAGCGGAGAGGGCGTGAGGTTCAGCCCTCGGACCGATGTGCCGAGAATGTCCGGAATCCATCATGGAAGGCATGAGCGCACACACCATCACCCCGTTCCACGGCGCGACCGCCACCGGCCTCGGCGCCGTCCCCCGTCAGAGCTTCGGCGTCGGCGACGCCATGCGCGCGGTCAGGGTCTTCGTGGCCACCGCGTTCGACGTCGCGGTCTTCGGCGAGTACGCGGAGGAGGCCGGCGTGTACCGGGGTCCCTTCCCCGCGCCACGGGCCTCGCGCGGGGACTGACCCCCGCCGCCGCACGCCTCCGGAGCCCCGCGTACCGGAGCGGTCACCGAAATCGCATGCGGGGCCCCGTACCGGAGCCGGGCCCGGATCCGCAGGCGGGACCCGAGCCTGTCGGGACGACCCGCGCGCCCGCCCGCTGAACTCCGCCGCACGTCCGGCCCACGGCAACGGGAGAACGCCCCGCGCCGGCCCCGGCAGCAGCCCCGGCCCCGGCGTCGGCCCCGGCCCTCGGCAACCGGGGAACGCCCCGGCGCCAAACCGGCCCACGGCGACCGGGGAACGCCCCGGCTCCAGCCCCGGCAGCGGCCCCGGCGCCGGCCCCGGCCCACGCATCCGCGGCCGGTGGGCGGCCGCGCTCAGACCTCGTCGGCCAGCAGGTCGTCCGCGTCCACGATCCGGTACGCGTAGCCCTGCTCGGCCAGGAAGCGCTGCCGGTGCGCCGCGAAGTCCTGGTCGATGGTGTCGCGCGCGACGACCGAGTAGAACCGCGCCTCGTGGCCGTCCGCCTTCGGCCGCAGCACCCGGCCCAGGCGCTGCGCCTCTTCCTGGCGCGAGCCGAACGTGCCGGACACCTGGATGGCGACCGTGGCCTCGGGCAGGTCGACGGAGAAGTTCGCCACCTTCGACACCACCAGCACCGACAGCTCGCCCTGCCGGAACGCCTCGAACAGCTTCTCCCGCTGCGCGTTGCTCGTCTCGCCCTTGATCACCGGCGCGCCCAGGTGCTCGCCCAGCTCGTCGAGCTGGTCGATGTACTGGCCGATCACCAGCGTCTGCTCGCCCTTGTGCTTGCCCACGAGCGCCTCGGTCACCTTCTGCTTGGTGTCCGTCGTCGCGCAGAACCGGTACTTCTCCTCGGTCTCCGCCGTCGCGTAGGCGAGCCGCTCGCTGTCGGTCAGGTTGACCCGGACCTCCACGCAGTCCGCCGGGGCGATGTAGCCCTGCGCCTCGATCTCCTTCCAGGGCGCGTCGAACCGCTTGGGGCCGATCAGGGAGAAGACGTCCGACTCGCGGCCGTCCTCGCGCACGAGTGTCGCGGTCAGCCCGAGCCGCCGCCGGGCCTGGAGGTCCGCGGTGAACTTGAAGACGGGCGCGGGCAGCAGGTGCACCTCGTCGTAGACGATCAGGCCCCAGTCCCGCGAGTCGAACAGCTCCAGGTGCGGGTAGACGCCCTTCCGGCGTGTCGTGAGCACCTGGTAGGTGGCGATCGTGACGGGCCGGATCTCCTTCTTCGTGCCGCTGTACTCGCCGATCTCGTCCTCGGTCAGCGAGGTCCGCCGGACCAGCTCGTGCTTCCACTGGCGGGCCGAGACGGTGTTCGTGACCAGGATCAGCGTCGTCGCCTTGGCCTCCGCCATCGCGCCCGCGCCCACGAGCGTCTTGCCCGCGCCGCACGGCAGGACGACGACGCCGGAGCCGCCGTGCCAGAAGTTGTCCACGGCCTGCTTCTGGTACGGGCGCAGCGACCAGCCCTCCTCGTCGAGGTCGATGCGGTGCGCCTCGCCGTCGACGTACCCGGCGAGGTCCTCGGCGGGCCAGCCGAGCTTCAGCAGGGTCTGCTTGATCTGGCCGCGTTCGGAGGGGTGCACGGCGACGCTGTCCTCGTCGATGCGCGTGCCGACCAGCGGCTGCACCTTCTTCGAGCGCAGGATCTCCTCAAGGACCGGCCGGTCCGTGCTGGTCAGCACCAGCCCGTGGGTGGGGTGCTTGGCCAGGGTGAGGCGGCCGTAGCGGGCCATCGTCTCGGCGACGTCCACGAGCAGCGCGTGCGGCACGGGGTAGCGCGAGTACTCCACGAGCGCGTCGACGACCTGCTCGGCGTCGTGCCCGGCGGCGCGCGCGTTCCACAGCCCGAGCGGCGTCAGCCGGTAGGTGTGGATGTGCTCCGGCGCGCGTTCCAGTTCCGCGAACGGGGCGATGGCCCGGCGGCACGCGTCCGCCTGCTCGTGGTCGATTTCCAGCAGCAACGTCTTGTCGCTCTGGACGATGAGGGGTCCGTTCACAGCCGCGCCCTTTCCGTGCCCGTGCCGATGGCCACCCGTGCGGTACGCCAAACGTCCAGTGTCGCCCATCGCGCGCGCATACGGGGTGGGTCTCGTGTCGGCACCGTAAGAGACGTAGGGGGACTACGCGCGAGGGCCTCCGGGCGGATTGCCGGGCGGCGGCCGGGGCATCCGCCCGGCATGACGGCAGAAACGGAATCCTCCAGGGCGCGGCCCGCCGACAGTGACGACGGCAATGAGGTTGCCATGAGGCGTGGTTGGAGGCGCACGGCTCTGCGTGTGCTGATGTTCGTGGTGGCGTTCGCCGCGCTGGTGGCCTTCTCCGTGCTGCTGGCCGAGCTCACGCTCACGCCGTCGCCCGCGTCGGAGGGCATCGCCGGCTCCAACCTCCAGCCGGGCCACTCGCTGCGGCAGTACGCCGAGGACTACACCTTCCTCGGCGCGTGCAAGCAGGTCGGGGGCAACCTGCTGATCGGGGCGCCGTTCGGGATCCTGCTGCCGGTCCTCGTCCCGCGCAGGCTGCGGATGGTGCGGGTGGTGGTCCTCACCGCGCTCGTGATGGTGCTGGTGGAACTCGCGCAGGGCGCGCTGGTGGAGGGCCGTGCCTTCGACGTCGACGACGTGATCCTGAACACGTCGGGGGCGATCATCGCGTACGCCCTGATCGGCCGGTTCATCGGCCGCAAGTACCACGCGCTGGCGGAGCCGGTGCCGGTCCGCCGCCGCCGCTTCCCTCTTCCGGGCCGGTCGGCCGCGGCCGGCGCGTCGGCAGCCGCCGTGGAGGGGACGGCGGCCCAGGACGGCACGAAGCGCTCGGGTGCACGGGCGGGATGGTTCGGTACGAGGACCAGGCGAGGTGCTGAGAGCGGCGGGAGCCGTGGGAACCGCGGGAAGGACGCGCTGGACGCGAAGCCCACGCCGGCCCCGAAGCAGTACCGGACGTTGAAGAGGGCGAAGCGGTCCGAGGAGTCCCGGGCGCGGCGCACGATGCGGAACATCAAGCAGGTCAAGCCGTCCGACGGCCTCGAAAGGCGGACGGGCGCGAAGGCCTCCAAGAGCACCGGGACCACCAAGGCCACCAAGGCCACCAAGGCCGCCACGAGCGCCAGGGGCGGCAGGGCCGGGGGACCGGCGAAGTCCGCCGGGGGCGCCAGGGCCGGGAAGCCCGCGAAGGGCGGGGGGACCGCCGGGCCGGCCGGCGGCGCCGCCACGGGCGAGGGCGGCGGCAGGCTCACGCTCGCCCGGCTCACCCGCGCCTTCCGCGGAACGGGGGAGGTCGGCGCCAAGCCCGGGAAGTGACGACCCCGGCCCCGGCCCCGACCCCGACCCGCACGCGACTGGA
>NZ_JAKGCV010000455.1 GCF_021556455.1 Streptomyces fuscigenes | reverse complement strand
CGGCGGCCCCGGGGACGCGCCCGGGGACCACGGCGTGCGGCGCCGCCCCCGCCGGCTGCCGCGCGGCCCGCAGTGCTTCCAGCGCCTCGTGGTGGCGGGCCGAGAGGCGGTAGGTGCCCGACGCGCCGCCGACCCCGTCGTAGAGGTCGTCGAACGTCTCCTCGCCGAGCGCCAGATTGCCGACGGCGGAGGCGCAGGCGTCGGGCACCGCGCGAAACGACCGGCCGTCGGCCGCGTCGACCAGGAGCAGCGGGCGCTCGCCGGACGCGAACGTGACCGCGTCGGCGACGACGAGCACCGTCCGGCGGCTGCCCTCGGGGACCAGCGCCCGCAACGCGTCGGGGGACAGGCCCTCGTGGCGCCGGTCGGCCTCCACGCTCACCCAGCCCCGGTCCACCTCCCGCAGCAGCCCGCGCCAGGCGTCCTCGTCGGTGAAGTCGGTGCGCAGCAGCAGTGGGAGATCGTGCTCGGGCAGCGGTGCGGCGCTCATGTTCCCCTCCGGGCCGGTGGCAAGAGGCCGCCAGGCTACAAGCGGCCTCCGACAGCGCGCGGTCGGCGCGTGCGGGGCCGGACGGCGGCCGGGAGCCGCCCGCCGGGGACTGTCGTACCCGGCCCCTACGCTGTGGCCCACTGTCGAAGCGGCCGCCCCGGCCGCACAGCCGGAAGGAACGTCCGCTCGTGCGCACCCTGCCGAAGACCGACGAGGACTACCCGCCCCTGCTGCTCGTCCGCACCGACTACGGGGACGACGCGGGCTGGCGGCGGCTGCGCGAAACCCTCGACCACCCGTGGGTCTTCGACGAGCGGGACGGGGAGAACGGCCGCCTCACGGAGGAGATCCTCTGCGTCGACGATCCCCGGTGGGAGGGCGCGGGCGTCCCCGAGATCCTCGCCGCGCTGGCGGCGGCCGCCGCCGAAGGAGGGGGCGAAACGGCCGAGGACGCCGAGTGCGGCTGGGCGGTCGTGTTCGTCGCGGACGCCGCGGGCGTGCGCGCGCAGGTGCCCACACTGCTCGCGGTGAGCCCGGACCCGGAGGAGACGACGGAGCCGTACCGGATACCGGCGCTGGAGACCCCGCACGCCATGCACTGCAACCTGGCCCTGGCGAACATGGACTTCCAGGACTTCTCCGGCGAACTGTCCGACTGACGCCCGCCGTCGTGCCCCCGGTCGCGGTGGCGGCCGGGGGCGGGGACCCGGGTCGCGGGGGACTCCCGCGCCCGCGCCCCCGTCCGGGCCGGCCGCCGGGACCTAGATCCAGGTGTCCAGCCACATCCGGTGCTGCCACGACGAGTACGGGATCGCCGTGCCCGTGTACAGCGGCCAGAAGTAGATGAAGTTCCAGAAGATCAGCAGCACCAGGCCGCCCGCGCTCACCACGCCGATCGCGCGGCGGCGCTCGTCGGAACCGGGCGGGCCGATGATCGCGCCGATCATCATCGTCACCGCGAGGCACAGGAAGGGCGCGAAGACGACGGCGTAGAAGTAGAAGATCGTGCGGTCCTGGTACAGGAACCACGGCGCCCACCCGGCGGCCACGCCGCAGGCGATCGCGCCGGCGCGCCAGTCGCGGCGGAACAGCCAGCGCCACAGGACGTACAGCAGCGCGAAGCAGGCGGCCCACCACAGCAGCGGGGTACCCAGCGCGAGCACCTCGCGGGAGCACTTGCCGACCGTGTCCGCGGGGCAGCCGGACTGGCCCGCCGACGGCGACTCGTAGAAGAAGGAGATGGGGCGGCCGAGGACGATCCAGCTCCACGGGTTCGACTGGTAGGTGTGCCCGCTGTCGAGATGGATGTTGAACTCGTAGACCTGGTACTCGTAGTGCCACAGGCTGCGCATCCAGTCCGGGAGCCAGGTGTAGCTTCCGCCGAGCCCCTGGCCCTTCGTGCTCGCCCAGTTGCGGTAGTAGCCGTTGCTGGTGAACAGCCAGCCGCTCCAGGACACGAGGTACGTCGCGAACGCCACCGGCACCGTCGAGACGAACGCCGGCAGCAGGTCGCGGCGCAGCACGGCGGGCCAGGGCCGCAGCGCGCCGGCGGTGCGGCGCGTGCCGACGTCCCACAGCACGGACATGACGGCGAACGCGGCGAGGATGTAGAGGCCGTTCCACTTGGTGGCGAAGGCGAGGCCCAGGACGACGCCGGCCGCGAGCCGCCACGGCCGCAGGCCGAAGCGCAGCGTCTCCGCGACGTGCGCGTCGGGCCGCAGCACGCCCTCCGCGTCGACGGGCAGGGCGGCCGCCATCCTGCGTCTCGTCCAGTCCCGGTCCAGCACGAGGCAGCCGAAACCGGCCAGGACGAAGAACATCAGCACCGTGTCGAGCAGCGCCGTGCGGCTCATCACGTAGTGCAGGCCGTCCGTGGCCAGCAGAGCGCCCGCCAGGCAGCCGAGGAACGTCGAGCGGAAGACGCGGCGGCCGATCCTGCACAGGATGAGGATCGACAGCGTCCCGCACACGGCCACCATGAAGCGCCAGCCGAACGGGTTGAAGCCGAACAGCCACTCGCCGAAGCCGATCACCCACTTGCCGACCGGCGGGTGCACGACGTAGCCGGGATCGTGGGGCACCGGCACCGCGGACGGGTCGAGCAGGATCTTCTTGTCGACGTCCTTCGGCCAGTTGCCCTCGTAGCCCTGGTGCCACAGCGCCCAGGCGTCCTTGGCGTAGTACGTCTCGTCGAATATGACGGCCTTGGGGCTGCCCAGGTGCCAGAACCGCATCACGCCCGCGATCAGCGTGACCAGCAGCGGTCCGCCCCATCCGGACCAGCGGGCCAGCCGCTCGGCCGTGACGGGCGGCACACGCAGCACGGCCCACAGGCGGTCGGAGGGCCGGTTGAACGGGGGCACGAGCCGGTCGTGCAGGCTGACGGTCGGCCGGGGCACATGACCGAACCGGCGCAGCCGCCCGGGCCAGGTGGGCGGCGTGTCTTCGGCGTCGGGCCCGTGCAGGGCTTCGGGCGCAGTACTGGTCACCGCGCCATCGTAGGGAACGTATCCGTGAGGCTGGGAGGATGGCGCCTGTGAACGCGAACCAGCCACCCGAGAGCCGCCCCGCCGACCTGCCTGTCGCACCGCCGTCCGGGGCTGCCGGACCCGTCGCGTCCGGCGCCGACGTGCCGGGTGGGGAGGGGTACGGGGGCGGCGCGCCGGGCTGGGACGACGACGGCACGCACGACGACGGCTCCCACGACGACGGCGGCCGTGACGAGGCCGGACCGGACGCCGGCGTGGACGCCGGGGACGGCCTGGGCGGCGGCGCCGGGCACAGCCGCGGCGGGCCGGGCGGCGTGCTGGTGCTCGCGGGGACGCCGATCGGCGACGTGAGCGACGCCCCGCCCCGGCTCTCGGCCGAGCTGACCCGCGCCGACGTGATCGCCGCCGAGGACACGCGGCGGCTGCGGCGGCTCACGCAGTCCCTCGGCGTCCAGCCGGCGGGGCGCGTCGTGTCGTACTTCGAGGGCAACGAGTCCGCCCGCACGCCGGAACTCGCGGACGCGCTGGCCGGCGGGGCGCGGGTGCTGCTCGTCACGGACGCGGGGATGCCGTCCGTGTCCGACCCCGGCTACCGGCTGGTGGCCGCCGCCGTGGAGCGGGGCATCCGGGTCACGGCGGTGCCGGGCCCCTCGGCGGTGCTCACCGCCCTCGCGCTGTCCGGGCTGCCGGTGGACCGGTTCTGCTTCGAGGGCTTCCCGCCGCGCAAGGCGGGCGAGCGGCTGGCCAGGCTGCGGGAGAACGCGGCCGAGCGGCGCACCCTCGTCTATTTCGAGGCGCCGCACCGCCTGGACGACACGCTCGCGGCGATGGCCGAGGTGTTCGGCGAGGACCGCAGGGCCGCCGTGTGCCGCGAGCTGACGAAGACGTACGAGGAGGTCAGGCGCGGCCCGCTCGGCGAGCTCGCGGCATGGGCGGCCGAGGGCGTGCGGGGCGAGATCACGATCGTCGTCGAGGGCGCGCCCGAGGCCGGGCCCGCGGAACTGGACGACGAGGAGCTCGTCGGCCGGGTCCGGGTCCGCGAGGACGCGGGCGAGCGCCGCAAGGAGGCCATCGCGGCGGTCGCGGCCGAGGCGGGCCTGCCCAAGCGGCGGGTCTTCGACGCGGTGGTCGCGGCGAAGAACGCGGCCCGCGGCGGGGCGTGAGGCGAGGCGGTCCCGCGGCGGCGACCGCGGCGGGTGGCACGAAGCGGTCACGGGTCATGCCCACGGGCCGCGTGCCACGCACCGGCCGCGTATCACGACCCGCGTCCCCCGGGGCGCGATACGC
>NZ_JAKGCV010000454.1 GCF_021556455.1 Streptomyces fuscigenes | reverse complement strand
CCGCGCCCGCCGGTGCCGCCGCCCGAGCCGCCGCCGACGGCCGGACTGCGGGAGACCGGCCGCGACGCGCTGCGCAGGCTGCGTCGCGCCGTGCGCACGGAGCCGGGCAGGCTGCGCCTCATCGGGGCGGTGCTCGCGCTGACCGTGGTCGTGTTCGGCGCCGTCACCGCCTGGCAGAGCTCCGACCGGTACGCGTCGGCCGACGACGTCGTCGCCGGCGGGCAGACCGTGAAGGACACCGCCGACCTGTACGCGGCCCTCGCCGACGCCGACACGCAGGCCGCCACCGGATTCCTCGCGGGCGCCACCGAGCCCCCCGCGGTGCAAAGCGCCTACA
This sequence comes from Streptomyces fuscigenes, assembly GCF_021556455.1. Lineage (GTDB taxonomy): Bacteria > Actinomycetota > Actinomycetes > Streptomycetales > Streptomycetaceae > Streptomyces > Streptomyces fuscigenes. The sequence goes on along the minus strand of NZ_JAKGCV010000454.1, from coordinate 3,965 downwards.
GCGACGACGTCTCCCGTGCCGCGAGGCTGGTCACCAAAGTCGCGCAGAGCGCGGCGCCCGGCAGCCGCTCGGCCACGCTGACGGCGAGCATCGCCGAGCAACTGCCCGTCTACACCGGGCTGATCGAGCGGGCCCGGGCCGAGAACCGCCGCGGCCTGCCGCTGGGCGGGGCCTACCTGCGCTACGCGAACGACCGCATGACCCTGCCCGGCGGCATCCTGCCGGCCGCGGAGGCGCTGTACACGGAGGAGAGTTCGCGGCTGGAGGCCGAGTCCGGCTCCGCGCAGTCCTGGCCGTACGCGGCGCTCGCGCTCGGCGTCCTCGCGCTGCTCGTGCTGGCCGGCGCGCAGCGGCGCAACTACCGCCACACGAACCGCGTGTTCAACCGGGGCCTCGTGACCGCGACGGCCGCGTGCACCGCGGCCGTGCTCTGGCTGGTGGCGGGCCAGGCCCTCGGCAACGCGGGCCTCGACGGTGCCGACCGCAACGGCCAGCGCTCGCTGACGGCGCTCAACTCGGCCCGCATCAACGCCCTCAAGGCCCGGGCCGACGAGAACCTGATGCTGGTCTCGCGGGGATCGGTCGTCGCGGAGAACAAGAAGACCGACAAGTACGAGGTCGACTTCGGCCAGAAGACGAAAGCGCTGTCCGCCGACCTCGGACGGGCCAGGGGCCTCGCGGACGACGACCCGGGCCGCGCCCCCGTCGCCGACGCGATCGGCGCCGTCGCGACCTGGAAGAGCCGGCACCGCACCGGCAGCGCGGCCGGCGCGGACGGCCGCTTCCAGGACGCCCGTGAGGCGCTCGACGGCCCCGGGAAGACCAGCGAGCAGGCCTTCCAGCAGGTCGACGACCGGATCGCCAAGGCCATCGCGCACGAGCAGGACGAGTTCACCTCAGCCGCGCGCGACGGAAGGGGCGCCCTCGACCTCGTGTGGCTCGGTGCCGTGGTGCTCGCGGTCCTCGGCGCGGTCGGCGCCATCCTCGGCGTGGGCCGCAGGCTTTCGGAGTACCGGTGAGAGGGGGAGCCGTGGGTTCCGTTTCCGGCAGGCTGCGGGGCTGGGGCGGCGTCACCGCCATGGGCGCCGCGTGCGCCGTGACCGCCTCGCTCGTCCTCGTACCGCTCGCGCACCACGGCCCGGCGGGAGCGGGCGCCCGGGCCCGAGCCGGCGCCGAGCACCGGGCGGAGCCGGCGGCCGACCGGACGTCCGCCACCCCGGCCGCCGCCGACGGGGACCGGCCCTGTCCGGGCACCGGGCAGCCGGCCGACGCGAGCGTCCCCGCCTCCGCGGGCGGCGGACCGACCCTCGACAGGCTGCTCGCGCGCACGGGGGCGAAGCGGAAGCTGGTGGTCGGCGTGGACCAGAACAGCTACCGGTGGGGCTATCTGAACCCGGCGACGGACCAGTTCGAGGGGTTCGACATCGACCTCGCCCACGCCATAGCGAAGGACATCTACGGCGACGCCGACGCGGTCACCTTCAAGCCCGTCTCCACCGCGGAGCGCACCGACGCGCTGAAGAACGGCTCGGTCGACCTCGTCGTGCGGACCATGACGATCACCTGCGGCCGGCTCGACCGGGCCGAGTTCTCCACCGCCTATTTCAAGGCGGGCCAGCAGGTGCTCGCCCCCAAGGACAGCGCCTCCCCGGGCGCCGGGACGTCCGGCGCGCCTGGCCGCATCACGGGCTACGACGACTCGCTGCGCGGCAAGCGGGTGTGCACGGCCACGGGCTCAACGGCGCTGCAGGAGCTGGAGGCCGGCAACCCGCACCACGTGTACTTCTGGGACAAGGAGAACGACAAGGGCTACAACCCGCACCACGTCCCCGTCGACGACCTGAGCGTCGCCAACCAGCTCGACTGCCTGGTCCGCCTCCAGCTCGGCCGCGTCGACGCGGTCATCACCGACAACGCGCTGGCGGCGGCGCAGGCGGCGCAGGACCCCGCGGTCGAGCTGAAGGGGAAGAAGCCGTTCACGACCGAGTACTACGGTGTCGCCGCGAAGCCGGGGGCGGACGACCTGGTCGCCCGCGTCAACCACGTCCTGGCGAAGTACCGTTCGGGCGGGGCGGACAGCCCCTGGCGCAGGTCGTACGACAAGTGGCTGAAGGCGGAGCTGGGACCGGTGGCGGCCCCTCCCGCCGCCCGCTACCTGACCCACGGCTGACGGCGGCGGGAACGGACGGACGGCAGGCGGACGGAGTGCGGACGACCGCGGAACGGCGGGAGAGGACGGGCGGGAACGGAGACAGGCGTCAGTACGCGCGGGCACGCGGCACGACCGGCGCGGCGGCGCCGCACCGCGGCGGGCGACCAGCACCGCACGACCGCGGCAGGCAACCGGCACGACACAGCGGAGAGGTGATCGATGGGCGCCACGGGCCCCTTCCCCGGCCCTTCGGGGACACCGCCTGAACCGGTCTGGGACCGGGACGAGGCGGACCGTGCCCTCGGTCGTCTCCGGGCGGAGCACGAGGCGATCGAGACCTCGCTGCTCTCGCTCCAGGACCACGCGGGCCGCAGGCTCCTCGAAGGGGCGCAGCTCACCGGCGTCACCAAGAGCCGGTGGGCGGCGACCGAGCAGTCCATCACCGTCCTGTGGACGTACTACGACGCGTACAGCAAGGCCCTGCACACGGCGCTCGACCTGCGCGCCCGGCGCCGCTGGCCCTCCCGTGAGGACCTGGCCGACCTCACCGAACGGTTGCGCGGGCCCTCCGTCGCCGTCGGCGCGACCGGGGGCGCGCTCGCGGAGCGCTTCACCCTCGCCGAGCTCGTGGCGCGGATGAACGAGCTCTACGCGTCCGCGCTCGACACGATCGTCGCGGCGGACGCGGTGTGGTCCGCGCTGCCCGCCCGCATCGACCTGCTCGCCGCCGAGCTGCACCGCACCCGCTCCCTCGCGCACTCGGTCGGCGTGCGCCCGGGGGAGCACCCGGCGGGCGACGACCTCGCGGACATCACCGACGAGCTGACCACGCTGCGCGCCGAGGTCGTCTCCGACCCGCTCGCGTACTGGCGCCCGGCGCAGGGCAGTTCGGCGCCCGGCGGCGGCACGCCCGACACGGAGCGCTACGACCGGGCGGCCCGCGCCCTGGAGGACGTGCGGCGCGAGATCGAGGCGGTGCTGGAGGTCCGCAAGGACTCGGAGGAGCGGCTGCTGCGGCTGCGGGACGTGATCTCTCGCGCCGACCGCACGCTCACGGAGGCGCGCGCCGCCCGCGGCGAGGTGCTCGCCAAGATCGCGGCGACGGAGGTGCCGGCCGTCAGCGGCCCCTCCGCCGTCCTGCACGAGCGGCTGTCGACGGCCGCCGAGTACCGCAGGAACGCGCAGTGGCACCGGCTGTCCCCGCTGCTGGAGGCCCTGGAACGGGACGCCGAGGACGAACTGCTGCGGGCCCGCGAGTCGTTGACGGCGGTGACGGCGCCACTGGCCGTCCGTGCCGAGCTGCGCGGCCGGCTCGACGCCTACCGGGCGAAGGTGGCGCGTCTGGGCTTCGCGGAGGACCCGTTCCTGATCGAACGCTACGACGCGGCCCGCCGGATGCTCTGGAGCGCGCCCTGCGACCTGCGCGTGGCAGAGCAGGCCGTGCTGCGCTACCAGCACATGGCGCTCGACCTGGCGGGCCAGGGCGCGCCCAGGATCCCGGAGCAGGGCGGGGCCGGCCGGGGCGCCGGCGAGGGGCCGCCGGCGGGCGGCGCGCCCGGCCGGGGCGGCGGGGCGGAACACGACGGACGGGGGAGTGGCGGATGACCGGGGCGAGCGCGTGCCAGCGGCCGGACTGCGAGGGCTCGTACGAGGACGTGGGCGGCGGCGAGCTGTACTGCGACGTGTGCGGGCTCGCGCCCGTCGTCTCGCCCACCGGCTCCCTGTCCTCGTCGCCCACCGGGGTCGCCGGCAACCTGCCCGGCGGGGCCCGCCGGCCGCGGGGCGGCGCGGGCCGGGAAGCCGGCGGGGGACC
>NZ_JAKGCV010000453.1 GCF_021556455.1 Streptomyces fuscigenes | reverse complement strand
TGCCCCGCCGCCGGCCCGGCGGCTCAGCGGGAGACCGGCGCCAGCTCGCCCGCCTCCGGCCCGGAGGCCGCGGAGCCGGACGAGGTGCGGTCCGCAGCGCCTTCCGCGGCGTCCGCGTGCCCGGCGCCCACGGCTTCGGGACGTGCGGAACCGGTTGCGTCCGCCCGCCCCGGGGCGACGGCGGCCGACCCGCTGTCCTGGCGGACCAGGGCCGCGTACCGCCCGCCGAGCGCGACGAGTTCGGCGTGCGTGCCGCGTTCGGTGATGCGCCCGCCGTCGAGGACGACGATCTCGTCCGCGTCGCGCACGGTGGAGAGCCGGTGGGCGATGGTGATCGTGGTCCGGCCGGCCGAGAGGCCGTCGATGGCCTGCTGCACGGCGTGCTCCGTACGGGTGTCCAGCGCGCTCGTCGCCTCGTCAAGCACCAGCACGGGCGGGTCGCGCAGGATCGTGCGGGCGATGGCCAGGCGCTGCTTCTCGCCGCCGGAGAAGCGGTAGCCCCGCTCCCCCACGAGGGTGTCGTAGCCGTCGGGCAGGGACACGATGTGGTCGTGGATCTGCGCCGCCCTGGCCGCCTTCTCGATCTCCTCGTCGGTGGCGTCGGGCTTCGCGAAGCGCAGGTTCTCGGCGACGGACGCGTGGAAGAGGTACGTCTCCTGGGAGACGACGCCGACCGCGCGGGCGAGGGTGTCGAAGCTCAGGTCGCGCACGTTCACGCCGTCGAGCGTGACGCGCCCGCCGGTCACGTCGTACAGCCGCGGCACCAGGTAGCTCAGCGTGGACTTGCCGGACCCGGTGGGGCCGACCACCGCGAGGCTGCCGCCGGCCGGCACGTCGAGGTCGATGCCCGCGAGTGTCGGCCCCCCGGCGACCGGCCCGTCCTTCGCGTCCGGGGCGCCCTTCTTCGTGAGGGAGACGGCTCCCGGGGCGCCGCGGTAGTCGAAGTCGACGTCCTCGAAGCGGATCTCGCCCCTGACCCCTTCGGGGGACAGCGCGACGGGCCGCTCCGGCTCGGTGATCTCCACCGGCAGGTCGAGGTACTCGAAGATCCGGGCGAACAGCGCGAGCGACGTCTGCATCTGCACACCGGTGGCGAGCAGGCTCACGGCGGGCCGGAACAGGCCCTGCTGGAGCGAGACGAAGGCGACCAGGGTGCCGATGGAGATCGCCGCGGTGCCGCTGTGCAGGACGAGCCCGGCGACCCAGTAGATGACGGCGGGCATGGCCGCCATCACGATGCCGATGACGGACATGCGCCAGCGGCCGGCCATGTTGGAGCGCACTTCGAGGTCGACCAGGTGCTCGGACTCGTCGGCGAACGCCTTGGTCAGCGAGTCGGCCCGGCCCATCGTGCGGCCGAGGAGGATGCCGCTGACGGACAGCGACTCCGTGACGGTCGCGGCCATGGTGGCCATCTGCTTCTGCCGCTGCGTGGTGATGCGCTTGCGCTCCCTGCCCACGCGGCGGCTGATCCAGACGAATACGGGGAGCAGCAGCATCGAGACGATCGTCAGGCGCCAGTCGAGCGCGAGCATCGCGACCACCGTGGCGATCACGGAGGTCAGGTTGGAGACCAGGGAGGTGGCCGTGGACGTCACGGTGGCCTGCATGCCGCCGATGTCGTTGGCGATCCTCGACTGCACCTCGCCCGTCCTCGTACGGGTGAAGAAGGCGAGCGGCATGCGCTGCAACTGCGCGTAGACCGCCGTGCGCAGGTCGTGCATCACGCGCTGCCCGACGGTGGTGGACAGCAGCGTCTGGAGGACGTTGAAGACGCTGTTGACGACGGCGGTGAGGATCATGCCGAGCGCGAGGAGGCTCAGCAGCCCGGTGCGCCCCTGCGGCAGCGCCACGTCCAGGATCTGGCGGAGCAGGAACGGGGAGGCGACCGAGACCAGCGACGAGGCGCCGACCAGCAGGCCGACGACGGCGAGCTTGCCGCGGTAGGGCCGGAAGAGGCCGAAGATGCGCCGCAGCTGCGCGGGGCGTTCGGCGGGCTCGGCGCCGCCGGGGCGGTCCGAGGGGGTCCAGGTGGAGAGAACGCGGTTCATGGGCTCCTTAGGCGGGGCGGAGGGGGCGGGCACCGCGGAACGGACCTGCCCCGATGGTCGGGGAGCGTAACTCATTATTACCTATGCTCACAATGAACTGAGTCCTGTTATTGTTCCCGCATGGAGACACCCGATCGCACGGGCGGCGTGAGCGGCGCGGACCAGGACGGCACGGACCAGGACGGTGCGGACCGGGAGGGCCGGCTCGGGGAGCAGCTGCTCCGGCTGACCCGCCGCCTGCACCGCATCCAGAAGCACCAGCTGGCCCCGGTCGGGATCACGCCCGCACAGGGCCGGCTGCTGCGCACCGTGGCCCACTGCGTGGCCCATCGGGGCGGACCGCCCCGGATGGCCGACCTGGCCGCCCGCCTCGAAGTGGTGCCGCGCGCGGTGACGACCCTGGTCGACGGGCTGGAGGCGAACGGCTGGGTGCGCCGCGTGCCCGACCCGGCCAACCGCCGGGTGATCCGCGTCGAGCTGACGGACTCCGGCCAGGAGACGCTCACGTCCCTGCGCGCCGCCCGGCACGCCGCGGCCGAGGAGGTCCTGGCCCCGCTGAGCGGCGCGCAGCGCGAGACGCTCGGCGAACTGCTGTCGGCGCTGACCGGGCCGCCCTCCGAGCCCTCGCCCGGCCGCGGCGCCTGCGGCGGCGCCGGGCGGTCCGGGTCCTCGTCCCCGGGTCCGGGGCACTAGCCGCCGGCCGCCACCGCGCCGTCGACCGACGGGCGGGAAGCGGCCGACGGGCGGGAAGCGGCGGACGGGCGGAACCGCCCCCGGGAAAACCGATTGCCCGGGCTCAACCGGAAAAGCCAAGCTTGCACGACCTTGGCCGTCCACGAGTCCCGGGACATCATGCAGATTCGCGATCTTCCCTACGCAGACCCCGGCGTCCCCGACGCCAGGTCGGGCGCCAGCTTCCTGAGGTGGCTCTTCCGGGGCCAGCTGGGCGGCCAGACGAAGGCCCTCGGCTGGGGGCTCCTCCAGCAGGGCGGCGTCGCCGCACTGCCGTTCGGCTCCGGCGTCGCCGTACAGGCCGTCGTCGACCGTTCGGCGGGCCGCCTCGCCTACGCGGGCGGGCTGATCGTCCTGTGCGCGCTCGCGATCGCCCTCGGGGACACCATGCTGCACCGCGTCTCCGTCACGAACTGGATCACCGCGGCCTCCCGGCTCCAGCAGATCCTGGCGCGCAAGGCGGTCGAGCTGGGCTCCGCGCTCTCCCGCCGCGTCGCGGCCGGCGAGATCGTCACCGTCTCGACGGGTGACATCGAGAAGATCGGCTGGTTCGTCGAGGCGCTCTCCCGCTTCTTCGCGGCGGCCCTCGTCGTCGTCGCGGTCGGGATCGGCCTGGTGCTGTACGTGCCCTCGCTCGGACTGCTCGTCGCGGTGGGCGTGCCCGTCCTGGCCCTCGCGGTGCTGCCGCTGCTCGCGCCCGCCACGCGCCGCGCGGACCTGCAGCGCGAGAAGGCCGGGCGCGCGACGGAGCTCGCGTCGGACACGGTCGCGGGGCTGCGCGTGCTGCGCGGCATCGGCGGGGAGGAGCTTTTCCTCCAGCGCTACCGCGAGGTCTCCCAGGAGGTGCGCCGGGCAGCGGTCAGCAGCGCGCGCATGTGGTCGCTGATCTCGGCGGTCCAGGTGCTGCTGCCCGGGCTGATGCTGCTCTCCGTGATCTGGTACGGGGCGCACCTGGCGCTCGAGGGCCGCGTCACGCCGGGCGAACTCGTCACCGTCTACAGCGCGGTGACCCTGCTGCTGGTGCCCCTGCAGCGGTTCGAGGAGATCGCCGTGGCCTACTCGGTCTCGCGGCCTTCCGCCCGGCGCGCGGCGCGCGTCATGTCGCTGGAGCGGGGCGGCGTAGAGGCCGCGGCCGGAACCCCCGACACCGAGGCGGCCTTCGGAGACCTGTACGACCCCGAGAGCGGGCTGCTCGCCCCGGCGGGGCTCATGACCGCCGTCGTCTGCGGCGATCCCGACACGGCCGGCAGGCTCGCCGAGCACCTCGGCGGGCATGCCGCCGACGCCGGACCGCAGGCATCCGCGGGGGGCGCGGGGCCCGAGGGGGCCGGGACGGCGGAGCCGGCGACCACCGCGTCCGCGCGCCTCGGCGGCGTCGCGCTCGACGGGCTCCCGCTCGCGGCCGCGCGCGCCCGCGTCCTGGTCCAGGACAAGGATCCCGTACTGCTGTCGGGGACCCTCGCCGAACTGCTCGACGTCCCGTCGTCCGGCGCGGTGGATCCCGGGGCCGCGCTCGCGGCCGCCCAGTGCGAGGACGTGCT
>NZ_JAKGCV010000452.1 GCF_021556455.1 Streptomyces fuscigenes | reverse complement strand
ACGGATCACCCGTGTGAATCTGCACCGAACCATCGGCATCCTGACCCACATCCTTGAACACCGGCGCGGCCAAACCAGTCTGATCCCCGAACACAGCCGTATAGATCGGCACATACGGCCGGTGCTCGATCGTCACCACCGCAGGAATGTCACGGTTGATGAACCCCTGCCCCGGACCCTGCGTGATGTGATTCGAACCCAGGAACGTCGCACCGGGCGTGCCGAGAGCCGGCCGGTCCGTGTCGTACTCGTCGAGGACGTGGAGAGCGGTGTTGACGGCGGTGTCGGACCACGTGCGGGGCAGGTCGTCGACCAGCTTGCGCGCCTCCCACACCGCCTCCGAGCGATGCAGCGGACCCGCCTGCTCCACCAACCCCCGCACCAGACCGTGCACATCGTGCCGCAGCGCGCGCCGGTCCCCGGAGGCGTGATAATCCGCCAGCGCACGGTTCAACCGCCGCCCGAACTGCCCCACCTCACCCGCCACACGACTCCGCGGATTCACCCCACCGTGCGACCCGACACGCCCCCCGCCCGCCTGGTCCCACACCGCGCCCGAGGTCCCGGTGCGCGTGGTGCCGGCGCTCTCGATGCGCTTCAGGCCGTCCACGACCGACTCGATCGCCGCGGGGCGACGCGTGCCGGACGGGAAGACCTCGCGGATCGCGTCGAGCGAGTCGGAGGCCCGCCGCCGGTAGTCGTCGAGCCGGCCGGTCAGCGCGGCGGGGTTGCCGACCTTGAAGTCGTAGTCGGACAGGACGGCCTTGCGGACGGCGTCGAGCCGGCCGAACGCCGCTCGGGCCGCCGTGTCGTGCCGGCCGAGCTCCGCGAACGCCCGGTTGAGGTCGAGGCGTTCGTACCCCGTGCGGATGCGGCTGCGGACGTCCATCAGGACGCTCTGGTTCTCCAGGGCGCTGACGGCCTCGCCGCGCCGCTCGCCTCGGAACTGCGGGGCCTGCGGGCGCAGGGTGTACTCGGCCGGACGTTCCGGCGCGCCCTCGCGGATCCGCTCGTCGAAGGAGTCGTAGATGGCCTCCGCCATGCCGGCCTGGTTCGCCCACGGCACGACGTAGTCCTCGACGAACTTGTTCAGCGTCCGCGCCTTCTCCGCCGAGTTGCGCAGGTCCCTGGCGCGCAGTTCGGCAGGGGCGTGGTCCTTGAAGAACTTCTCCACGAACTGGGGGCGTTCCAGGATCTCGCCCGGCTCCAGCAGGCTGCGGTTGCGGTAGTGCGCCGCGACGACGGCACGCAGCTTCGCCGTCTTGTCGGCGTAGTGTGCGTGCCCGAGGAAGTCGCCCCCCTCGTCGGTGAAGACGGCGTACCCCTGGAGCATCGAGCGCGGGACGCCGACCTTGTCGCGCAGCTCTCCCATCGGCCGCACGTCGCCCCACGCGGTGGGCACCCGCTGCGGCACCCGTTCGGCGTAGGTACGCAGCGACCCGGGCAGGGCGTAGGCGCGCAGCTTCTCCAACGACTCCGGCTTCGTGATGCCGAACTGGTTGGACGCGAAGTGCTTGTCGACGTTCAGGTCCAGCGGATGCCCACCCGAACCGTGCTCCGTCACCGCATCGCGCGAGATGTCGTTCGCGACCTCCAGCGGCACCAGGAACGAACGGATCATCGGGTCCGTCGCACCCTGCTGCCGGGCGTACTTCTCCACCCACTTCAACTGCCGCAACGGCTGGCCCACGCTCAGCCAGAAGACCTTCTCACCGGACTTCGGATCGCCCGTGTGGATCTGGACCCTGCCGCCCCGGTCCTGGCCGACGTCCTTGAACACGGGCTCGCGCAGGCCGGACTGGTCGCCGAACACGGCCGTGTAGATGGGCACGTAGGGCCGGTTCTCGATGGTGACGACCGAGGGGATGTCGCGGTTGACGAAGCCCTGCCCGGGACCCTGCGTGATGTGGTTGGTACCGAGGTACGTCGCCCCCGGCTCGCCGAGCACGGAGCGGTCGGTGTCGTGGGCGGCGACCACCCGCGACGCCGTGTTCACGGCCGTGTCCGACCAGGTCCGCGGCAGCTCGTCGATGAGCTTGCGCGCCTCCCACACGGCCTCCGAGCGGAACGCCGGGCCGACCTCGCCCAGGAGCTCGCGCACCAGCTCGTCGGTGCGGTCGCGCAGGGCGCGCCGGTCGAGGGTGCTCTCGTACTCGGCCAGGGCCCGGTTCAGGCGCCGGCCGAACGCCGCGACCTGCGTGGCGATGCGGCTGCGTGCGTTGACGCCGCCGTGCGAGGGACCGGCCGATTCGTGCCGCGCGTGGGAGGACCGGTGCCCGCCGCCCGACTCGTGGCGCGAGTGGGAGGAGCGGTGGCCGCCGCCCGGGTCGGCCATCAGGTCGCGGGTCGCGTCGGAGGCGGTCTCTTCGCGCGCGGAGTCCTCGGGCTCCCGCTGCCTGACGGCGGTGGCCTCGCCACCGCCCTCTTCGCGGACCTGCCGATCGGGCCCATGTCCGGTGGAGCCAGTGGTGCGGGGCGCGTCGCCGGTACGGGGCGCGTCCGCCGAGTGCGGTTGCGGCGGCACCTGCTCGTCCGATCCGGTGCGCGAGCCCGACTCGGTGACGGGGCCGGACTCGACGCGCGAGCCCGACTTCATGCCCGGGCCGGACTCGACGCGCGGGTCCAGTGCGGACAGGGACGACGTCGGGTCGTCCGCGTGCGCGGTCCGAGCCGCCGTCAGGACGGCCGTCCAGTGCTCGCGCGTCTGCTCGGTGCCCTCGGGCAGGCCGAGCACGTCCCGGGTGATCGCCCGCAGCACGTCGGCGTTCATGCGGCCGGCGGTGTGGGTGGCGGGAGCGCCGTCCGTACCGGGGTTCCAGCGCAGCGCGTCGAGGGCGCCGAGGCCGGCCAGCAGGGCGTCGTGCTCCGCGGTGCCCTCCGCTTCGTGGCCGAGCACGCCGCGCAGGGTGCGCACGTACTGGAGCGTGCGGTTGGCGGTCCACGGGTCCGGCACGCCCTCGCCGGTGTGCAGCCCCGCCGCGCGTGCCATGCGGTCCAGCGATGCGCCGGACGGCTCGGGACGGAAGGTGAGCCACGATCCCTGACGGCCCTGCCCGTCGGCGAACAGCACCGGCTGCAGGCGGCCGTTGGCACCGCGCACGGTGCCGGAGGCCGTCGAGGGGGCGTGGACGACGCGTCCCGTGACGTTGGCGACGTGCTGCGCCACGGACAGCCCGCCGTGCTCGGGCGAGGCACCGGTCGTGCAGGACAGCAGGACGAGAGGCTTGTCGGCGTCGCCCAGCGCCTCCGCGTTGCGCGCGAGGTAGCGGCCGAGTTCCCGGCCGCTCACGCGGACGACCCGCCCGTCGCCCAGGACCAGTTCGACGTGGTTCGAGGCGCCGTGCGACGCGAAGAAGGTGACCGAGGAGTCGTGCCACGGCACGTCCTGCGGCTTGGTGGTGAACCTGCTGCCCTCGCGCTGCTCCAGGGCCGTGTGCCCACGGAACGTGCTCGTGGACAGCAGCACGGGGATGCGGTCGGCCCGCCTGGCCCAGTCCTCGGGCCGGTAGCTGCCGAGACCCTCGGGGACGTGCCCCTCGCCCCGGGTCAGCAGGTCGACACTGAGCGTCCCGTCCGGCGCTGCCGTGTGGTCCAGGGTCTGCACGGCGGTGCCGCCGTGCTCCGAGGCCTCCCACTGGGCCAGGGGCTCCCGATCCGGGTGCGCCGTGGCATCGGTGCGGTCGCGGGACGCCTGGTCGGCCAGGTGGTGCTGGGTGCCCGACGACGTGCCCGCCCGTTCGATGCCGCGCAGCGTGTCCATCAGCGACTCGACGGCCGCGGGCCGGCGCGTGCCGGACGGGAAGACCCGGCGGATGTCGTCCATCGACTTCGAGGCCAGAGCGCGGTACTCGTCCAGCCGGTCGCCGAGGGACGCGCTGTCGCCGACCTTGAAGGCGTAGTCGGACAGCACGGCCTTGCGCGCCGCGTCCAGGCGGCCGATGACGGCGCGCGCGTCACGGCCCCCGCCCACCTGCGCGAACGCCTTGTTCAGGTCGAGGTGCTCGAAGCCGCCCCGCACCCGCGACCGGACGTCCATCAGAATCCGCCGGTTCTCCAGCGCGCCGACGGCGGCGGCGCGGCGCTCCCCGCGGAACAGCGGAGTGTGGTCGTTGAGGGTGTACTCGGCGGGCCGGGCCGGGGCGCCCTGGCGGATGCGGTCGTCGAACGACTCGTAGATGACCTCCGCCATCCGCGCCTGATTCGCCCACGGCAACACGTAATCGTTGACGAACTCGTCCATCGTCCGTGCCCGCTGCTGCGGGTCACGCAGGTCGCGACCGCGCAGCTCACCCGGCGCGTGGTCCTTGAAGAACTTGTCCACGAACTGCGGACGCTGCAACACCTCACCCGGCTCCAGCAGATGCCGATTGCGGTAATGCGCCGCCACCACC
>NZ_JAKGCV010000451.1 GCF_021556455.1 Streptomyces fuscigenes | reverse complement strand
CCTGCTGGCCGCGGCGGGCAGCGCGCCCGCGCGGGCGCTCTCGCTGCCCGAGGCCCTCGGTGTCTCCGGCACGGCCGCGGCCGCGGCGGCCCTGCTCGTGTTCTCGCTGCCGGGGTCGAGGCCCGGGCTGCGGCACGCGACGGCCTCGGGCGTCGCGTCCGGCGTCGCCTCCGCGCTCACGCAGACCGTCACCGTCACGCTCACCGGACACGGCGTCGGCGGGCTGCCCGTGTGGGGCATCGCGATCGTGGTGGTGTTCGTCGCCGCCTTCGCCTGCGGCGGCCTGCTGCTGGCGCAGGTGTCCTACCGGGGCGGGCTCGGCGCCCCGCTCGCACTGCTGACCCTCGCCAACCCGGTGGCGGCCTCCGCGGTCGGGCTCATCCTGCTGGGCGAACGGCTCCAGGGCGGTCCGTTCGGCATCGCGGCAGCCGCCGCCGGCGCGGTCCTCGCCGCGCGCGGCGTCGTCCTGCTGACCCGCGCGGCCGACCCCGCACGGCGGCCGAGCAGGGCGAACGCCCCGGAGCCGAGGACGGCGCCGGTCGCGGCCGGGGGGCTGCCGGGCGTCCCGGCGCAGCCGACGAAGCGCCGGGCGGGGCGCGCGTGAAGATCCTCTGTGGGGCCGGTTAAGAAATCCTCGATGGACGGGGGAGCCCGGGTGCGGCGAGATTGGAGCGGAACACGATCGTCCGCACTCGTCACGCCCGGGAGCCCCGCCGATGAAGGCACTCGTCAAGCAGCATGCCGAACCGGGGCTGTGGCTCCTTGACGTACCGGAGCCCGAGTACGGCCCCGGCGAGGTGCTGATCAAGGTCCTGCGCACCGGCATCTGCGGAACCGACCTGCACATCAGATCCTGGGACGGGTGGGCCCGGCAGGCCATCTCGACGCCGCTGGTCATCGGCCACGAGTTCGTCGGCGAGGTCGCCGCCGTCGGCGGCGGCGTCCCGGACATCGCGGTGGGCGACCTCGTCAGCGGCGAGGGCCACCTGGTCTGCGGAAAGTGCCGCAACTGCCTCGCCGGCCGCCGCCACCTGTGCCGCAACACCGTCGGTCTCGGCGTGGGCCGCGACGGGGCGTTCGCCGAGTACGTGGTGCTGCCCGCGTCCAACGTGTGGGTCCACCGCACGAAGGTCGACCTGGACGTCGCCGCCGTCTTCGACCCGTTCGGCAACGCCGTGCACACCGCGCTCAGCTTCCCCGCCCTCAACGAGGACGTGCTGATCACCGGCGCGGGCCCCATCGGCATCATGGCCGCCGCCGTCGTCAAGCACGCCGGCGCGCGCAACGTCGTCATCACCGACGTCAGCCCGGAGCGCCTCGACCTCGCGCGCAAGGTCGGCGTGACGCTCGCCCTCGACGTCTCCCGGGGCACCATCGCGGACGCGCAGGAGCGCCTCGGCCTCAAGGAGGGCTTCGACATCGGCCTGGAGATGTCCGGCCGGCCCGAGGCCGTGCGGGACATGCTGGACAACATGACGCACGGCGGCCGCATCGCCATGCTCGGCCTGCCCGCGGGCGAGTTCGCCGTCGACTGGTCGAAGATCGTGCAGAACATGATCACGATCAAGGGCATCTACGGCCGGGAGATGTTCGAGACCTGGTACGGCATGCAGGTGCTCATCGAGGGCGGCCTCGACCTGAGCCCCGTGATCACCGGAAGCTACGGGTACGAGGACTTCGACGCGGCCTTCGACGAGGCCGCGACCGCGCGCAGCGGCAAGATCATCCTCAACTGGGACCACTGACACCCCGACCGGGACCACCGACAACCGAACCCGCACACGAATCCGGGAGCTCATCACACATGTTCGCGTCTGTACGGGACGACCTGCGTGCCACCCTCGACGAGATCCGCGAGGCCGGACTCTTCAAGCCGGAGCGGGTGATCAGCACCCCGCAGAGCGCGTCCGTCGGAGTCGGGCCCGGCGGCGCCGAGGTCCTCAACTTCTGCGCCAACAACTACCTCGGCCTCGCCGACCACCCCGACGTGCTCGCCGCCGCGAAGGGCGCGCTGGACCGCTGGGGCTACGGCATGGCGTCCGTGCGCTTCATCTGCGGCACGCAGGAGATCCACAAGGAGCTCGAAGCGCGCCTTTCGGCCTTCCTCGGGCAGGAGGACACGATCCTCTACTCGTCCTGCTTCGACGCGAACGGCGGTGTCTTCGAGACGCTCCTCGACGGGCAGGACGCCGTCATCTCCGACGCGCTCAACCACGCCAGCATCATCGACGGCATCCGCCTGTCGAAGGCCCGCCGCTACCGCTACGCGAACCGCGACATGGCCGAGCTGGAGGAGCGCCTCAAGGAGGCGGGCGACGCGCGCCGCCGCCTGATCGTCACCGACGGCGTGTTCTCCATGGACGGCTACGTCGCCCCGCTGCCGGAGATCTGCGATCTCGCGGAGCGCTACGACGCGATGGTCATGGTGGACGACTCCCACGCGGTGGGCTTCGTCGGCGAGGGCGGGCGCGGCACGCCCGAACTGCACGGCGTGATGGACCGGATCGACATCATCACCGGCACCCTCGGCAAGGCACTGGGCGGCGCATCCGGCGGCTACGTCGCGGCGCGGGCCGAGATCGTGGCGCTGCTGCGCCAGCGCTCCCGCCCGTACCTGTTCTCCAACTCCCTCGCGCCGACGATCGCCGCCGCCTCGCTGACGGTCCTCGACCTGCTGGAGAGCGCGGGCGAGCTGCGCGAGACGCTCAAGGCGAACACCGCGCTCTTCCGCCGCCGGATGGCCGAGGAGGGCTTCGACATCCTCCCCGGCGACCACCCCATCGCCCCGGTGATGATCGGTGACGCGGGCGAGGCGGGCCGGATGGCCGAGCTGCTGCTGGAGCGCGGCGTGTACGTGATCGGCTTCTCGTACCCGGTGGTGCCGATGGACCGGGCCCGCATCCGCGTGCAGCTGTCGGCGGCGCACTCTCCGCAGGACATCGAGCGGGCGGTGGCGGCGTTCGTCGACGCCAGGACCGCGCTGAAGGGCTGAGGGACACCGGCGGCGCCTGGGCGGCGCCGGCCCCGGGCGGGCACGCGGCGGGCAGGTGCCGCGGGCCGGACCCGCTCGCACACCGGGCGGGGGCGCGGCCGTGGCGCCCCGCCCCTGCTCGGGCCGTCCCGCCGCCCGCACACCGGCGCGGCGCCATGGCCGACAATGGACGGGTGATCGACCCGAAACGCCTGCGCGTCCTGCGGGCCGTGGCGGACCACCGCACGGTGACCGCCGCGGCCGCGGCGCTCTACCTCACGCCGTCCGCCGTCTCCCAGCAGCTCGCCGCGCTGGAGGCCGAAACGGGGCACGCGCTGCTGACCCGCAGCGGACGCGGCGTCCGGCTGACGGCGGCCGGGGAGATCCTGCTCGCCCACACCCACGCGGTCCTCGCCCAGCTGGAGCGGGCCGAGGCCGAGCTCGCGGCGTACGCGGGCGGCGCGGCGGGCGAGGTGACGGTCGCCTCGTTCGCCACCGGCATCGCCGAGGTACTGGCCCCGGCCCTGCGCACCCTGGCCGCCCGGCACCCGGGCATCCGGGCCCGGGTACGGGACGCGGAGGGCGACGAGAGCCTGCCCATGGTGCTGGACGGCGCGGCCGACGTGGCGGTCGCCGTCGAGTACCGGGGCGCGCCCAAGGAGGACGACGTACGCCTGTCACGGGTCCCGCTGTACGCGGAGCCGTTCGACGCCGTCCTGCCGGACGACCACGCGCTCGCCGCGCGGCCCGAGGTGGCTCTCGCCTCGCTCGCGGACGCCGACTGGATCGGTCAGTACCCGGGCAACCCCTGCTACGAGGTGACGCAACTCGCCTGCGAACAGGCCGGGTTCGAGCCACGCCTGGTGCACGCCTCCGACGACTTCCGCGCCGTCGTGGCCCTCGCGGGCGCGGGCGCCGGAGTGGCCCTCGTGCCGCGCTCGGCGCTGCGGGGCATGGAACTCAAGGGCACGGTGGTGCGCCCGGTCGCGGGTCCGCGCGCCACCCGGCGCGTCTTCGCGGCCGTGCGCACCGGCGCCGAGGCCCATCCGCTGATCGCCCCGGTGCTGGCGGCGCTGTCCGACGCGGCGGGGGGACTGACGACGGGCTGACGGGCCGCGCCCGCGAGGGGCCCGGCACCGCCGCCCGTCCGGCGCCCGCAAGGATCCCGGCCGGTGGGTCAGGCGAGCAGGCCCGGCGCCGCCCGGTCCAGGACGGAGGCGATCCGCTCCCAGGTCTCGGTGTCGCGCTCCACCGCCTCCAGCTCCACCCCGGCGCCCGTCTCCCAGCGCGTCGCCACGGCGACCGCGTCCTCGCCGTCCGCCGCGCCGGCAGCCAGCGCCGCCGCGCCGAGCGCGACCAGTTCGCCGCTCGCGGGCACGACGACCGGGCGGCCCGAGAGCCTGCGCACGGTCGACGTCCACATCCGGCCCTG
>NZ_JAKGCV010000450.1 GCF_021556455.1 Streptomyces fuscigenes | reverse complement strand
CTCCAGTAGCCCCGCCGGGCCCGCCGGGCGGACACGCACCCCGGTCGGGCGGCGGCGGGGCCCGCACCCGGCGGACACGCGCATCCCGGTCCCGCGGCGGCGGGGCCCGCACCCGGCGGACACGCGCATCCCCGCCCCGCGTCAGTCCTGCTGCTCCAGGTCGAGCTGCTGCACCGTCGTCGCCGTCAGGTTCTGCGGCAGCACGTGCGCCACGTAGTCCTTGACCGCCGTGTCCAGGCCCACGTCCTGGCCGGCCTGCTCCGAGAGGTACCAGCGGTGCTCCAGCACCTCGTGGTAGATCTGCGCCGTGTCCGTCTCGCCCCGCAGCTCCAGCGGCACCGCCCGGACCGTCGGCCGGAACACGTCGCGCACCCAGCGGTGCGCCAGCACCTCCGGCCGCGCGCCGAGCGGGTCCCCGGGCGCGTAGTCGTCCTGCGTCGCCATCCACGACTCCAGGTCGCCCAGCAGCCGCCGGGCCTGGTTCTCCTCCGCGTCCAGGCCCGTCAGCCGCAGCAACTGCCGCTGGTGGTGGCCCGCGTCGACGACCTTCGGCAGGAAGCGCACGGTGTCGCCCTCGGGGGAGCTCTCGATGCGCATCTCCGCCACGTCGAAGCCGAGATCGTTCAGGCGGCGCACCCGGCGGTCGATGTAGTGGCGCTTGTCGACGGGGTAGACCGACTCCCGCGTCAGCTCGTGCCACAGCTCCTCGTAGCGCTCGACGATCGCCGCGCCGAACGGGACCGGGTCGATCGAGGGGTGCAGCGCGCCGGACGCCTCGAGGTCCATCAGCTCGCCGGCGATGTTCATCCGCGCCAGCTCGATGTCGTACTCCCGCTGCCCCCGGCTGAGGGCGGGGTGCAGCTCGCCGGTCTCCGCGTCCACCAGGTACGCGGCGTACGCCCCCGCGTCCCGGCGGAACAGGGCGTTCGACAGCGAGCAGTCGCCCCAGGCGAACCCCGCCAGGTGCAGCCGAACGAGCAGCACGGCGAGCGCGTCCATCAGGCGCTTGACGGTGCTGGGCCGCATCGTCGACTCGAACATCGACCGGTAGGGCAGCGAGCCCTTCAGATGGCGGGTGACGAGGGCCGACTCGATCTCCTCGCCGTCGGCCGCCGTCCTGCCGGTGACCACGGCGAGCGCCTCCACCGCCGGTATGCCGAGCCGGTGCAGCTGGCGCAGCAGCTCGAACTCGGTGACCGCGGCGCGCTCGGTGATCTCCTTGACGGCGACCACCTCGGGGCCCGCCGACGCGAAGCGCACGACGTGCCGGGAGATGCCGCGGGGCAGGGGGACCAGGCATGCCTCGGGCCAGTCCTCCAGGCCGGTGCCCCAGGGCAGGTCGAGCAGTTGGGCCGGGTGCTCCGGATTCGTCGCGCTGATCTGCAGCGCCATCGCGCCTCCCGCGGTCGGCTGGCAGGGTCGGGTGGGGTCGAGGACGCCGCTGTCCCGCCCCCAGTGTGCCCGGTCGGGGAGGCGGCCCGCCGACCGCGGGGTCACCGGCGGCCCGCCGGCGCTCTCAGACCTTCAGCAGCAGCTCCGTGTTGCGGTCCTCGGGCGACCCGTACGCCGTGGTGCTCGCGCCGGGTGCGTTGTGCGCGAACTCGCGGTACATCGCCGCCAGTCCGGTCTGCGAGAGGTCGTGGAAGTCGGTGCGGGAGGGCGCGCCGGACTCGATCAGCGTGGTGAACACGGACAGCGTGCCGTCGCCGTTGTCCGCGAGTTCGACGATCCTCGCGAGCTGCGGCCGGTCCACGTGCGAGGCCGTGGAGATCTCCCAGAAGCTGCCGTGCGGCAGGATGCGGTTGCGGTGGCTGTGCCCGTTGACCCAGGCGCGGACGTTGCGGTGCCTCCTGAGCAGCGCCACCACCTCGTCGCCGGTGTGCCGGCCCTCGCCGGGTCGGGCCGGGTCGGGGTGGGTGTTCGTCATCGTCCAGCTGTTGTGGTGGCTGAAGACGACGACGTGCGCGTCCCGGTGGGCGGTGAGGGTGCGATCGAGCCAGTGCAGCTGCTCGGTGCCGACCGAGCCGAGGAAGTGGCCGCCGCGGTCGGTGGTGTCGATGCTGACGCCCACGACGTTCTCGCCCATGGCGAACGTGTAGTACTGCGTGCCCGCGGCGAGGTTGTCGGCGGTGTAGCCGTGCCCGACGGGGCCGGGCCCGGTCCGGGACGGGTCGAGGTGGGCCGCGAGGTGCTGGTGCGGTGTGAACGGTGCCCTGCGCTCGTCCGGTGTCACGGCCCGCATGCGCCGCCTGTCGCGCTTCAGCAGCGCGACCAGCTCGTCGCCCGAGGGGTGGCTGCCCGCGGTGAGGATCGCGCGCAGCGGGTCGGCCTCGCTCTCCGTGACCGTGTACAGCTTGCGGTCTCCCACGGCGAACTCCGCGAGATAGCCGGAGCGGTCGGCCACGGCGCCGCTGGCGAGGGAGTCGTGGTTGCCGACCGTGGAGTACCAGGGCAGGCGCAGGCCGGGACTGGTCACGGGCCGCGCGACCGCGTCGAGATAGCCCGGGATCCGGGGGAAGCCGTGGCGCGTGTCGACGTCGCGGACCGCCGACTCGGGCTGCCAGTACAGGGGTTCGCCGGAGTTCTGCGGGCCCTCGTAGTGCCGCGGGTCGCCGGTGTTGGGCGTGATCCGGCCGCCGCTCATCACGGTGAGGAACCAGTCCAGCTCGGCGAGGGAGTTGTTGTCGGTGTTGTCGCCGGTGGTCATCGCGAACGACAGCGGTGTGCCCGTGGCGGGTCCGTTGCGCAGCGCGTTGATCCGCTCGATCAGCGCCACCGCGCCCGGTACCGACAGGGCCTCCTGGGGCCGCCAGCCCGTCAGGTCGGACGCGCGCAGGTACTCGGTGCGCACGGGGTGCTGGACGTCCGCCAGGTGCAGGTCGGTGAGTTGCACGAACGCGGTGAGGGTGGTGCGCCGGGAGGTGCGCGCCGCACCCGCCGGCGCCAGGTCGCGGCGCACCGCGCGACGCCAGCCGGGGCCGTCGGCGAGGCGCTGGAAGGGCACCCGGGTGTCCACGGGCGTCGCGACGGTGTCGAGCGTGGTACGGGCGGGCACCGCGGGCGCGGAGGAGGTCGCCGAGTGGGCGGCGGCGCCGCGCGGTGACGGCACGGCGGGACGCGGCGCGGCGGCGGCCGGGCCGACGGCGGTGGCCTCGCCCGAGCCGCCCCCGAGCCCCAGCGCGAGGCCGATCCCGGCCGAGACGCCGACGGCCCCCGCCGCGGTGAGGAAGTGGCGGCGGTCGACGGAGGTGACTGCGGAGGGTATGCGGGACATGGTGCCCTTCCTCGAGTGAGGATGCGTCGTCGAGTGGTCCCGCGGGCGGAGCCCCGGCCACACTTCGATGCTTGACACCGGGTGTGGCCTGCGCGTGAACGAGGTTCCAACGTCCGACGCCCATCACTGCACAGGGATCACCGGGTCCTCGCAGCCGTCCCCGGCTCTCCGCCCGCCGGCCGGAATCCGGTCACTCAGCGTTCACCCACCGGGGAAGGAGGGGCCGCGAGGGGTGCGCGCCGGGGGCCGCGGGGGCGCCGCCGGAAAATCTCCGTGACGGGCGTGCATGCGCGGCCCGGACGGGGGCAGACGCACTCTCGACCCGAGCTCGCGGCTCTCCCCCCTGGCCGCCGGAGCTCGCCGGCCCCACCGGTCCGTCCCCTCGGCCGGTGGGGCCGCCCCTTCTTCCCGGCCGGGCGCCGGGGGCGCACCTCGCCGCCCCCGGCCGTCAGCGGGTGCCGGCGACGAACTCCCGCGCCAGGCGGTCGCCCAGCCGTACGGCGGCCTCGTGGCTCTCGACCGGCTTCACCGACGTGTTCCTGAACAGGATGTACGTCACGTCCTTCGGCGTACCGCCGCCCTCGGGGTCCGGCGTGATGCCGAGCGCGTGCGCCGTCGCGTAGGAGGCCTCGCCGATCAGCCCGGACGGCCCGGTGTCGCCGACGACCGCGTACTGCACCTGCCCCTCGTGCACGACGGCGGCGAGCCCGCCGCCGCGGATGCCCGAGGCGCGGTAGTCCCAGGCGTCGCCCGGGTCGGGCACGACCACGTACGGCAGGCTCTCCGCGGCCAGGGGCCCGCCGTCCGAGCGGGGGAAGGCCGTCATGTTCTGGAACTCGTCGTCCGTCTCCTCGTTGCAGTGGGCGGTGACCTGCCCGTCGCAGTCGATGTCGAGGTCGGCCCGCCAGAACACGGCGCCCTTCGTGCCGCACACCGGGACCGTGGGCTCGTCGTCCTCGTCGTCCGTGCGGAACAGACCGCTCGACTCCTGCGCGCAGCCGTGCAGCCGGGCCAGCAGCTGGGCGGCGGTGACGGAGCCCTCCTGGAGGAACGCGGTGGGCGGCCCCGGCGCCCCGGCGGCGGTCAGGGGCCCGCTGCCC
This sequence comes from Streptomyces fuscigenes, assembly GCF_021556455.1. Classification (GTDB taxonomy): domain Bacteria; phylum Actinomycetota; class Actinomycetes; order Streptomycetales; family Streptomycetaceae; genus Streptomyces; species Streptomyces fuscigenes. The sequence continues at coordinate 31 of NZ_JAKGCV010000450.1, read as the reverse complement.
GCGGCGCGCGCGTGCTCCGGCGGCGGTCCCG
>NZ_JAKGCV010000044.1 GCF_021556455.1 Streptomyces fuscigenes | reverse complement strand
GGCGCGGGCGTCCAGGGGGCGCGCGGGCACCCCGGGCCCGCGCAGGTCAGCCAGCCGCTGCCGTAGTGCCGCCGGCGTCGGCCGCTGCGCCGCGCCGCGCGCCGCGTTTCGCGCCTGCGGAGGAACTGCCGGTGCGGGTCCGCTGCCCTGGGATTCGTTCACCCGGCGAAGTCTTGCACCCGCCGCCGACAATCACCCCACCCCGGGCCCCGGGGCGGGTCGCCGAGCGCTCGGGGGGCCTGCGCAGAATCCGGCCGACCGCCGTGCGCAACGGGTCCGTCAGCAGCGCTCCGACGGCCATGACGGTGACGCCGGCCACCGCGTCGAGCAGGTAGTGGTTGGCCGTGCCGATGACGACGAGCGCCACGACGACGGGGTACGCGGCGCCGAGCCACCGCACGAGCGGCGTCCTCGCGTGCCGCCAGAGCATCACGCCGCACCACAGGGCCCAGCCGACGTGCAGGCTGGGCATCGCGGCGTACTGGTTGGTGATGCTGCCGAGCCCGCGCGGCGCGCTGGCCTCGCCGCCCCACCAGCCGTACGAGCTGTAGCGGGCCATGGTGTCGACGAATCCGGAGGCGGGGCCCAGCAGGCGCGGCGGCGCGGTCGGCAGGAGGGTGAAGCCGATCAGGCCGATCATCGTGGAGAGCATCAGCCAGGTGCGGGCCCTGCGGTAGTGGCCGGGCCGGCGCAGGTAGAGCCAGAGCAGGACGGCCGGGGTGACGAGGTAGTGCAGGGAGGCGTACACGAAGTCGGCCGGGACCCCGAGGACGGCGCTGCGGGTGAAGACCCCGTTGAGCAGCCGCTCCGGGTCGATGCGCAGGTGCTGCTCGATGTGGAGTATCGCGAGGCCGTGCCGGACGGCCCCGGGTATGTCGCCGCGCGCCAGCAGCCGGCCGGCCGAGTACGCGGCGTAGACCACGGCGAGCAGCAGGATCTCGATCCACCACCGGAGTCTGGGGTGCGCCCCCGTCCTGTGGGCGCTGCTCACTGCGTACGACATTCGGACGTCTCCATGGTGTTTTCATCTGCTTTTCGGCTGACGTTCAACCTACGGGGCCGACCGGCCCCCGAGGGATCCGGGTGCCGGGAGTTCCGGGGCCGCGCCGGGGTGCTGGTGGGGGGCGTGCGGGGCGTGGCTGTGAGGACGCGGGGGCGGGCGAGGGGGTTGCCCGGTGAACCTGTGATTGCGGGTGGGTGATGATGGAGGCACATCTGCCCGCGAATCTCCTGAGGAAGCCCCCGCATGCGCCTGTTCCTCGTCCGGCACGGCCGGACGGCCTGGTCGGTCTCCGGACAGCACACCGGAAGGACGGACATTCCGCTCCTCGAGGAGGGCCGCGCGGACGCGAAGGCGCTCGGCGAGCGCCTGCACCGCGCCCCCTGGTCGGGGCTGCCCGGCGCCGAGGTCCGCACGAGCCCGCTCGTCCGGGCCGCGGAGACCTGCGAACTGGCCGGATTCGGCGACCGGGCGGGCCGGTGGGACGCGCTGATGGAGTTCCACTACGGCGCGTACGAGGGCCTCACACCCGCGCAGATCACCGAGTCCCGGCCCGGGTGGTTCATCTGGCGCGACGGCGTGCCCGGAGGGGAGAGCCTCGCCGAGGTCTCCGCGCGCGCCGACGAGGTGGTGGCCTGGGCCCGGTCCGCCGAGCGGGACGCGGTCGTCTTCGCCCACGGGCACATCCTGCGGGCGATCGGCGCGCGCTGGCTCGGCGAGCCCGTCTCCTTCGCCTCCCGCATCCGGCTCGCGCCCGCGTCGCTGTCGGTGCTGGGCTGGGCGTACGGGGCGCCGGCGGTGGAGGTCTGGAACGACACGGCGCACCTGGAGCCCTCCGCCTGAACCCGGGTCCGCCGGGGCTCCCGCGGCGGCGGGGGGCGCGCGGGAGGTCGTACGGCGCCTGCGGCGCGGGGGCGCGTGGGAGTCGTTCCGGCGGAACGTCCCGTCGCCCGGGACGGGCGCCACCGCGGGAGGTTCGCACATTCCTGTGCCGCGCCCACGTCCGCCCGCTGTGACGCCCGCGTCCGCGCGTGCCCGACGCCCTCTTGCGCGGCGCGGGACAATGGACGACGGTCCTTCGTCGGACCGCGTTCGCGTACCAGCACGTCCAGCAGTACCCAGGAGGACACACCATGGCGGATGCCGCCCCCGGCCGGCGCCGTACGAAGCCGGCCCCGCTGCTCTTCGAGCCCGCGGCCGCGGCGGCCGACCCGGACCGGTTCTTCGGGCTGGAGTCGATGGACGACCCCGCGGAGCTGCTCGACCGGTCGACGGAGCTGACGCTGTCGTTCCGGGCCGCGACGGACCGCGCGGTCGAGTTCCAGGCCGTGGCGGCCGCGCAGCTCGCGGATCCGCGCCGCTTCGACCGGCTCACGCCGGCGGATGTCGCCGGGCGGGCCGGGTGGACCGAGGACTACGCGAAGAAGATGATCGAGTTCGGCCGGGACCTGCTGAACGGCAGGACGCCCGCGGAGGGCGCCTGAGTCCGGCCGGCCCGCCGATCCACGAGCGCCGCACCCCTTCTCCCCGCCACGAGCCGCCCTTCTCCTCTCTCAGCGCCGCGGGCGCCCCGCCCCTGGCGCGCCCAGCCCCCGCAGCCGGCTCGCGCCCCCGGCCGCCCGCCGCCGCTCGCCCCTCCGAACCGTCTGAAGCGCCAGAAGCGCCGGAACCGCACGAATCGTCCGAGCCAACGCGCCGCCGCGCATGCCCGGCGCACGCCCCGCGGCCTTTCGCGCGCCCCCGCGCACGCGCCGGATGCACGTGCATCCGTACGGGCGTCCGGCATATGCGAGCGGGCAGGTTACCCCGTCCCCGATGCTCTGTCCCGATTTCCGGCAACTCACAGCCATTCGGCCGTCACTCCAGGTAGACCTGGGTGTCATGAGCGCATGGCCTCGCGATGAGAAGCAGTCCCCCGGCTCCTGTCCGACCGATCTGCTGTCGCTGCTCGGCCGTGCCGAGCGGCCGCCCGCGGCCGAGGTCACCCAGGAGGGTGCCGCCTGGCTCGCCTCCGCCACCCCCTCCCCGTACTCGGCCCTCGCGGCCTGGCAGGCCAGACCCGAGGCCCCCGGGGTGCTGCCGTGCGGGGCCGTGTTCGACGTCGTGAACCTCCCCACCGTCTTCGCCCGCCGGGTGCTCGACCGCCTGTGGTCCGAGGGCCCCGGCACCGGGCCGGTGGCGACCCACCGCGGCCGGGTCCTGCTGTTCGCGGCGCCGGGCACGGCCCAGCGGCTGCCGGCCCTCATCGGGTGGGAGGAGTGGGGAGGCACCGATCGCACCGGCGGGGTGCCGCCCCTGCTGTGCCACGGCGCGGGCGACGCGGTCACGGTCCCGCCGCTCGCGCCGGGACCGCCCTCCGGCCCGCGCTGGGTGGTGGCTCCGGACACGCGGGGGCCCTGGCTCCCGGGGCCCGAGGTCCTGCTGTGGGCGTGCGTGGGGGCCGCCCGCGCGGGCGCCCGGCCGGGCGAGGACCGGGCCGTTCCGGCGGCACGGCGCCGACCTGCGTCTTCGTCGGCCCTTATCGATTTTTCCTCTCGGGGATCCGGGTGCTAATGTCTACGACGTCAGCAGGCGCCGCTAGCTCAGTTGGTTAGAGCAGCTGACTCTTAATCAGCGGGTCCGGGGTTCGAGTCCCTGGCGGCGCACAGACAGCGTGAAGGCCCTCATCGTCAGGTGGGGGCCTTCACGTGTGTCCGGGCCCGGGCCGGCCGCCCCCGCCACCGGGCGACGGCGCGTCCGCGTGAAGCCACCGACCCCGCCGGACGCGGGAAGGGTGAACCGGCACGGGACCCGTCTCGTGTGTATCCACGGCAGAGCCGGTGTGCCCGGGCCGCAGCGCCGGGGGCGCGCACGACGCCCGGGCTCCGCCGCCGTTCGAGGTACGTTCGAAAGTGACGCCCACGCCGGAGCGGCGGGGCCAGGGAGAACCATGCGCATCCTCATGTCGTCGACCGCCGATGCCGGGCACCTGCGCCCGATGCTGCCCTTCGCCCGGGCGCTCGTCGAGGCGGGCCACGAGGTCCAGGCGGCCGCTCCCCGGTCGGCGGCCCCGCTGCTGGAAGGGGCGGGCCTGCGGCTGTGGTCGTGCGACGACGTGGCGCCCGAGGTGCTCGCGACGTTCCACGAGGCGATCGCGCGTGATCCCGCGAGGATGCGGGAGATCATGGTCCGCGACGTCTGGGCCGACGCCGCCGCGCGCGCCTTCCTGCCGGGCGTGCTGGCCGCGATCGACATCTGGCAGCCGGACGTGGTCCTCCGCGACACCCTGGAGTTCGCCTCGGCCGTCGCCGCGGACATGAGGTCCGTCCCGCACGTGCAGATGCTCCACGGGCGCGCGGGCATCCTGCTGGACGTACGGGACGAGGCGGCCGGGGCGCTCACCCGCCTGCGCCGGTTCGTCGGCCTGCCGGCCGACCCGGAGGGCCGGGCGCTGCGCACGCCCTGCCTGACCCGGCTGCCGGAGTTCCTGGACGAGCCGTACACGGCCGGCCCGGCGGAGATCCACCGGTTCCGCGGCACCGGCGGGGAGGTGGCCGGCGAGCCGCTGCCCGCGTGGTGGGCGAACCCTCGGGGCCCCCTGGTCTACGTGACGTTCGGCACCGTCCTCATGCGAAGGCCCGAGCAGCGGGCGCGGCTGCGCGCCCTCGTCGAGGCGGTCGGGGACCTGCCCGTCCGGCTGCTCGTCACCTACGGCGGCAACCCGGACGACGAGGCCTGGCCGACGCTGCCGCCGAACGCCCACGTCGTGGACTGGGTGGACCAGGAGCGGGTGCTGCGCGAGGCGGCGGCGGTCGTCCACCACGGCGGCATGGGCAACGTCCTGGAGACGCTGTCCGCCGGAGTGCCCTCCGTGGTCGTGCCGCACGGCGGCGACGCGCCGGGCAACGCCGCGAGGGTGGTCGAGGCCGGCGCGGGCCTGTCCGTGGACCCCGCCGGCGAGGTGCCGTTCGACCCTGCCGACGTGCGCGCGGCCCTGGCGCGCGTGCTGTCGGAGCCGGCCTTCGCCGCGGCCGCGCGCCGTGCCGCCGGTTTGATCGAGTCCCTTCCGGCGATCGAGAAGGCGGTCACCGTCTTCGAGGACGCGCGCCGGGCCTGAGTACGCGGCGGCCGGCGCGCGAGCGCGGTGGGCGCGGCGACCGCCCGGCGCCCGGGGCGCCCTACGCCTTGTCGCCCGTGATGATCTTCACGGTCCACGCGCCCGTCGGGGTCCGGTCGGCCGCCTCCACCGAGATCCGCTCCCCGGGCACGGTGAACGTCTCCCCGACGCCGAGGGGCGCGTCCGCGAGCGGCGGGTAGACCGAGGTGCCCGCGCACGCGGACGTGCGCGGATGGGTGTCGTACACCTCGACGGGACCGCCGCCGGATTCCGTCCCGCCGCGGATTCGGTAGATCAGGATGCCCTCGGTGCAGGTGGTGGCGTCGTTGCCGACGGCCGCCCGCGCCTCGACGGCGATCGCCGACTCCTCGCCCGTCCTGATGACGGCGAGGCGGGTGCCGGCCCGGCCGCCGACGGACGGCGGCGCGGAGACGGGTTCCAGGGTGAGCATGGTGGCGCCCGCGCTCTGCACGCAGCGCACCTGCCGGTCGTCCAGCCAGCCGAGCTTCCACTTGAGCCAGCCGAACAGGTCCGGGGCGAGACCGAACTGGCTGCCCATCACGTCCCAGTCCCCGACGTAGGTGTCCCAGTCGCCCTTGCCGTCGACGGGCCGGTGGTACAGGTCCGGCAGGTCGAAGACATGGCCGGTCTCGTGCGCGAGTACGTTCCGGTCCGGCGGATGATGCTCGAACACGGTCACGATGCGACCGATGTTCGTACCGTCCGCGCGCATCGGCGTATTGAAGTTGACCACTTTGGTGGCGTCCGAGTCGATGCCGGGCGCGTCGGGATCGGCGACGAGGTAGACGACCTGGTACTTCGCGAAGTCCACGACGGGATCGGCCACGTGCAGCGCGTCGCGCAGGTACATGTCGCGCCGCTTCGGGTCCCAGTCCCGCGTGGTCCGGTAGGCGGTGGAAGGGCGCGGCATCTCCAGCCAACGGCCCAGCGGGTGGTTGCGCAGCACGAACTTCCCGTAGGAGGAGCTGTTCCAGAAGCGGCTGGTGGCCGGGAAGTGGTCGGCGGCCAGTTCGCGCGGGGTCGTCCTCGGCCTGGAGTCGGGGAAGGACAGGAAGATCATCACCGAGTCGACGGCGTGGTCGGGCCGTACGTAGGCGCCGTTCCAGGTGTCCAGTCCGAGGCTGTGGTGGGCGGTCGTACGCGGCAGCGCGCACGCCTCGGGCGAGGTGGACGCGGCCAGGGTGGGGCCGGTGACCAGCGACGTCGTCGTGAGCGCCATGAGCGAGGTGAAGGCCGCGGCCGCGCGGCGCAGCCGGGGCCTGTCGGGCCCCGGGCGTGCCGTTGCGCGGTGACGCTCCACTGGGACCTCCGGCCGCGGAATGCGTGTGACGTCACCACCTTGTGATGTTTTGTTATGAGATGCCCACTCAGAGGAACCACCCGGGTGAGCCGTACCGCCACGTGTACGACGGGGGCCCGGGCGGTGCGCCCGCGACGGGCCCCGCGGCGGGGAGGGAGGGGCGCGGAATGTGCTCCGGCGCGTGCGACGCACGTGCGACAACGGCGCGCGCCACGGAGGCCGGTCCCGTACGACACTCCCAGCACGCGAAGAGACCGATCACGGAACGTCACAAAGTGTCAGTACGCAGATGACCTGCGTCGCAGGCGTGCAGAAGCGGTCACCACGGGGCCCGGGCGCCCCTCGTCCGCCGTCCCGAGCCGCCCCGGCCGTCCGCCCTTGGCTGGAACGGCCCACCGCCCTGGCTCTATGATCGGCTCACTTTCCCGGCCCGACCGTCCCTGACCGCCCTTGTACGACACGACTGCACCGCGGGAGCGAGCCGTGAGCGCAACCTCCGAAGAACCGCGATCGACGGCAGTCGCAGCGCACGGTGCCGCGTGCCCGGCGGAGCGCGAGGTCACGGACCGTCACCCGGCCGGACCGGCGGCCAGGCCTCCGCGGCCGGGCGACTACCGGGCGGCCTTCAACGCGGCCCAGCTCGCGATGGCGGTGCTCGACGGGCAGGGCACGGTGCTCACCGCGAACACGGCCCTGGCGGACCTGCTCGGCGCCGAGGCCGCCGGCCTGCCGGGCCGGGCCGCCGCCGACCTGGTCGACCTCGCGTCCGAGGCGCGCACCTGGCACGCCTACCTGGAGGTGCTGCGCGGCGCCCGGCGCGGCCTGCGGTGCACCCGGCGCATCAAGCACCCCGGCGGGCGCGCGGTCTGGGCCGAGGTGTCCGTCGCCCCCGTGCCGGACACGGACGGCGGCGCGCTGCTCGCGGTCACGGACATCAGCGACCGGCGCGAGCTCCAGGCCCGCCTGCGCCATCTCCAGATGCACGATCCGGTGACGCGGCTGCCCAACAGGGCGCTGTTCTTCGAGCGTCTGACGGCGGCCCTGGAGCGCACCGCCGCCGGGCGGCGGCCGCCCACCGCCGCGCCGGGCCGGGCGCCCGCCGCCGCGTCCGCCCCGGGCCGGCCCGCCGGGGACGACGGCGACGAGGAGCCCGGCGAGCACGGCACGGGCCGCATCGGCCTGCTCTACCTGGACCTGGACGGCTTCAAGGCCGTCAACGACACCCTCGGCCACCGCACCGGCGACCGGCTGCTCGCGGCCGTCGCGCAGCGCCTCGTCGACTGCGCGCAGCACGCGGACCGTACCGGGGGCGGCCACCTGGTGGCCCGGCTCGGGGGCGACGAGTTCGCGCTGCTCGTCGAGGACTCGACCGGCACGGAGCAACTGACGTCCCTGGCCCGCTCGGTGCTCGACTCCCTCCAGCTGCCGTTCGACCTCGCGGGCCAGCGGCTCGCCCTGTCCGCGTCGATCGGGGTCGTGGAGCGCGGCTGCGACGCCACCACTCCCACGGGGCTGATGCAGGCCGCGGACACGACGCTGTACTGGGCCAAGGCCGACGGCAAGGCACGCTGGACGCTGTTCGACCCGGAGCGCAACGCCCATCGCATGACCCGCCAGGCCCTGGCGTCCTCGCTGCGCCCGGCCGTCGACCGCGGGGAGTTCCAGCTGGAGTACCAGCCGCTGGTGTGCATGGCCGACAGTTCGGTCAAGGGCGTGGAGGCGCTGGTGCGCTGGCAGCATCCGCAGTTCGGCACGTTGACGCCGAATCGGTTCATCGGTCTGGCCGAGGAGGACGGCTCGATCGTCCAGCTCGGCAGCTGGGTCCTGCGTACGGCGTGCCGCCAGGCGCGGCGGTGGCAGCTCGCGCACCCGGACTCGCCTCCGCTGTTCGTCAGCGTCAACGTGGCCGTCCGGCAGGTGTGGGACTCCGACCTGGTCGCCGAGGTCGCCGACGTCCTCGCGGAGACCGGGCTGCGGCCCGAACTGCTCCAGCTGGAGCTGACCGAGTCGGCGGTCATGGGATCGGCGGGCCGCCCCCTCCAGGCCCTCCAGGCGCTGAGCGAGATGGGCGTGCAGATCGCCATCGACGACTTCGGCACGGGGTATTCGAACCTGGCCTACCTGAGCCGGCTGCCGGTGTCGGTGCTGAAGCTCGACGGCTCGTTCGTCCGGGGCTTCCGCTACGACGAGGGCGGCGCCCACCAGAACCCGGCGGACGAGATGATCGTCGAGGCCCTGGTCCAGCTCGCGCACCGGCTCGGGCTGACGGTGACGGCGGAGTGCGTGGAGACGTCCGTCCAGGCCGAGCGGCTCCAGCAGATCGGCTGCGACACCGGGCAGGGCTGGCTGTACTCGCGGCCCGTGGCCCCGGAGCGGATCTCCGAACTGCTGGCGCGGCGCTCACCGGCGGCCGGCGGCGGGGCGCCCGGCCCGGGGGCCGCACTCTCCCCCGCGTCACCGGCGGCCTCCGACGGCGGGCAGCCGGACCAGGCCCCGCCCGCCACCGCACCCGCCGACCCGGCCGTCACCGGGACGGGCGCGGGGCCCCGGGGGGCCTGAGCCCGCCCGGCGCCCGGTGTCCGGCGCCGCGCCTCACCGCTCCCGGGACGTACCGGGCAGCCCGTACGCGTCGGCGATCAGGTCGTAGCTGCGCAGCCGCACCGAGGCGGTGTGCGCGTTCGCGGTGATCATCAGCTCGTCGGCGCCGGTGCGCTTCTGCAGGTCGTTCAGGCCGTCGCGGACCGCGTCGGGCGTGCCGTGCACGATGTTCTTCAGCCAGCCGTCCACGAAGTCCCGCTCCATCTCGCTGAACGCGTACGCCTCGGTCTCCTCGGGCGTCGGCACGAGGCCGGGGCGGCCGGTGCGCAGCCGCACCATGGACAGCGCGCCGGTCATGACCTGGCGCCGCGCCTCCGCCTCGTCGTCCGTCGCCAGCGCGGCGACACCGATCAGCGCGTACGGCTCGGACAGCACCTCGGAGGGGCGGAACGAGCTGCGGTACAGCTCGAGGGCGGGGACGGTGTTCTGCGCCGAGAAGTGGTGGGCGAAGGCGAACGGCAGGCCGAGCATGCCGGCGAGCTGCGCGCTGAAACCGGACGAGCCCAGCAGCCAGATCGGCGGGCGGCCCGTGGTGCCCTGCACCGGCCCGGGGACGGAGTGGATGCGGGAGTACGGGTGCCCGTCGGGGAAGTCGTCGTCCAGGAACCGGGTCAGCTCGACGAGCTGCTGCGGGAAGTCGTCCGCGCCCTCGTCGAGCCGGTCGGAGCGGCGCAGCGCGGCGGCCGTCGCGCCGTCGGTGCCCGGGGCGCGGCCGAGGCCGAGGTCGACGCGCCCCGGTGCGAGCGCCTCCAGCGTGCCGAACTGCTCGGCGATGACGAGCGGCGCGTGGTTGGGGAGCATCACACCGCCGGAGCCGAGCCGGATGCGCTCGGTGTGTGCGGCGAGGTGGGACAGGATCACCGCGGGTGACGAGGACGCGATGCCCGGCATCGAGTGGTGTTCGGCGATCCAGTGGCGCAGGTAGCCGCGCCCCTCGGCGAGCTTCGACAGGGCCACGCTGTTGTGCAGCGCGTCCGTCGCGGTCGTGCCGGCGCCGACCGTTACCAGGTCGAGCACGGACAGCGGCACGGGTGCCGTGCCCTGCGCCGTGCCTCGGATCGCGTCGGCCTGGGTGGCATCGTCCGTCACGTTCGGGTCCTCCAGAGTGGGCGTTTCCGTCACAGGCGCCAGCGGAGGTCGGCTCCGCTTTATTCCCGGGCCCGGACGCGCCGCCCCTCCATCCGCGGGACCCGCACGCCGCGCCCCCGTGCCGCGCCCTCCGCCCGACGGTACGCCCGGGGCGTCCCGCGCCCGGAGCGGCCCGGGCCGGGGCGGTGACCTCAGGGGGGCTCCGGGGCGCCGGCGGGCGCGGGTCAGGCGGCCGGGGCCCGAGAGGCCCCCGAGGGGGCGGCGGCCTGCTCCTCGGCGCGCCTCGGAATCAGAAGCAGCGCCACGAAGGACACGGCGCAGCAGCCCACGATGTACCAGCTGATGCCGGTGCTGGAGCCGGTGGCGGTCAGCACCGCCGCCGCGATGAGCGGTGCCGGGCCGCCGGCGATCACCGAGGCCAGCTGGTAGCCGATGCCGGCCCCGCTGTAGCGGACGCCCGTGCCGAAGGACTCCGCGATGAGCGCCGCCTGCGGCCCGTACTGGATGTCGTGGACGACCAGGGACAGCACGACGGCGAGCAGGACGACCCCCGTCGAGAGCGTGTCCAGCAGCCCGAAGTAGGGAAAGGCGTAGACCGCCGTGCACACGATGCCGATGCCGTAGATCCTGCGCCGGCCGAACCGGTCGGACAGGTGCCCGGTCAGCGGCACGGTGATCAGCCCGACACCGGCCGCGACGAGCGTGTCGTCGAGCAGCTCACCGCGCGGCATGGCGAGTTCCTTCGTCCCGTACGTCAGCACGAAGGTGATGAACAGATAGAACGGCGCCTGCTCCGACATGCGGACGAAGGCCGACGTCAGGATCTCCCGCGGGTGCTCCCTGATCGCGGTCCACACCGGCTGCCGGTGCACGGTCTCGGCCTGCTTGAGTACGGTGAACTCGGGGCTCTCCGCCACCCGCAGGCGGACCCACAGGCCGATGCCCACCAGCACGACACTGAGCAGGAAGGGCACGCGCCAGCCCCACGCGTCGAACGTGGCGTCCCCGAGCGAGTTGAACGTCTGCACCATCGCGGTGGACAGCAGCAGCCAGATGGGCACGCCGAGTTGGGGCCAGCTGGCCATGAGGCCCCGGCGCCGCCCGGCGCCCCACTCCATCGACATCAGCACCGAGCCGCCCCACTCGCCGCCGACACCCACTCCCTGGACCACGCGCAGCAGGGTCAGCAGGACCGGCGCGGCCGCGCCGATCGCCGAGTAGGCGGGCAGCACACCGATGAGCACCGTCGCGGTCCCCATCAGCAGGAGGGTCGTCACCAGCGTCGCCTTGCGGCCGACCCGGTCGCCGAAGTGGCCGAAGACGGCCGCTCCCACCGGTCGCGCCGCGAAGCCCACGAACTGCGTGCCGAACGACTCCAGCACACCCGCCGCCGGCGAGCTGCCGGGGAAGAACAGGTGGGGGAAGACGAGCGCGGCGGCGGTGCCGTAGACCGCCGACGCGGGCGCCCCGCGGGGGCGCCCACCGCGGGGCGCCGGGCCGCTCCCGGGCGGCCCCGGGTCGCCCCGTCCCGGAAGCACACAGGGGGCACATCGGGATCAGGCCACCGCTTTCGACGCCACGAACCCGTCCGGACATAGCCCACAACACACGGACACAGTGCCCCAGATGAATCAGTTCCGGCCACCGGAACGTCTCCTTCCGGACACCGTTGCGTTACAGCCGCCGGGTTCACCGCATAGAAGCCCCGGAGCGGGCAGGCGTTTATCGAGGTCTGTCCAAATCCGCACACCACCGAGGAGAATGCGAACCCATGGCTGATTTCCCGAACCTGTCCCGCCGGGGCTTCCTCAGCCGTTCCGCCGCCGTCGGTGGACTGCTCGTGGTACCCGGTGCCCTGGCTGCGTGCAGCAAAACCAGCACGTCCGCCGGGTCGGGGGACGACGTACTCGCCAAACTGCGCAAACAGGGCTACGTGCGCGTCGCGTACGCGGGCGAGGCCCCGTACGGATACACCGAGGGCGGTGTGCTCAAGGGCGAGGCTCCCGCCCTGCACGCGCAGATATTCAAGGCGTTGGGCGTCGACAAGCTCAAGCCCACGCTCTCCGACTTCGACAGCCTGATACCCGGCCTGCAGGCCGGACGGTACGACGTCGTCAGCGCCGGCATGGCGATCACGCCGGAGCGCTGCGCCAACGTCCTCTTCTCGGAACCCGAGTTCATCTCCCCGACCGCCATCATGGTGAAGAAGGGGAACCCCAAGAAGATCACCGACCTGGCGTCGGCGAAGGCCGCCGGCATCACCGTCGGTGTGATGGCGGGCGCCGTCGAGGCCTCGTACGCGAAGGCCGCCGGAATCCCCGCCTCGAAGATCAAGACCCTCCAGAACCAGCAGGACGGCGCCGACGCCGTCAAGGGCGGCCGGGTGGACGCGTTCGTGCTCACCGGCATCTCGCTGCGCTGGCTCGCCAAGACCAACCCGACGCTCGAAGTGACGCCCACCTTCGTGCCCACCCTGAACGGCAAGAAGCAGTTCAGCCCCGGCGGCGCCGCCTTCCAGAAGGGCAACGAGTCGCTGCGGGACGCCTTCAACAAGCAGCTGAAGAAGATCACTTCGGACCAGGCCGAGTACGTGAAGCTCCTGAGCCCCTACGGGTTCACGGCGTCCGAGATCCCGCCGGCCACCCTGAAGACCGCCGACCTGTGCAAGGGCTGACCGGCCCGGGACCGGAGGCGTCATGAACACCTTCTTCACGGCATTCCTCGACAACCTGCCCCAGGTGCTGTCCGGCCTCGGTGTGACCGCGGAGTCCACCGTCCTCGGCGCGCTGGTCGCCGGTGTGCTGGCCTTCGTGCTCGGCCTGATGGCGGGCCACCGCAACATCGTCGTGCGCGGTGTCTCGCGCACGGTCGTCGAGTTCTTCCGCGGCACGTCGCTGTACGTGCAGCTGTTCTGGCTGTACTTCGCGCTGCCACTGCTGACCGGCTACCAGCTCAGCGCGCTGTTCTGCGGTGTCGTCGCGTTCGGGCTCAACTTCGGCGCGTACGGCTCCGAGGTGGTCCGCGGCGGCATCAGCGCGGTGCCCCGCGCCCAGTGGGAGGCCGCCGTCGCGCTCAACCTCAGCCCGTACCAGCGGATGCGTCGCGTGATCCTGCCGCAGGCCCTCGCGCAGATGATCCCGTCCTTCACCAACCTGCTGATCCAGCTGCTCAAGGCGACCCCGCTGCTGTGGCTGATCTCCGCGGCCGACCTGATGACCGTGATCCAGCAGCTGCGCGACCGCACCGGTGAGTCGCTCGTCGCCTATCTCACGCTGCTGGTCTTCTACTTCGTCCTCGCCTACGTCCTCACCCTGCTGATGAACCTGCTGGAGAGGGCCGCCAAGGCGCGGCTCGGCGAACACACCGGCACGCGGGGCCTGCTGCGCAGCCGCAGCGCCGCCGCGGCCGAATCCGTGCCCGTCGTCCCGGGTGGTGCCTCGTGAACGGATCGAAGTTCGACTGGGGGGCCGCGCGCGACGTCCTGCCGCTGCTGCTGCACGGCTTCCTGACGACGCTGCTCGCCACCGTGCTCGGCACTCTGGTGGCGGCCGTGCTCGGCCTGGTGATCGCGATCGCGCGCCGCGCCCCCTCCCGGCTGGTGACGGCACCGGTGCGGGCGGTCATGGAGTTCGTGCGCTCGACCCCGCTGCTGGTGCAACTGGTGGGCGCGGCAGCGGTGTTCTCCAGTGTCGATCCACTGGTCATCGGCATCGTGGTGCTCGGCATCCACTACGCCACGTACACCTCGGAGGTGTACCGGGCCGGCATCGACGCCGTGCCCAGGGGGCAGTGGGAGGCGTGCCGGGCGCTGTCGATGTCGCCGCGCCGCACCTGGCAGGCGGTGGTGCTGCCGCAGGCGGTGCGCAACGTCCTCCCGGCGCTGGGCAACTACGCCATATCGATGTTCAAGGAGACGCCGTTCCTGGCCGTCATCACGGTCGAGGAGATCGTCTTCGAGGCCCGCAAGTACGGGTCCGACCACTTCGCGTACACGGAGGCGTTCACGCTCGCCGGGCTGATCTTCCTGGTCGCGAGCTACCCCACGTCGCTGCTGATGAGGAAGCTGGAGAAGCGCCTTGGCCACTGACCCGCTGGAGAAGACACCCGGGAGCACCCCGGGATCCGCGCCGCCCGGCGCCCCCGCCGGCGCCGCACCCGCTGCCGACTCCCCGTCTCCGTCCGCCCCGGCCGCGACCGCGACCGCGGACGCCGTGCCGGGACAGCGCTCCGACACCCCGATGATCCGCTTCGAGCAGGTCGAGAAGCGCTACGGGGACCATGTCGTGCTCGACAAGCTGGACTTCGAGGTCCGGCGCGGCGAGCACGTGACCCTGATCGGGCCCAGCGGCTCGGGCAAGACCACCATCCTGCGGCTGCTGATGACGCTCGAGCGCCTCAGCGGCGGGGTGATCTGGGTGGGCGGCGAACCGCTGTCGCACGCGAGGACGCCCGGCGGCGGGCTGAAGCCGGCGACCGAGAAGCAACTGCGCGCGTCCCGGCGGAAGATCGGCATGGTCTTCCAGCAGTTCAACCTCTTCCCCAACATGAACGTGCTCCGCAACATCACCGAGGCGCCCATCAGCGTCCTCGGCCTGGAGCGGGACGAGGCGGAGGCCCGTGCCCGGGAACTGCTGGAGCTGGTCGGCCTCGGCGACCGCGTCGACGCGCACCCCACTCAGCTCTCCGGCGGCCAGCAGCAGCGGGTCGCCATCGCCCGCGCGCTCGCGATGCGCCCGGACGTCCTGCTGCTCGACGAGGTCACCTCGGCGCTCGACCCGGAGCTGGTGGCGGGGGTGCTCGACCTGTTGCGGCAGATCGCGCACGACACGGACATCACCATGCTGTGCGTCACCCACGAGATGAGCTTCGCGCGGGACGTCTCGGACCAGGTCCTCATGTTCGACGCGGGACGGATCGTGGAGCAGGGCACTCCGGAGAAGATCTTCACGGCCCCCGAGCACCGGCGTACCCGCGAGTTCCTGAACGCGGTGCTCTGAGGGCCGTGGCTCTGAGAGCCGTCATCCGAACGCGATGCTCTGAAGACCCTGATCTGAACGGCGTGATCTGAACGGCGTCATCTGAACGCGGTGATCTGAAGGCCGTACTCCGCGTGCCGGCCCGAAGCCTCCCGGTTCGCGGCTCCCCGACAGGACTGCGGGCCGGGGGGCTCCGGGCCGCAGTCCGGACGGCTCGGGGGGCCGGCCCGCACGGCGCGGGCCGGCCGCCGGGGCCGCGGGGGCGGCCTGCTCCATCCGCTGGTCTGCCGCGCGGCGCGCGGCAGACCAGCGCAGGCGCCCGTGCCCGTGCCCGCGCCCGAAGGCAATTCCCTGACTACTCCCGCACATCCGCCGCGACTCCTGGTTATCGTTGACGTGGAGTTCGCCACGGGCGCGAGCCGCGGGGCGACGAGGCGGAGGGGGGAAGCGCGGTGCCCACACCGGAGCCGGTCGCACCGTTCCACTCGGTGCACTACGTCCTGCGCGTGCTCGAAACCGTCTTCCGTTACGGGAACGGCGTCACGGACACGCAGATCGCACGCGAGTCGGGGCTGCCCCCGGCCCACCTCACCGGCCTGCTCGCACTGCTGCGCCGGGAGGGCTACCTGGAGCGGCTCGCCGACGGCGCGTACGTCGCGGGCGACTCGCTGGCCCTGCTCGGCTCGGACGAGGCGCGCGGGCGGAGTCTGGAGGCCAAGCTCCAGCGGGCCCTGGTCCAGCTGCGGGACTCGCTGGGCGCCGCGGTCTACATCAGCCGCTACATCGACGGGGAGATCCGGGTCACCCAGGTCGCCGCCGGCCCCGGTACGCCCGCCGTGACCGAGTGGGTCGCCTTCAGCGCCGCCGCGCACGCCAGCGCGGTCGGCAAATGCCTGCTGACCCAGCTGGACCGGGACGGCCGCCGCGACCACCTGTCCCGGCACAAGGTGGCGCGCCTCACCTCCCGCACCATCACCAGCGAGCGCGTCCTGCTCTCCCGTCTCGACAGCCAGCCCCCGACGGTTCCCGTGCTGGACCTCCAGGAGTACGCGGTCGGCACGGTCTGCGCGGCCGTCCCGCTCACCGCGGGATCGACGGTCGGCGCGCTCGCCCTGTCCCTCCCGGTCGAACGGGCGCACCGGCTGCGTGCCGCCGCGGCCACCCTCAACCGGGAGGCGGCGCCGCTGGCGCTCACGCTCACGATGGAGAGCGGCCTGCGGGGCTCGCCCGCCGCGTGGTCCTGAGCGGGCCGCGGGGCGGGGGCCGTCGGCCTGTGGTCCCGGCACACGACGCGAAGGATCACCGCGCGTGCCCCCGGGACCCGATGCGGGAACACCGCCCGGGGAACACCGGCCCAAAAAACCGCGCGGGGAACGCCCACCGAAGAAGCCGCTCAGGGAACGCCCGCCTGAGCAGTCGCGCGGGGAACGCCCACCGAAGAAGCCGCTCAGGGAACGCCCGCCTGAGCAGTCGCGCGGGGAACGCCCGCCGGAGAGGCCGGGGCCGGATCGAGGCCCGGGGCCCGGGGCCCGGAATCGGGGGCAGGTCGCGGGCCGAACCGGACGTGGTCGGGAGCACCCCCGGGAGCAGGTATGATTACTACGTCAGCAAGCGCCGCTAGCTCAGTTGGTTAGAGCAGCTGACTCTTAATCAGCGGGTCCGGGGTTCGAGTCCCTGGCGGCGCACTGCACGGCGAGAGCCGCAGACCGTTTTCACGGTCTGCGGCTCTCGTGTTTCCCGTCCCGCACTCGTGCGGATCGTTCCTCCGGCGGCGCGCGCGACGTCTCAGAGGTGCTCGCCGGGGCCGGTGGCCCGGCCCGTGTAGAACGCCACGGTGAGGTCCTTCACCAGCGCCTTGCGGTCGAAGTCGTCGAGCTCGACGAGGCCCCGCGCGGTCAGCCGCTGCACGGTGTCGTCCACCGCGTCGACGACGGCGCCCAGGACGGTGTCCCGGTGCCGGGCGTCCAGCGCGGCGATCCTGCTGCGCCGCATGACGTCCGCGATCTCCGGCGCGTACTCGATACGGGTCGGCTGCGCGGAGAACACCTCGATGCCGGCGGGCCTGCACTCGGCGGACAGCACGCGGGTCAGCGAGTCCCCCACGGCCTCGACGTTGCGCAGCGTCGGCGACATGCCGTGGAACGCGTCGGCCGGCAGCTGCGACAGGACCCGCGCCATCGCCGCCTCGACCTGCATGCGCAGGTACTCCTCGTGGTCGCGCATGCCGAGGGTCGCCCGCACGGTGTCGCGGACCCGCCACACCACGAGCACGACCACCCGCAGCGAGGAGCCGTTGGCGTCCATGGCCGGCATCGGCTCGGAGCGCCAGTGGCGCAGCCGTACGTCGACCCGGCGCCGCAGCAGCAGCGGGCTGATCCACAGCAGGCCGGTGCGGCGGACGCTGCCCCGGTACTCCCCGAACAGGGTCAGCACCAGCGCGTGCCCCACCTTGCCCCGGCTGAGGCCGCCGAGCGTGAACACCAGGACGACGACGCCGAGCGTCAGCAGCAGCCACACGCCGAGTCCGATGCCGTGGTACGGCTGCGGGTCGAGCCCGACCAGTCCCGTGAGGAGGTCCGGCAGCGCGCCCTCCTGCCACAGCAGGGCAAGGCAGCCCACGAGCGTGAGCGCCCCGGCGATCGCGGCGGACCAGCCGGGCAGCGCGGGCCCGGGCCGCTCGTTGAAGCGGGGGTCGACGGCGGGTTCGGGCCGGTTCGGCGGTGCGGTACGGCGGATGCGCGGCTGCTCGCCGGTGCCGAGGCGCCGCCCCACGACGGTGGGCGCCCGGCGCACGGACGGGTCGACCTCGTCGCGGAACAGGAGGTGCACGGGGATCTCGTGGGTTCCCTCGCCCGTGATCAGGGGCGTGCGGCGGGCGGCGTCGTGCCCGGCCGGCGCGCCCACGAGCACCTCCTCCCCGCTGGGGCGGTCGGCGAAGGCCCAGTCCCCGTCGGCCGGCCCCTCGGTGGACACGGGGCCCAGGGAGGGGGACGACCCGCCGGACGGGCCGGACGGATCGAGCGCGTCGGACGGGTCGAGCGGGTCCGAGGACTCCGGGAACTTCGAGGGGCGCGAGGGCTCCGAGGCGTCCGAGGAACCGGGCGGGTCAAACGGGCCTGAGTCGTCCGGCGATTCGGAGGAGGCGGTTGCGTCGCGCGGCCCGAGGGAGCCGGCTGAGGTGGACGAGCCGGAGGCGGCCGACGGGTCGTACGTGCCGGGCGTGCCTGACGCATCAGGCGTGCCAGGGGCGTTCGAAGTGGTGGACGTTCCGGGCGTCTCCGGCTGCTCCAGCGAGCCCGACGGCGCGGACGAGGCCCCGTGCGCGAGCTCCCGGTCCTTCCCGGCGCCGGTGCGCCGCTCCGCGTCCCCGCCGCGTCCCCCGCTCACGACCCGCTCCGGAGAGCCGTCGCGGTCCGGAGCGGGCCCCACCGATGTCCCTGGCGCGACGGCGGACGACCGGCCCGGAGCCGGAACCGCAGACATCAGCGAGACGCCGACGCCTGCCCCGCCCCCTCCCGCAGCCGGCCGTTCGCC
Organism: Streptomyces fuscigenes; assembly: GCF_021556455.1. GTDB lineage: Bacteria > Actinomycetota > Actinomycetes > Streptomycetales > Streptomycetaceae > Streptomyces > Streptomyces fuscigenes. The sequence goes on along the minus strand of NZ_JAKGCV010000044.1, from coordinate 3,754 downwards.
CTCTGCCGGATCACCGGCCTCTGCCGGATCACCGGCCCCTGCTGGGCCCTCGGCTCCCGCCGGGCCATCAACTTCTGTGGGACGCCCGGCTCCCCCGCGCTCGGCGGATGCTCTCCCGCTGCCGCCGCCGGACCCCGTCGCACCACCCGCTTCCGGCGAGTCGCCGCCCGCCCGGCTCGCGGCGGGCGCGCTCTCCGTGCCCGGACCGGAAGCGGCCCGGGGCGCGGCACCCTCGGCCGGCGAGGCGGCCCCGGGCTCCCGCGCGGGCGTGGGCCGCTGCACGGATGCGTCCTCGGGCGGGGTCCTCTTGGTCATGCTTTCCTCCGTCACGCGAACAGTCGCCGCCATGTCTCCGGGCCGGGGTAGCCGTCCGCGGCGCCGCCCCGCCACCCCAGTGCCTGCTGGAAGGCGGCCACGTTCCTGCGGTCCGCCTCGCCCCAGGTCCGGCTCGGGCCGTCGGTGTAGTAGCGCCCGAACCCCTTCTTCACGAGCTGCCTGCCGAGCTGCTCGACGTACGCGTTCGTCCGTCCCGGCCCGAAGAACCGGACGCCCGGGTACGCGGGGGCCTTCACGGCCGACGCCGGCGCCGCGTGCCCGGCGGCCGGCGCATGGCCCTCGCCCGTTGGGTGACCGGCGGCCGGAGCGTCGTGCGCGGCCGCGGCCGCGGCGGACGCGGCCGGGGCCCCGGGCGACGCGGCCGGGGCCGCCGGCCTGCCCCGTCCCGGGATGTCCTTGCCGAGGTTCATCACGAGGTAGCGCCAGGTGGCCGGGCCCGGCATGCCGTCCGCCTCCGACCCCCGCCACCCCTGCGCCTGCTGGAACGCCCGCGTGGCCCGCCGGTCAGCCTCGCCCCAGCGCGGCCCGGGACCATCGGCGTAGAAGCGCTGGGCGCCGCGCGCCACGAGCATCCGGCCGAGGCGGGTGACGTACGCGTTGTTCGCGCCGGGCCCGAACTTCGCCGCCCCGGGGTAGGCCGCCGGCACCGAGGCCGCCGCCCCGGCCTTGCTGTCCTCCAGCCCCTTGTAGCGGTAGGGCACGTACTTGTCGGAGTTGGTCCAGTACGCCATCGGCGTCGTCCGGGCCCGGGTGTGCGGAGGCGTCTGCTCGTACGCCAGGTACGAGTCGTGCGCCGCGTCCGCCCAGCCGCCGAAAAGGGTCACGTGAGAACCCTTGTTGGGGTCGGCCGGGTTGTGGAAGAGCAGCATGTCCCCGGGCTGGAGGTCGGCCCGGGCGATCTTCACGCCGAAGTCGGCGAGACTGCCGGTCCACTCGTTCTCGGGCAGGTTCCAGGCCATGGAGACGTACCCGGAGCAGTCCTGCCGGTACCCGTCGCTCCAGTACGCCGTCATGCTGTAGGGGACCTTGGCGTCCACCCAGCGCTTCGCGCGGCTGATGATCGCGTCGCGCGTGGTCTTCGGCAGTTGTGCGGCCGTGCTCCCGCCGGCCGGCCTCCCGTGGAGGGGTCCCGCACCGCCCTGCGGCGTCCCGGGGTCCTGGTCGGTCGCGGAGACGGCGCCGGAGTCCGCCGCGGCGAACCCGGCGGATCCGCCGTACCCGGCGTACCGGCCCGGCACGTCGGGACCCGGTGCCGCCGGGCGGATGTGCGCGACGGTCCGGTCGCCGGCCCCCGGCGGAGCCGCCGAGGCCGTGGCGGCGGTGCAGCCCCAGGCCAGGCCCGCCGCGGTGGCGAGGGCCAGCGCACGCTGCGCCGCGGCCGATCCCTCACGGCCGGCCGCGCCGGCGGTCCGCTCCCGCCGCTGCCGCGCGCAACCGGCACAGGGACAGTTCGGGGCGGGTTCGTACTCTTCGAAGACCGGGACGGTCATGCGATCCCCTCCACGCTGATCAAGGTGTGTCTGACGTGGCGTCAAGAACGCCAATGTCTCAACTGCCCCGATACGTCACATTCTGACGCGTGAAAGGTAGTAAATACCACTATGCAGGGGTGTGGCGTCCCTCGAAAGGGCCGTTTTGCCAGAAAATTGGGTGCATTGCGAGGGGAGCCGGCGACCGGCGGCACCCCAGCCCGGACGACCGGCCCCGGCTCTCTGACAGCACGTCACCCCAGGTCATCCGCGTGCGGGCAGCCGACAGGTGCGCCCCGGCTCCCCCGGCTCCCCCCGGCTTCCCCGGCTCCCCGCCCCCTCGCCGAGCCTCCGCGATCCGCCCCGCACGGCACGCGGCACGCGGCGTTCCCGCACCCGGGCGAGGCACCCGGACCGGCGGCGGCCACGCGGCGCAGCAGGGCGCTAAATCGACAATTCCCAGTACTATGACGGGGTCATGACCAATTCCGGTCTCCCGCGCGGGCCGGGTGCCCCAGGAAGCGCCCGGCTCCGACGCGGTCGAGGACCGGCCCGGCGGGCGGCCCCTGGGGGAGTGGGCCGCCCGCCGGGTCACGGTCGGCCGCGCGCCGCACGGGCGCGGACTCCCCCGTCCGTCGCGCACGAACTCGGCAGGCGGCAGGCCCCTTCGAGCGCGCGGTGGCCGCCCCGGCCTGCGTCACCACCGGATGGGGGCGGCCCTCCGGTCTCCCGGACTTCGAGCCGGCGCCGGCGTCGCCCGTACGCGCAGGGACGGGGCCGCCGACCGGTACCCCGAGCCGGGCTCCGAGCACGAAGGGACGAGCGGCGCGTCAGCCCCTGGCGGCAGCCGCTGCCGCGGGGCCCTCGGCGTGCCGGCTGCCGGACGCCGCGTCCGTCACGCCGGTCCCACCCGTCCCGGCCGTGCCGGTGTGCCTGCTCGTACCGGCCGCCACACCTGTCGCGTCCCTCTTGTCCGTCGCCTCCGTCACGCCGGTCAGATACGCGGAGACCACCACGTTGGCCGTGTACTCGTGCGTCCTCGGGTCGAAGGTGCCGCCGCAGGTGATGAGGCGCAGTTCGGCCCGGGTCCCCCGAGCAGCCCCGTACACCTTGGCCGCGTCGAAGTGCTTCCTCGGCACCACCGCCACGTCGTCGATCGTGAACTCAGCGGCCGAACCGTCGGCCCGCGTCACCCGGACCTTCCCGCCCGCCTTCGCCGCGCTCAGCGGATAGAAGACGGCGGGACGGGTGTCGGTGTCCACGTGCCCGACGAGGATCGCGGTCCCGGCGGCACCCGGCTGCGTGCCGGCGTCGTACCAGCCGACCGTCCCGGGCGAGGTGTAGGGGGGCGGGTCGACCGCGCCCGTCGCATCGAGCCCCCGGCCGGCGACCGGCGCCTCGATGCCGAGGGACGGCACGTCCACGCGCGTCGGCCTCGACGGCCCGAGGGGCCGGTGGGCCGGCGGCAGCGGGACTCCCGGAGGCCTGCCGACGGCCGCGATGTCACCGGTCGCGGGGGCCCCGGCGCCCCCCGCGGAGCCGTCGGCGGCGCCCCGTCCCCAGAGCCAGAGTCCGAGCAGCAGCACCGCCCAGGCGACCCCGACGACGGGGCGGCGGTGGCGGGTGCCGGGGCGGCCATCGGCAAGGTCCCCCGTGTCCGTGCGGACGCCGGGGCGGCCCCCGCCGTCCGCTGCGATCCCGCTGTCCCCGGCGTTCCCGGAGCCCCCGGGCCGCCCGCCACCCGTGACGCTCCTGGCGCTCTTGGCGCTCCTGCCGTCGGACACCGCGGCCCGCCTCAGCCCGAGTCCCGGCCGGCCGCGGCGGCGGCCCGCCTGCGTCCGCTGGTGCGGCACGCCACGGTCACGGCGGCGACACCGGCGAGGACGAGCCCGGTGAGCGTGTACGCCGTCCCGGGGCCGGACTGCGCCGGGGCGGCCACCGTGCTGCCG
>NZ_JAKGCV010000449.1 GCF_021556455.1 Streptomyces fuscigenes | reverse complement strand
AGGGGCGCCGCCGGACCCCGCGGTGGACGCGGCACCGGGCACGCACGCCGGTCCGGGCGCGGAGCAGGACCGCCGTCGGAAGCGGCCGGAAGCGGCCGGCGGGACCGGTGCGGACGCCCCCGCCGGGCCGGGCGCGGAGCCGGGAACGGCGACGGAAACGGGAAACGGAACGGGAACGGGAGGAACGGACACTGATGGCTGACGAACCACTCGTCCTCGGCATCGAGACGTCCTGCGACGAGACGGGCGTCGGCATCGTGCGCGGCACCACGCTCCTGGCCGACGCGATCGCGTCCAGCGTCGACGAGCACGCCCGCTTCGGCGGTGTCGTGCCCGAGGTCGCCTCGCGCGCGCACCTGGAGGCGATGGTCCCGACGATCGAGCGCGCCCTGGCCACCGCCGGGGTCAGCGCCCGGGACCTCGACGGCATCGCCGTCACCGCCGGCCCCGGCCTCGCGGGCGCCCTGCTCGTGGGCGTCTCGGCCGCGAAGGCGTACGCCTACGCGCTGGGCAAGCCGCTCTACGGCGTCAACCACCTCGCCTCGCACATCTGCGTCGACCAGCTGGAGCACGGCCCGCTGCCGGAGCCCACGATGGCGCTGCTGGTCAGCGGCGGCCACTCCTCGCTGCTGCTCGCGCCGGACATCACGGCGGACGTCCGGCCGCTGGGCGCGACGATCGACGACGCAGCGGGCGAGGCCTTCGACAAGGTCGCCCGCGTCCTCCAGCTCGGGTTCCCGGGCGGCCCGGTCATCGACCGGCTGGCCCGCGAGGGCGACCCGGCCGCGATCGCGTTCCCGCGCGGCCTGACCGGCCCGCGCGACGCCCCGTACGACTTCTCGTTCTCCGGCCTCAAGACGTCCGTGGCGCGGTGGATCGAGGCCAGGCGCGCGGCGGGCGAGGACGTGCCGGTGCGCGACGTCGCGGCTTCCTTCCAGGAGGCCGTGGTGGACGTGCTGACCCGCAAGGCGGTCCGGGCCTGCAAGGACGAGGGCGTGGACCACCTGATGATCGGCGGCGGCGTGGCCGCGAACTCGCGCCTGCGGGCCATGGCGGAGGAGCGCTGCGCCCGCGCCGGGATCACCCTGCGGGTACCCAGGCCCGGGCTGTGCACGGACAACGGGGCCATGGTCGCGGCGCTGGGCGCCGAGATGGTCGCGCGCGGGCGTTCCGCCTCGTCGTGGGACCTGTCGGCGGACAGCTCGCTGCCCGTCACCGACACGCACGTACCGGCCCACGAGGCCGTCCACGCGGCGGCGCACGCCGCGGCCCACCAGCACGCCCACGCGGCGGCGGAGGGGCACTGATGGCGGTCACGCTGATGTGGGAGGCGCGGGCGGCCGAGGGCCGCGGCGGTGAGCTGCTGGCGTGGGCCAGGGCCCAGCGCCTCGCCGCGGAGCCGCTGCGCCGCGAGACGTTCGTGGCGCCGCAGGACCGCGTCCTGGTGCTGACCTGGTGGCCCGGCTCGTACGCGAGCGAGGTCCCCGAGTTGCCCGCGCCCCCGGCGGACCTCGTGACCCGCCCCGTCCACCGCTGGCGCTTCGAGCCGGCCGACGAGGGACACGGCACGGACTCCGGACACGGCACGGACCCCGGACACGGCACGGACCCCGGACACGGCACGGGCCCCGGACACGGCACGGGCCCCGGACACGGCACGGGCTGACCCGCTCGGCCGGGCCCGCGGGTCAGGCGCCGACGGTGCCGTCGATGCCCTCCCGCAGCAGGTCGGCGTGGCCGTTGTGGCGCGCGTACTCGTGGATCATGTGCAGCATCACGTGCCGCAGCGACACCTCCTCGTCCCACTTCCGGTTCACGCCGGTGACGTCCAGGGAGGCCGCTTCGCGCTCGATCCTGCGGGAGTGCCCGACCTCGGCCTCCCACGCGGCGAAGACCTCGGAGCGCGTGGCGCCCGACGCGTCGTAGGCGCGCTGGTAGTCCATGGAGTCCGACCAGACGAGCGGCAGCCGCTCCCCGTTGATCACCATCCGGAACCAGGTGCGCTCCACCTCGCACATGTGCCGCACGAGGCCCAGCAGGGACAGCGCGGACGGCGGCATCGAGGTCCGGCGGAGTTCCTCGTCGGTGAGGCCTTCGGCTTTCATCGCGAGCGTGGCACGGTGGAAGTCGAGGAAGGAGCGCAGCATCTCGCGCTCGCCGCCGAGGGACGGCGGATCAGGGCGTTCGGCAGTCATTCGGGGCAGACTACCGAGTACGGCTCCGGCGCTGGTCGGAACGGGTGCCGCCGGGCGCTGCCCGGCACGTGACACGGGTGGCACCGCCTGTTGAGCCCGTTCCTACGTCGTCCGGCCTATTCTGGAGTGGACACGCATGCGCCATTCAGGTGAAGGGGCGGCGGATGAACTGGTTTTGGTGGATATTCGTCTTCTTCATGGTGGGCGGGTTCAGCTGGATCGCCGACACCGGCCGTACGGCGCTCAAGACCAGGCACGACAGAAGGATGGAGCGCCTGAAGCTGGCGGAGAAGGAGCGGCTCGCGATCGCCGAGTCGCACAAGCCGCCGGACGCCGTCTGCGGCTGCAGCCACCACCTGGCCAAGCACGACAAGTCCGGGAAGTGCCACGAGGACGTGCAGGTCCCGACCGAGTGGGACGAGGAGAAGAAGCCCGTCCACTTCGAACTGCGCCAGTGCAACTGCCAGCAGTACATCGGCCCCCAGCCCCTGTCGAAGATCTACGCGGACGAACTCACGGAGTTCGACGATCTGCGGTGACGCGCGAGCCGCGCGGCTCCGCCCGGCGCCGGGGAACGCCCCGGGGAAACGCGTCGGCGGCGTGATGGTGGACGCGCGACGCGTGGGATGCGTCGCGTGCGTGTGACGGGTGCGACGGCGCCCGAGGGGTCACGCTGACGCGGCGGCGAGCCCCTGCCGCACGTGCGTGTCCCCTCCCGCGCGCCCCCGGCCCCTACCCCGTACCCGTCCCGCACCGGCGCCCGTGCGCCCTCCGGTCCGCCCCCGCCGTCCGTGCCCCCTCCGCCTCCCTGCCGATCTTCGTGCTGCCCGTGTGCCCGCGTTGCTCGCGCTGCCCGTCCGCGTGGCGGCCCGCCCTGCCCCAAGCCGCCCCGAGGACCGCCGTACCCGGACCGGCGTGCTCAGGGCCTGGCGCGGTGGCCGAGCAGCATGGCCGGGGCGCCGGCCACGCGGGTGAGGACCACCGTGAGCTCGTTCCTCCCCCTCAGCTTCACCTTCCGCCGCAGCTCCTCCGGTTCCACCGCCGAGCCGCGCTTCTTCACGGTCAGGACGCCGATCTCGCGCTCCCGCAGCAGTGCCTTGAGCCGCTTGAGGTGGAACGGGAGGACGTCGGTGATCTCGTACGCCGTCGCGAAGGGCGTCTCGCGCAGCTCGTCGGCGGTCAGGTAGGCGATCGTCTCGTCGATCAGGCCCGCGCCGGGCAGATCGCGGGCGGCCTCGGCGACGAGGTGGGCGCGGATGACGGCGCCGTCCGGCTCGTAGAGGTAGCGGCCCGGCTCCCGCACCGCGGGATCGGGCAGCCCCTGGGCGGCGAGCGTCGCCCCCGACGGGAGGAGGGTCGCCCGGCGGGTGGCGTCCGGAGCGTCGGGGGTGTGCCAGAGCACGGCCTCCTTCACGTCGCCCTCGTACGAGATCCACTCGGCGGTGAAGTCCGGCGGGACCAGCTCGTGCGGCACGCCCGGCGCGATCTTGACGGCGCCGAGGCCCGCCCGGCGGACGGCGTCGAGCGCCCAGGACAGCGGCGGCGAGTACGCCTCCGGATCGAAGATCCGCCCCGAGCCACGGCGCCGCGCCGGGTCGACGAACAGCGCCTGCGCGTCCCCGGCGTCGTACGTCGCCACGTCGGCGCACACCACCGTGGCCTGCGGCCCCTCCGGCGCCAGCGTCCGGAGGTTCGCGGTGGCGATCTCGCAGGTCAGCGGGTCCAGATCGACCCCGGTGACGGCGATGCCGGCGCGGGCCAGCTCCACCGCGTCGCCGCCGATCCCGCAGCACAGGTCCGTCACCCGGGTCGCGCCGAGCGACCGGAAGCGGGCCGCGCGGTGGGCGGCGACGGCCCCGCGGGTGGCCTGCTCGACCCCGTTCGGCGTGAAGTACATGCGGCCCGCGTCCTCGGCGCCGAACTTCGCGACCGCGCGTTGCCGCAGCCGCGCCTGCCCGAGCGCCGCCGACACCAGTGCGGCGGGGTGGTCGCGGCGCAGGCGGGTGGCGAGTGCCAGCTCCCGGGCCGGGTCGTGGTCGCGCAACTCGGCGAGCAGGGCCTGCCCCTCGGGGGTGAGCAGGGGAGCGAGGCTGGGCGGCGGTTCTCGGCCCGGGCCCGCTCGATCAGCCCGGTGTAGACGGGCAGTTGCTCGGCGATGCTCGCCGTCAGCGTGGCCGAGCGGCTGCCGGGCGCCGCGCTCTGCGCGACTTTGGTGACCAGC
>NZ_JAKGCV010000448.1 GCF_021556455.1 Streptomyces fuscigenes | reverse complement strand
GGTCGGCCAGTTCGGGGCTGCGGCGCAGCTGCCGCAGCGCGGCCAGGGCGGCGCCGGCCGCGGCGGGCGCGAGGCCGGTGTCGAAGATGAACGTGCGCGCCGCGTTCACCAGGTGCTCGATCACCCGGGCCGGCCCGAGGACCGCTCCGCCCTGGCTGCCGAGCGACTTGGACAGGGTCACCGTCGCGACGACGCCGTCGGGCACCACGCCGTCCGCGTCCGCGACGCCCGCCGCGTGCAGGGAGCCGCGCCCGCCGGGACCGAGGACGCCGAGCCCGTGCGCGTCGTCCACCAGGAGCGCCGCCCCGTGCGTGCGGCAGACGGCCGCGAGGGCGTGCAGCGGGGCCATGTCGCCGTCGACGGAGAACACCGCGTCGGAGACGACGAGGGCGCGGCCGGGCCGCCGGACGTCGAGGGTCTTGCCGACCGTCTCGGGGTCCGCGTGCGGCACGACGACCGTCTCGCCCCGCGACAGGCGGCAACCGTCGACGATCGAGGCGTGGTTGCCGGCATCGGACAGCAGCAGCCCGTCGCGGGAGGTGAGCGCGGTGAGGGCGGCGAGGTTGGCCGCGTACCCGGAGGACAGGACGAGGGCCGCCTCGAAGCCGCAGTGCGCGGCGAGTTCGCGCTCCAGCTCCTCGTGCAGCCGGGTGCTGCCGGTGACCAGGCGCGAGCCCGTCGCGCCCGCGCCCCACCGCACCGCCGCGTCGGCGGCCGCCCGGGTGGTCTCGGGATGCCGCGCCAGACCGAGGTAGTCGTTGCTCGCGAGGTCGAGCACGTCCGGCTCGGGGGACCGGGGACGCAGGGTGCGCACGAGCCCCGCGGCCTCCCGGGCGCGCGCGGCGTCGTCGGTCCAGGCGAAGGGGTCGTGGGGCATGGCGTCGGTCCTTTTGTAGGCAATGCACAGACACTAGCGGTCTCCAAACCGCCCGCAGGTGTGGCCATGTCCACACTTCGACCCGGTCGTGTTGGTGACTTCCACCCTGGCATCCGCGGGCGGCCGTGCGCGAAGATCGAGCCATGGATCTGCTGAAGACGCTGGTGGAGAAGGGGCTGCGGCGCGAGCTGCCGACGCGGGACGAGGCCCTCGCCGTACTCGCGACGTCCGACGACGAGCTGCTGGACGTGGTGGCCGCGGCCGGGAAGGTCCGCCGGCAGTGGTTCGGCCGACGGGTGAAACTCAACTATCTGGTCAACCTCAAGTCCGGGCTCTGCCCGGAGGACTGCTCGTACTGCTCGCAGCGGCTCGGATCGACCGCGGGGATCCTCAAGTACAGCTGGCTGAAGCCCGAGGAGGCCTCGCGCGCCGCCGCGGCGGGCGTCGCGGGCGGCGCGAAGCGCGTCTGCCTGGTCGCCAGCGGGCGCGGCCCGAGCGACCGGGACATCGACCGGGTGTCGAAGACCATCGAGGCGATCAAGGACGAGAACGAGGGCGTGGAGGTCTGCGCGTGCCTCGGACTGCTCTCGGCCGGGCAGGGCGAACGCCTCAGGTCCGCCGGCGCGGACGCGTACAACCACAACCTGAACACCTCGGAATCCACATACGGGGACATCACGACCACCCACACGTACGCCGACCGCGTCGAGACGGTGCGGCACGCGCAGTCGGCCGGCCTGTCGGCCTGCTCCGGCCTGATCGCGGGCATGGGCGAGAGCGACGCCGACCTGGTGGACGTCGTCTTCTCGCTGCGCGAGCTGGACCCGGACTCCGTGCCGGTCAACTTCCTGATCCCGTTCGAGGGCACGCCGCTGGCGAAGGAGTGGAACCTGACGCCGCAGCGCTGCCTGCGGATCCTCGCGATGGTGCGGTTCGTCTGCCCGGACGTCGAGGTGCGCCTCGCGGGCGGCCGCGAGGTCCACCTGCGCTCGATGCAGCCGCTCGCGCTGCACCTGGTCAACTCGATCTTCCTCGGGGACTACCTCACCAGCGAGGGCCAGGAGGGCAGGAAGGACCTGGAGATGATCGCCGACGCCGGCTTCGTGGTGGAGGGCGCGGACGAGCAGACGCTGCCCGTGCACCGCGCGGACGCCGCGGCGTCGCACGCCTGCGGCGGTCCGGACCACTCCTGCGCGGGCGCCTGCGGCGACGGGCAGGCGGGCTCCCCCTGCGGCTCGGACGCCGGGGCGGAGCCAGCGGCCGTCGGCGCCGTCGCGGAGGCGGCGGGGTCGCCCGCCGCGGACAGCGGGGCCCGCAATGACCTGGTCGCGGTGCGGCGCAGGGGCGCGGGGACGGACCTGGCCCCGAATGCCTGACGCGTTCGCGGCCGCCGGGGCCCTCCACGGCGGGGACCTGCCGGTCCCGCGGCTGCTCGAGCTCGACCGGGCGCATGTCTGGCACCCGTACGGCCCGATGCCGGGCCGGAGCGAACCCCTCGTCGTCTCGTCCGCGTCGGGGGTGCGGCTGCGGCTCGCCGAACCGGCCGGGGGCCACGGCGAACTGATCGACGGCATGTCGTCGTGGTGGTCGGCCATCCACGGCTACAACCACCCGGTGCTCAACGACGCCGCCACGCGGCAGCTCGGCCGGATGAGCCACGTCATGTTCGGCGGGCTCACCCACGAGCCCGCGGTGCGGCTCGCGGCCCGGCTCGTGGAGATCACCCCGGAGCCGCTGCGGCACGTGTTCCTCGCGGACTCGGGGTCGGTCTCGGTCGAGGTCGCCCTCAAGATGTGCCTGCAGTACTGGCGTTCCCTCGGCCGCCCCGGGAAGCGGCGGCTGCTGACCTGGCGCGGGGGCTACCACGGCGACACCTGGCAGCCGATGTCGGTGTGCGATCCCGAGGGCGGCATGCACGAGTTGTGGTCGGGCGTCCTGCCGCGGCAGATCTTCGCCGAGGCGCCGCCCGCCGCCTACGACGAGGCCTACGCCGAGGAGCTGCGGGAGCTGATCGCGCGCCACGCGCACGAGACGGCGGCCGTCGTCGTGGAGCCGGTGGTGCAGGGCGCGGGCGGCATGCGCTTCCACTCCCCCGCGTACCTCCGGGTGCTGCGCGAGGCCTGCGACGCGCACGACGTGCTGCTCGTGTTCGACGAGATCGCCACCGGTTTCGGCCGCACGGGCACGCTCTTCGCGGCGGACCGGGCGGCCGTCGCGCCCGACGTGATGTGCGTCGGCAAGGCTCTGACGGGCGGCTATCTGACGATGGCCGCGACGCTGTGCACGGAGCGGGTGGCCGAGGGCATCGCGCGGGGCGAGGTGCCGGTGCTCGCGCACGGCCCGACCTTCATGGGCAACCCTCTCGCGGCCGCCGTGGCCTGCGCCTCCCTCGACCTGCTGCTCGCCCAGGACTGGGCGGGCGAGGTCAAGCGCATCGAGGCGGGCCTGGGCGAGGGCCTCGCCGCGGCTGCGGCGCTCCCGGGCGTGCGCGACGTGCGGGTGCTCGGCGCGATCGGGGTGGTCCAGCTCGACCACGAGGTCGACATGGCGGCGGCCACGGCGGCCGCCGTGCGCGAGGGCGTCTGGCTGCGCCCGTTCCGCGACCTCGTGTACACGATGCCGCCGTATGTGACGGGCGACGACGACGTCGCGACGATCTGCCGCGCGGTGACCGCCGCGGCACGGGAGGGATGACATGTCCGTGATGGTGGTCTCCGGTACGGACACGGAGATCGGCAAGACGATGGTGACGGCCGCGGTCGCCGCCGCGGCCGTGGCCGCGGGGCGTTCGGTCGCCCTGCTCAAGCCCGCGCAGACCGGGCTCGCGCCCGGCGAGGAGGGCGACGTCGAGCAGGCGGGCCGGCTCGCCGGGCGGGTCACCACGGTGGAACTGGCCCGCTTCCCCGAGCCCCTGGCACCCGCGACCGCGGCCCGCAGGGCGCGGATGGCGCCGGTGCGCCCGGCGGACGTGGCCGAGGCGGCGGGCAAGCTCGCGGCCGAGCACGACCTGGTGCTCGTGGAGGGGGCGGGCGGCCTGCTCGTGCGGTTCGACGACGAGGGCGGCACCCTCGCGGACGCGGCACGGCTCCTCGGCGCGCCGGTCCTCGTGGTCGTACGGGCCGGGCTCGGCACGCTCAACGCGACGGCCCTGACGGCCGAGGCGCTGCGGGCGCGCGGGGTCGATGCGCTGGGCACGGTGATCGGCAGCTGGCCCGCGCGTCCCGACCTGGCCGTGCGGTGCAACCTCGCCGATCTGCCGGAGGCGTCCGGCGTCCCGCTGCTGGGCGCGCTCCCGCACGGCGCGGGCGCGCTCTCCCCGGCGGAGTTCCGGGCGGCGGCGCGCGACTGGCTCGCGCCCGCGCTCGGCGGCGGCTGGGACGCGGACGCGTTCGCCGCGCGCCACGAGCCCGGGGACGGGCCGGCGGCTGCGTCGGCGTGATCCGCGCGGGCGCGGGAACAGCCGTCGTCCGCAGACGCGGACGCGGGCGGGAGAGCGGTGCGGGTTGCGAAACGGCACGGCCGTACGCGCAGCGGCGCGCGCGA
>NZ_JAKGCV010000447.1 GCF_021556455.1 Streptomyces fuscigenes | reverse complement strand
GCCCGGGCGCACGGCGCACGCCCTGCGCGCCGCGCCCGCGGCGCGTGCCGGGTGCGCCGTCCGAGCGCGGCGCGGACCCGTCAGCCCGCGTACTGGCACAGCCCCCGCGGCAGGAAGGTGCCGTGGCCCGCGTGTCCCACGTACGCGCGCTCGTCGATCACCGGTTCGCCGCGCGAGAGGACCGTCTCGACTCGGCCCGTCAGGCGCTTGCCCTCGTAGGCCGAGTAGTCGACGTTCATGTGGTGCGTCGCCGCGGACACGGTCTGCTCGGCGTGCGGGTCGTAGACGACGATGTCGGCGTCGGAACCCGGCGCCACGGTGCCCTTCTTCGGGTACAGCCCGAACATCCTGGCCGGGGCCGCGCACGCGAGCTCGATCCAGCGCCTGCGGTCGATGTGGCCGTCCACGACGGCCTGGTGCAGCAGGTCCATGCGGTTCTCGACACCCGGCATCCCGTTGGGGATCTTGGAGAAGTCCCCCCGGCCCAGCTCCTTCTGCCCCTTGAAGCAGAAGGGGCAGTGGTCCGTGGAGACGACCTGCAGTTCGTTCGTGCGCAGCCCCCGCCACAGGGCCTCCTGGTGGTCCTTGGGCCGCAGCGGGGTGGAGCAGACGTACTTGGCCCCCTCGAAGCCGGGCTCCGCCAGGTTGTCCGTCGAGAGGAACAGGTACTGCGGGCAGGTCTCGCCGAAGACGGGCAGTTCCTCGGCCCGGGCGCGGGCGAGTTCGGCGAGCGCCTCCCGCGCCGAGACGTGCACCACGTACAGCGGCGCGCCGGCCACCTGGCTGAGGCGGATCACCCGGTGGGTCGCCTCCGCCTCCAGCAGCGCCCTGCGCACCTCGCCGTGGTGGCGCGGGTCCCGCTCGCCGCGCGCGAGGGCCTGCTCCACCAGGACGTCGATGGCGGGGCCGTTCTCCGCGTGCGCCATGACCAGGCCGCCGTTGGACGCCGCCCGCTGCATCGCCCGCAGGATGCGGCCGTCGTCGGAGTAGAAGACCCCCGGATAGGCCGTGAACAGCTTGAACGAGCTGATGCCGGCGGCCACGAGCCGGTCCATCTCGGCCAGCGACGACTCGTTCACGTCGGACATGATCATGTGGAAGCCGTAGTCGACGGCGCACTTCCCGTCCGCCTTGGCGAACCACGTGTCGAGCCCCTCCGTGAGCGAGCGGCCCTTCGACTGGATGGCGAAGTCGACGATCGTCGTCGTGCCGCCCCAGGCGGCGGCGCGGGTGCCCGTCTCGAACGTGTCGGAGGCGTAGGTCCCGCCGAACGGCATCTCCATGTGCGTGTGCGCGTCGACGCCGCCCGGGATCACGTACTTCCCCGTGGCGTCGATGACGCGCTCGGCGGTCCACGGCTGGCTCCCGTGGGCCGCCAGGGCCACCACCCGGGCGCCGTCGACCAGCACGTCGGCGTGCGTCTCGTCGGACGCGGTGACGACCAGTCCGCCCGTGATCAGGGTGCGTGCCACAGCTTCGTGCTCCCTTCGCCGGCCGGTCGGGGCCCGCCGGGTGGGCCCGGGCCGCGCGCCGCCGCCCGGGGCTTCTCGTCAGGCGTCGCGCAGCGCGCGGCCCAGGATGCGGGCGCCCTCTTCGGCCTCGGCCACCGTCAGCGACAGCGGCGGCGCGATCCGCAGGACGCTCGTGTCGTGGCCGCCGCCCTTGCCGATCAGCAGGCCGCCCTCGCGGGCCGCCTCCAGCACCGCCGCCGCCCGCTCCGGCGAAGCCTGGCCGGTGCCCGGGACGACCAGCTCGACCGCGGCCATGAGGCCCCGGCCCCGCACCTCCCGTACGGCCCGGACCCCGGCGGCCTCGGACCGCAGCCGTTCCAGCAGCAGCCCCCCGACGCGCCGGGCGTTGCCCTGCAGGTCGTGTTCCTGCAGGTACGCCAGGTTGGCGAGGCCGGCCGCCATCGTGATCGGGCTGCCGCCGAACGTGGAGATGGAGTTGGTGTCGACGCAGTTCATGATCTCCGCCCGCGCCACCACCCCGCCGACGGACATGCCGTTGCCGATGCCCTTGGCGAAGGTGAGGATGTCCGGCGGCCCGCTCTCCGCGTGGGCCTGCCAGCCCCAGAAGTGGTCGCCGGTGCGGCCCCACCCCGTCTGCACCTCGTCGCTGATCCACAGGACGCCCCGCTCGGCGAGGACGTCCCGGAAGGCCGCGTACAGCCCGTCGGGCGGCATGGTGAAGCCGCCGACGCCCTGGACCGGCTCCGCGATCAGGGCGGCAGGGGTCCGGCCGTGGCCGAGGAGGTCGCGCAGGTCGTCGACGCAGGCGGCGATGAACGCCTTGTCGTCCAGGTGCGCGAAGGGGCCCCTGTCACGCACGGCCCCGTGCACGTACAGCGTCTGCAGCGGTGAGTAACTCGTGGGCGACCAGCCGCTGTTGCCGGTGACGGAGACGGTGGAGAAGGACCGGCCGTGGTAGCTGTTGCGCATCGCGAGGATCTGGTTGGACCGGCGGTGGGCGGTCGCGAGCAGCAGCGCCGTGTCGTTGGCCTCGGTTCCGGAGGTGGTGAAGAAGACGCGCGCGTCGGGGATCCCGGAGAGGGCCGCGATCCGCTCCGCGAGTTCGACCATGGGCCGGTTGAGGTACAGGGTCGAGGAGTGGACGATGCGCGCGGCCTGCTCGCTGACGGCGCGGGTGACCTCGGGCAGGGCGTGCGCCGTCATGGTGGTGAGGATGCCGCCGAAGAAGTCCAGGTAGCGGTTGCCATCGGCGTCCCAGACGTGGCGGCCCTCGCCGTGCGTGATCTCCAGGGGCTGCGCGTAGTACAGGGCGAGCCAGTCCGGGAGGACGGCGCGGTGGCGGTCGTGCAGCGACTCGCTCACGGTGCGATCAGCCCCTCGTACGCGTCGGGCCTGCGGTCCCGGTAGAACGCCCACTGCTGCCTCACCTCGTCGATGAGGGACAGGTCGAGGTCGCGCACGACGAGTTCCTCCTCCCTGTCGCTCGCGGTGTCGCCGACGAAGCGGCCGCGCGGGTCGACGAAGTAGCTCGTGCCGTAGAAGTCGTTGTCGCCGTACTCCTCGCGGCCGACCCGGTTGATCGCGGCGACGAAGTACTCGTTGGCGACGGCGGCGGCCGGCTGCTCCAGCTGCCACAGGTGCGAGGACAGCCCGCGCGAGGTGGCGGACGGGTTGTAGACGATCTCGGCCCCGCCCAGGCCGAGTTGGCGCCAGCCCTCGGGGAAGTGCCGGTCGTAGCAGATGTAGACGCCGACCCGGCCGACGGCCGTGTCGAAGACCGGCCAGCCCGCGTTGCCCGGCCGGAAGTAGTACTTCTCCCAGAATCCCCTCAGCTGCGGGATGTGGTGCTTGCGGTACTTGCCGAGGTACGAGCCGTCGGCGTCGACGACGGCGGCGGTGTTGTAGTAGAAGCCCGCACCCTCCACCTCGAACACCGGCACCACGAGCACCATCCCGGTCTCCCGCGCCAGCTCCCGCATCCGGGTGACGGTGGGGCCGTCCGGGACGGGCTCGGCCCAGCGGTAGTGCTCCGGCTCCTGGACCTGGCAGAAGTACGGGGCGTTGAAGACCTCCTGGAAGCCCATGATCCGGGCGCCCTGCCGGGCCGCCTCCCGCGCGTGCTCCTCGTGCTTGGCGATCATCGACTCGGTGTCGCCGGTCCAGGTGGTCTGGACGAGCGCGGCACGCACGACGCGGGGCCGGGCCCCCGCGGTCTCGGACGGGTCGGTCACGGGCTGCTCCCTCGGATCAGCGGACCCGTCGAACGTAAGCCCCGGCACGAACCGGGGCAAGACCACCTTCGCCCGAACGGGCTTCCCCCGCACCGCCCGTACGGGTGGGTGCCCCGCCCTCCCCCTCTCTCCCCCGCCCTCAGGGCGGCGGCCGCGGGCCGCGACGCACCGCGTGCGGGCCCCCTCCCCCGCCGTAGTGGTGGGGCCCCGGGGTTCACAGGTCGACGGCGATGCCCGTTATCGGGTGCCGGGCGCGGCGCCGGGAGAGCTTCGCGGACAGCTCGGTGACACGGAACCGCAGGCCGTACTTGCCCAGCAGCAGGCCGCGGATGTGCGCCGTGCCCTCGGCGTCCGGGACCAGCCGCGCCGCGCCTTCGGCCCGTACGGCGCCCGGCTTCATCCGGCCGGTCACCGTGCACACGGTGACCACGGCGCGCGGCACGTTGCGCACCCGCTTGACCTTCCAGCTGCCCGCGTCGGTCCACACGTACAGCGTGCGGTCGTCCACCACGTGCCACACGGGTGTGTCGACGCCCACCCCGTCCCTGCGGTAGGTGGTGAGGCTGACGTAGGGGGCACGCGCGAGCGCGTCGAGGGTCTGCCGGTCGGGAGTCGTCACGGGGCCGAGGCTACGCCGCTCCGGCCGCCGGGGCCCCGGGGCGGGGCGCGACCGGTGACGGGGACGCGGGGGCCGCCGGAACGGCGGCGGGACCGGGCGCGCG
>NZ_JAKGCV010000446.1 GCF_021556455.1 Streptomyces fuscigenes | reverse complement strand
TCTCCCGGCGCCCGGGCGCCGGGCCCCCGCGCCGGGCCGGGCGTCCGGCCGGCGTCCGGCGCGTGGCGGCCGGGTGAACCGGGGACGCGGACGAACGGGCAGGTCGTCGCGGGCACCATCCGCACCGCCCGCCCGTTGTCCAGATGCTCGACCTGATCTATGAGGAGAGATGACGGCATGGCCCTGTGGGACCGTTTCAAGGAATCCGCCGCGACGATGCAGACGCAGCTGACGGCGAAGAAGAACGACCTGAAGAGTGGGGCGTTCCGTGACGCGAGCATGGCGATGTGCGCCCTGGTGGCCGCGGCCGACGGCTCCGTCGACCCCTCGGAGCGCAGCCGGGTGGCCTCGCTGATCACGGCCAACGAGGTGCTGCAGAACTTCCCGGCCGCCGATCTCCAGCGCCGGTTCGACGAGAACATCGGCAAGCTCCAGGCCGACTTCGACTTCGGCAAGGTGGGCGTGCTGCAGGAGATCGCCAAGGCGAAGAAGAAGCCGGCCGAGGCGCGGGCCGTGATCCAGATCGGCATCGTGATCGGCGGCGCGGACGGCGACTTCGACAAGTCCGAGCAGGCCGTGGTGCGCGAGGCGTGCTACGCGCTGGGGCTGCCCCCGCACGAGTTCGACCTCTGACGCGGCCGCCCCGGGCGGGACACGTTCGGCCCGGGGCGGGGCGGGGCGAGGCCGGCGCGCGGTCGGTCCCTGCGCGGCCCGCCGGTGGCGCGGTCCGTCGGTGCGCCGTCCTGCCCGCCCTGAGGACCTGCCGCGGGTGACGTGCTGCCCGGTTCGTACCGTTTCCGGTGGCGCGCGGCCCCTCGTACCACCGCTGGCATACCCTCGTACGGTTGTCCGTCCGTTCCCGGCGACCTGTGAGGGAGGTCCTCCGTGCGTGCCCTGGCCTATGCCCTGTTCGATCCGGCAGCGGGACAAGGCGGCCGCCAGTTCGCCGAGCTGGCGCTGGCGCTGCTGCTGTCGACGCTGATCGGAGCGGAGCGCGCCCGTCAGCAGAAGAGCGCGGGACTGCGCACGCACACGCTGGTCGGCGTCGGCAGCGCGCTGTTCATGGAGGTGTCGCAGCACGGCTTCAACGCGGTGGTCGGGCTGGCGAACGTCTCGTTCGACCCGTCGCGGGTGGCGGCGCAGATCGTCTCCGGCATCGGCTTCATCGGCGGCGGGCTGATCTTCGTCCGCCGGGACGCGGTGCGGGGTCTGACGACTGCGGCCACCGTCTGGCTGACCTGTGCGGTGGGCATGGCGTGCGGCGGTGGACTGCCGCTGCTGGCCATAGGGGTGACGGGCGTGCACTTCCTGGTGGTGCAGGGCTACCCCCTCGCGACCCGCCGGGTTCCGGCGCTGTCGACGCCCGAGATCACCCGGCTGCACCTGGCGTACCGCATCGGCACGGGCGTGCTGACGCGCGTTCTGGAGTTCACCGCCGCCCGGGGGTTCCAGGTCGTGCAGGTACGCGTGGACCGCGCGGCGCCCGGCCCCGACGAGGAGGGCGCGCCGCCGCGGGGCGCGGAGGCCGGCACGGCGCTCGTCTACGTGGACGTCGAGGGCAGCGGCAGCGTGCCGGACCTCGTGGCGGAGATGTCGGAGTTCGAGGAGCTGCTGAGCGTCTCGTCCCTGCGGGGCCCCGACGACGGCGGCGACTGACGGCGCCGCGCGGCTGGAGCGCCCGTCCGGCGGGCGGCCGCGCCGCCGCCCCGCACGCGAGCGCTCCCGGCGGGCCGGTTCACCCGGCGCGCAGCCGGGCCGCCAGGTCCTCGATCCTGGTGTGCCAGGCGGCGAGCGCGGCCTGCGTGTCGAACGGCTCCGGACCCGACTGGGTCAGCACGAGCCGCGCGCCGTACCCCGTGCCCTCGCCCAGTTCCCACGTGACCCTGCCGTCGTCGGCCCACTCGTAGCTGAGGAGGTGCGGCGGGCGCACCTCGACGACGTGGCCCGCCGGCACGTCGCCGTCCGTGAAGCCGACCGGCACGGGCAGCCCCGGCACGGGCTCGATGCCGTCCGCCAGCACCTCCCAGACCCGCTCGGCCACGCCGACGAGCTGGCGCTCGAAGCGCACGGTCAGCACCTCGCCCTCGGCCGTCACCGTGCCCCGGTCCAGGCCGAAGAGGCGGAGATACGCGTCGTGGCCCTCGCCGTCGTCGCGGTGCCGCTCCACGGGCCCGCCGGCGAGCACGCTGCCGAGCGCCTCCAGGCACAGGTCCCATCCGGCCGCGAAACTCGGCGCGCCCGCCCGGTCGTCGAAGGTGTGCTCCAGGGTGAGGGCGCACCCGCCGGCGTCGGGCACGAGCGTCCACGCCAGGTGGTCGGTGCCCCAGTCGAATGCGAGGAGCTGTTCCGGCCTGACATCGGTGACGCTTCCGGCGGCCACCGGGGCCCCGCCGACGGGCGCGCCGAAGGTGATCGCGGCGCCGGGGCGCGGATCCAGCTCGACCTGGAAGGGGAACCACTGGGACAGGATCGGCGCCTCGGTGAGCGCCGCCCATGCCGCCGCCTGCCGCTGCGGGAAGCGCCGGACCATGGTCAGGACGTTGCGCCCGCCCGCGACCGTGAGGGCATCCGCGTTCCGGTGTGCGTTCATGGCCGCTCATCCTGCCAGGGTTGCCCGCGGTTTCGGCCAGAAGACGGCGCCAGGGCCCGTTCGAAACTGGCTGGAATCATGTCGTGACAGCGCGTCAACACCGGTCACATAATGGCATGGCCACGACGGGGCGATCACACTCGTCTCTGCTCTCCAGGACAGCCCCCACGGCCACCCCCCTGACGGACGGCGCAAGGAGAGCGGCCGTGCACGACGAATTCCTGTGCCATGTCACCGCCTACGGTGTGTGCGGCGGGCAGCGCGTCGGTGTTCCGCTCGGCACCTACCGCGCGCCCACCCTGGCCCTGGCCCTGTGGTGGCTGCGCGACCGTGCGACCTGGATCGCGGAGCGGCTGGACCCCACCCCGGACGGCGGCGCCATCCCCGTGCACGCGCTCGCGCCGGTCGGCGCGGACGTCCCGGACGTCCCGGGCACGCTGCGGGCCTGGCGGGACGACACGGAGCACCAGGAGATGATCGCCGAGCACCTGGCGCACGGCCGGCTGATCCGGGTGGCGACGCACGACGACACCACCGAGTACGAGCTGCTCGCCGAGTCCGTGGACGCGCTGCGCATGGAGCGCACGGCGCCGGTGCCGCTGGTGTCGGCGGTGCCCCGGGCGCAGGAGCGCTTCCCGGTGCTCGCGGGCAGCGTGCCGGAGCCGTTCGGCGACACGGGGTGGCGGCGCCGCCTGGGCGCGTAGAACGGGCTCCGGACACACCGCGCCGGGGGGTGCCGCCCCTGGCGGCCGCCCTGCCCCCGCAGGTGCGGGGCTTCACGGCCGCCCGGTGGCGCAGGTGCGGGGCTTCACGGCCGCCCGCCCCTCGGCCCCGTGCGGGACGCCCACCGACCGATGAGTCCCGGGCCCCGGCCCGGTCCACCCTCCGACGGCACGACGACGAGAGGGGCATCCCATGTTGGGCGGATCCAAGGCGTTCAGCGGCTTCGCGGTGGACGACATCGACGCGGCACGCCGCTTCTACGAGGACACCCTGGGCGTCGAGGTGTCGGAGAACCACGGCATGCTCACCCTGGAGCTCGCCGGCGGCACGCACGTCCTCGTCTATCCGAAGGAGCGGCACACCCCCGCGGCCTTCACCGTCCTGAACTTCCCGGTGGACGACATCGACGCGGCGGTGGACGAGCTGGTGCGCCGGGGCGTGCGGATCGAGCGGTACGAGGGCATGCCGGCCGACGAGCGCGGTGTGATGCGGGAGGCGGGCCCGTACATCGCCTGGTTCAAGGATCCCGCGGGCAACGTGCTGTCGGTGCTGCAGGACCGGCCCGCCTGAACGCGTCCCGGCCGCGCCGGGCGTTGCTCCGTACGGACGCCGGTGCTCCGCGTTCCGCACGTGATCGGGGCGCCGGGCGCGGGTAGACGCCACACTGATGCCACGCAGGCAGGCAGGGTCAGAGAGGCGGTTGACGATGTTCGAGCCAGAGGACATCCGGGAGTGGCGCGACCACGACGTGGTCGACGTCGGCAGGAAGAAGATCGGATCACTGGAGGCCGTCTACGTCGACACCGCGACGGACCTGCCGTCGTTCGCGACGGTGACGGTGGGCCTGCCGACCAAGCGGCGGCTGGTGTTCGTGCCCCTGGAGAACGCGACCGTGGGCCCCGGCTACCTGAAGGTCACGGTGGACCGCAAGCTCGTCAAGGAGGCCCCGTCCATCGACACCGACGGGGAGCTGCCGGCCGAGGACGAGCCGAAGGTGTTCGCGCACTACGGCATGCCCTACAAGACGGGCACGGGCGGCGAGCGGCGGCTCGGGCGGCGGTAGCCCTCCCGGCGCTGCGGCCGCCGGACCGCGTCCCCCGCGGGCGCGGGCCGGCCCTCGCGGGG
>NZ_JAKGCV010000445.1 GCF_021556455.1 Streptomyces fuscigenes | reverse complement strand
GCGGCCGACTCCGCGGTGGCGCCGCACGTGGCGACGGCGGAGACCTCGCGTACCGGCGCCGGCGGCGACGACGCGGTCCTCCAGCCGCCGCCGCGCCCGCGGGTCCGCTTCGCGGACGGCACGGCGCCCGGCGACGCGCTCGCCACGGACGCCCGGGCCCCGTTCACCGTGCCGAAGCACGCCACGGTCGAGAACACGCTCGACACCTACCGCCGGCCGCGCCTGGACCGGACGATGCTGCCGCCGCCGCGCAACGGGCGCGTCGTCACGTTCGACGACGGCAGGCAGCTGCCCACGTACATCACCGGAGACGGGACCGGTACGGGGCGGTCCGGCTCCTACGGGGGGAACCGGGTCGCCCTGCGCGGCGTCCGCCACGTGGTGACGGAGATCGGCCACCGTGCCGGGTTGTCGCAGGAGGGCCCGCGCGGCCAGGCGGAGGCACTGGCGGAGCTGCGCCGCGCGCTGCGCGACACTCCCTGGGTGTTCCACGGCGAGGGCTACCGGTCGCCCTCCTTCACGGACCGGGACGGGCAGGTGCGCAGCCTGCGCGTCACCACCAGGCCGCACAACACCTGGGAGCGGTTCGAGGACACCTACGGCTCGCCGTTCAAGTTCGACTCCGTGCAGCGCAGCCAGGTCACGACCGGCTCGGGCGCGGTGCAGTCGACCGGACTGCGGGTGGCGCCCGGCTTCTCGCTCGGCCCGGCCTCCGGCATCGCCGCGTACGGGCGGATCGCGGGTGGTTTCGGATACACCCGCACCTACGAGTACGCGCAGCACAACCAGACGTTGAGCCAGGCCGAGACGAAGATGGGGGACGTCTCCGACCTGTACCTCGACGACGTGCAGTACGAGGTGCAGGTGGAGGGTGGGACGGACGCCGCCCGCGAGCCCCACTTCACCTTCGGCGTGCGCAACGGCCTGACCGTCCGCCTCCCCGCGAGCGAGACGCGGCCCGGCATGGCGCACGGGCAGGCCCCGCACGAGATGACGATCGAACCGGACGCCGGCTACCGCCTCGTGCACACCGAGGGGTTCGGGCCGGTCCAGGAGATCAGGGAGTGGGCGCTGCGGCGCGCCCGCGTCCCGCGCGGCACGACGGCGCACGAGGAGATCTCCGGGTTCTTCACCACGGAGAACTTCCATCGCATGGCCGATCGGCTCGCCCACGGCCTCGTCAGCACACGGCAGTTGGCGCGGGACGACAAGCACCGCTCGCCGATGGGCGCGTTCGTCGTCGACCGGGTCGTACCCGGCAGGGCGACGCTGCTCACCGAGACGACGGCGGCGGAGCTGCGGATGACCGTGCAGCAGGCCGTCAAGAACGAGCGGACCCTGTCGAAGACCTACTCGCAGGAGATCAGCGCCGCCGTCGGCCCGAGCTTCGACATGTCGTCCTTCTTCGGCCATGCCG
This sequence comes from Streptomyces fuscigenes, assembly GCF_021556455.1. Lineage (GTDB taxonomy): Bacteria > Actinomycetota > Actinomycetes > Streptomycetales > Streptomycetaceae > Streptomyces > Streptomyces fuscigenes. The sequence continues at coordinate 3,023 of NZ_JAKGCV010000445.1, read as the reverse complement.
CCGGGCTGCGGGCCATGGTCGGGGCGGTCGGCCGGTACGTGCGCTCGACCACGCACGGCACGGTGTTCGGGTCGACGGCCAACGAGAAGTTCGCCGGGCAGGCGAAGAAGGTGCCCACCCACCTGTACCTCGTGCAGAAGACCGTGTACGTGCGGCGCACGGGCGACGCGGAGGCCACGCCGTTCACGACGTGGAGCCTGGACCGCATGACCACCACCGAGGCGCGCCGCCTCGCCGGGTGGGACGACGGCACGGCCACGCCCACCCGCCTGGCCAACGAGCCCTTCGCACCGCTCTACCTTCCCAAGGACAGGCCGAGCGTGCTCGGCATGAGCCGCGCGGAGGCGTTCGTCCACGAGCCGGCCACCGCCAGGGGCCAGGCCGCACCGCAGGAGCGACCCGTGCCGGACGGGCACGGCGGGCAGGAACCGGCCGTCGCCGTGCGCGAAGAGCCCCGGCAGCAGGAGCACACGCCCGAGGGGCAGCCCCGGCAGCAGGAGACCGCGGCCCCCCGGCAGCAGGAGAGGGAGCGCGCCGGGGAGCGGCCGGAGCACGCGGCGGGCGCCGCTCCCCGTGCGACCTTCCTCCAGGAGTTCACGCAGCGGGTGCTGGCCGCCGCGGCTGCCAAGTACCCCGACATGATCGGGACGTTGGAGGACTTCACCGAACTCGGTGCCTCGCGCTGGAGCAGCCGGGAGCACTACCGCATGGCCCTGCAGAACACGCTGAACGTGGTGAACACGCTGTCCCACCACAGCATGGCCGGCAACCTGGCGACCCTCATCAGCACCGGTGTGCGCATCGACCTCGTCGGCCCCGGCCGCTTCCACCGGGCCCACCGCCACCTGTGGATCGACGGGACGCTCACCGACCGCCGCTACGAGGGCACGCAGAACGACCTCTACGTACGCACCAGCGCACCCGCCACCCAGCGCCTGGACGGCCAGCGCAACGTCGTGCGCGGTTACGAGGGCGGCGTCGAGGCGTCCCTGAGCGTGCGGGACTCGGGGCTCGACGCCGCGGGCGCGCCCCGCACCCTGGGCACCCTCCAGGCGGGTCCGCGATGGGGCCGGCAGGCCGGGCGGCGGACCGGGTACGGCTCGACCGCGTCCTTCGAGTCCCTCAGCGCCGCCACGTCCCCCTCGCATCTGCACAGCTACCGCCTGGAGCTGTCGGCTTCGACGGGCGGCTACCGGCGCTTCCGGCACCTGTGGCGCGGCACCGCGTCCCTCGGCGTGCTGGGCACGCAGATGTTCGTGCGCAACGAGCCGCACACCGACCTGGTCGGCGGCGCGGCGGGCGACCCCATGACGGGGCGCGTCGTCCTCGCGGTGGCCTCCGAGCACACACCGGAGCGGGACCCGCACGCCACGACGGGCGCGGGCACCCCGGCCCCGGACACCGACACGCCGCTGACGACGGCTCGGGCCAAGGCGCTGCTCGACGGTGACGTGCTGGGTGCGCCGCCCCGCGAGGAGAACCCGTTCGGCGACCAGCCCTTCCACACCGTCTCGGTCGGCGCGCACCCCGAACTCGTCACGAGCGCGGTCGACGTGATGCGGAAGGTCTCCAACGACGCCTGGTTCTTCCGCCAGCCGGGGGCACCCGCGCACGAGGCGATGGTGCGGTCGCTGCGCTCCGGCCCGCTGACGGCCGACTTCGACCAGCTGTCGAGCTCCACCGGCAGCCGGCTGGGCGGCCTGTTCGGCCAGAACCCCTACCTGAACCGGCTGGGCGCCCTCGTCCACCGCATGGGGGTCGGCAACCTGAGGGTGGTCTCCCGGCCGGTGAAGGTCGAGACGGAACACACCCTCGGCACCGACACCTCGGCGTCGGGGGCCGTGACCACCACGCACACCTTCACCCTCGCGATGGCCGGCAACGCCGTCCACACGCAGGGTTCGGCCACGACCGTCAGCGGCACCTACGGCGGGCTCGCCCAGCTCGGCAGCACGCACGGCGAGACGCGCACGGTCACCCGGACCGTCACGTCCGACCTCAACGTCTCGGACTCCAGCCACAAGGTGCTGGTGGTCGGCGACACGGAGCACGAGATAGCGGGCACCTCGCGCGGTGACGGCCTGCTGGCGCCGGCGCACGCCCTGGCCACGTGGCTGCGCACCGCGTGGGCGGGCCGGCGGCTCACGTTCTCCGGCGACTGGGTCGGCCATGTGGCGGAGAAGGCCGCCCACCGCGTCGGCCTGCTGCGCGACGGGCTCGGAGAGGTGCCGCGCTACACCGAGCACGAGTGGCGGCTGCCGACGTGGTGGGAGGACAGCCCCTTCGGTGCGTACCCGGTCAACTCCGTCGACGCGGCAGGCGTCGTCGCGGAGTTCACCCGCAAACTGGAGAGCGTCGGCGCCGACGAGGCGACCCGCGACGACGCGAGGGCCCGGGCCCTCCCGCGTCCGCTGCGCGCTCTGCACGCGCGACTGGTGTCCGGCGGCACGGAGAGCCGCTCGCGCATCGGCGGCCCCGGCTGGGGCCAGGTCAGGATCGGCGGCCGGACACGGCTGGTCACGGCCGAACTCATCAAGCAGAAGACGGAGTTCGACGGCCTCGGGCACAGCGCCGTCTTCCGCGACGGCCGGCACGCCACCGAGACCAGCGAGACGACACGGACGGACACCCGGGTCAAGGCGATCGGCGCCCAGATCGGCGAGGCCGTGCGCACCGGCGACGACATCGCGAGCGCCGCCGGCCCCACCTACTCGGAGCAGGGTTCCAGCACGCAGCAGGTGACGACGAGCCGGACCACCACGCGGCTGCGGAACACCGTCTTCTCCACGAACGAGCCGCACGCCGAATACCTGACGAGCTACCGGCTCAGGCTCACACTGGAGCTCGGCGGCGGGAAGCGCGTCACGGCCGAGGGCGACGTGGGCACGGTGCGGGAACAGGTACCGCTGAGCCTGGCCGTACCGGCCCGCGACACCGCCGCGCCGACCCCGGGGGAGCACGACGGCGCCGCCCGCGAGCCCGGCGCCGGGACGCAGCGGGCGGCCGCACCGGCCGCACCGGCC
>NZ_JAKGCV010000444.1 GCF_021556455.1 Streptomyces fuscigenes | reverse complement strand
GCCGCGGCGATCGCGGGCCGACCGCGATCCGGCGTCCGGCCCCGGGGCGCGCGCCGGCGCCGGGGGGAGCGGTCCCCCCACGTCCGTGCACGTCCCCGTGCCTCGGGAGGGACCGGCTCGCGCCCCCGTGCGCCGCGACGCGCCCGCCGAACGGGGGAGGAACGCCGAAGGATGCAGAAGGGCGCCACCGGAGGCTTCTCCGGTGGCGCCCTTCTGCATCCTGTGCCACTCGTGCGGGGGACGTCCGCGCGGCCCGTCGTCCGTCTGTGCGGTGCCCGGGCGGGGCGCCCGGCGCCGTTTCTTGACGCTTCGTGACGCCTCATGATGTCCCTGTGGTTTCTGCGCGGAATTCCAGCGCGCCCCGGGACCGAGAATATGTTAAGTCGAGAATAGGAATTCCCGCTCTTTTGCGCGCAGCTTCCCGTTATGCTTGTGCCCGCTTTCTTCTTGGCTAAACGCAAAGGTTTCGACAGGATGTTCAGCGTAATTCGGACACATTTACGCTCGTCATCCACTTGTGACCGAGTCCACAGTGGACGGCGTTTTGCCCTTTAAATCCAAGACAAATCGGTGCTATACGCCGACGGCCGAGCAGCAGGTCGCGCCCGCGTGATAACACAAGACCACGTTCTGCCCAACCCCTTGCCCAGATGCATGTTTTGGAATTGCTCGGTAAATTCAATCCGTATGACCGCCGCACAAGCAGACCTTGCAGGCGCCAGTAGCGAATTCACCTCCTCCTCGGGTTCTCCGGGATCTTTCGTGATCGACACCCCACGAGTCGAGGACGGAGCCGCGCTCTGGCGCATCGCCCGTGACTCCGAGGTGCTGGACCTCAACTCCTCGTACAGCTACCTGCTGTGGTGCCGCGACTTCGCCGCCACGTCGGTCGTCGCGAGGGATTCTGCCGGCGCGCCCATGGGCTTCGTGACCGGCTATCTCCGCCCCCAGCGGCCGGACGTGCTCGTCGTCTGGCAGGTCGCCGTGGACGGCGCGCACCGCGGCAAGGGCATCGCCGGCGCCCTGCTCGACGAGCTGGCCGGCCGGGCCGTGCGCGACCTGGGCGTGAGCGGGCTGGAGACGACCGTCACCCCCGACAACGTCCCGTCGGACCGCATGTTCACCGCGTTCGCCGCCCGCAGGGGCGCGACGCTGAGCCGTGAGGTCCTCTTCGACGGGGACCTGTTCCCCGCGGACGGCGACGGCGCGCACGCCCCGGAGGTCCTCTACCGCATCGGCCCGCTGACCTCGGGCTGAGTCCTTCCGGCCGGCCCGCACCCCCGGACGCAGCCGCTGACACCGGCTCGGCCGCGGTCCGTGCGGCACCGGCACCGATCCGATCCGACGACCCCCACGAGACCCGGGTTCCGCGGGATCCCCGCGATCCGCCTGACCGGCGCGGTTCCCGGACCCCGCACCGTCCGAAGAAGCTTTCGTTCTCTGCACCGCAGGAGACCGCCGTGACCATCACCCCGCCCGCCCTGAGTGTCTTCGAGACCACCGAGTCCGAGGTGCGCAGCTACTGCCGTGGCTGGCCCGCCGTCTTCGACCGCGCGCAGGGCAGCCGGCTCACCGACGAGGACGGCCACACGTACCTCGACTTCTTCGCCGGTGCCGGAGCCCTCAACTACGGCCACAACAACCCGGTACTGAAACGCGCGCTGATCGACTACATCGAGCGCGACGGCATCACGCACGGCCTCGACATGGCGACGACGGCCAAGCGCGCGTTCCTGGAGTCGTTCCAGAACGTGATCCTGCGCCCGCGCGACCTGCCGTACAAGGTGATGTTCCCGGGGCCGACGGGCACGAACGCCGTCGAGTCGGCGCTGAAGCTGGCCCGCAAGGTCAAGGACCGCGAGTCGGTCGTCTCGTTCACCAACGCCTTCCACGGCATGTCGCTCGGCTCCCTCGCCGTCACCGGCAACGCCTTCAAGCGCGCCGGTGCGGGCATCCCGCTGGTCCACGGCACGCCGATGCCGTTCGACCACTACCTGGACGACCAGGTCCCGGACTTCCTCTGGTTCGAGCGGCTCCTCCTGGACCGCGGCTCCGGCCTGAACAAGCCGGCCGCCGTCATCGTCGAGACCGTGCAGGGCGAGGGCGGCATCAACGTGGCGCGCCCCGAGTGGCTGCGCGCCCTGTCCGACCTGTGCCACCGCCACGACATGCTGCTGATCGTCGACGACATCCAGATGGGGTGCGGCCGCACCGGCCCGTTCTTCTCCTTCGAGGAGTCGGGGATCGTGCCGGACATCGTGACCGTCTCGAAGTCGATCAGCGGCTACGGACTGCCGATGTCGCTGTGCCTGTTCCGGCCCGAGCTCGACATCTGGGAGCCCGGCGAGCACAACGGGACCTTCCGCGGCAACAACCCGGCGTTCGTGACGGCCGCCGCGGCACTCAACACGTACTGGGCCGACGGGCAGATGGAGAAGCAGACCATCGCCCGGGGCGAGCAGGTCGAGCAGGCGCTGGCCGGCATCTGCGCGGAGAGCGCCGGCGGCGACGCGGAGTTCCGCGGCCGCGGCCTCGTGTGGGGCATCGAGTTCCACGACAAGGAGCGCGCGGGGGCCGTGTGCAAGCGCGCCTTCGAACTGGGACTGCTGCTGGAGACCTCGGGCCCCGAGAGCGAGGTCGTGAAGCTGCTTCCGGCGCTCACGGTCACGCCCGAGGAACTCGACGAGGGCCTGCGCACGCTGGAGCGCGCCGTGCGCGACACCGCCCGGGTCCCCGCCACCGCCGCCTGACAGGCCCCCCATCCACGGGCAACCGCCCTGCGCGGCGGACCCGGACGGGGCGTGCGGCGGCGGGTGCGGGACACCGCACCGGCGGCCACACGCCCCGTGCGCCGGGGGCGCCCCGCCGTCCCCGGCAGTCGTCCAACCGTGAACACAGAAAGGCAAGAAGGCACCGTGATCGTCCGATCCTTCGAGGAAGTCGAGAACACCGACCGCCACATCAAGGCCGCGTCGGGCACCTGGGAGAGCAAGCGGATCGTCCTCGCCAAGGAGAAGGTCGGCTTCTCCCTGCACGAGACCATCATGTACGCCGGCACGGAGACGTCGATGTGGTACGCGAACCACATCGAGGCGGTGCTGTGCATCGGCGGCGAGGCCCAGGTCACCAACGACGAGACGGGCGAGGTCCACGACATCACGCCCGGCACGATGTACCTGCTCAACGGCCACGAGCACCACACGGTGCGGCCCAAGTCGGACTTCCGCACCATCTGCGTCTTCAACCCGCCGGTGACGGGCCGTGAGGAGCACGACGAGAGCGGCGCGTACCCGCTGCTGACCGAGGACTGAGCCGCCGGGCCCGTTCCCCGACCCACCGAAGGACCGTTCCAGGAACCCTGAACCACGTTGAAGAACCGGTACTCCGCCGCGGCGCCGGCGGACGGCCGAGGAAGGACCCCCATGACCACCGCCCCTGCCCGTCCCAAGGACCTCTACCCCACGCGCGGCGCCTCCGAGGTGATCACTCCGCGACAGGACCCGGTCGTCTGGTCGGCTCCGGACGCCCCGGGCCCGATCGACCCCGCCGGCCTCGGCTCCTTCGAGCGCGACGGCTTCCTCTCGATCGAGCAGCTCGTCGGACCCGACGACGTGGCGCGCTTCCGCGCGGAGACCCAGCGCCTGATCACGGATCCGGCGATCCGCGCGGACGAGCGCTCGATCGTGGAGCCGCACTCCAAGGAGATCCGGTCGGTCTTCGAGATCCACAAGATCAGCGAGGTCTTCGCCTCCCTCGTGCGCGACGAGCGGGTCGTCGGCATCGCCCGGCAGATCCTCGGCTCGGACGTGTACGTGCACCAGTCGCGGATCAACCTGAAGCCCGGCTTCGGCGCGTCCGGCTTCTATTGGCACTCTGACTTCGAGACCTGGCACGCGGAGGACGGCCTGCCCAACATGCGGGCCGTGTCCGTCTCGATCGCCCTGACCGAGAACTACGACACCAACGGCGGGCTGATGATCATGCCCGGCTCGCACAAGTCGTTCCTCGGCTGCGCCGGCGAGACGCCGCAGGACAACTACAAGCGGTCGCTGCAGATGCAGGACGCGGGCACGCCGTCGAACGAGGCACTGACCCAGCTGGCCGACGCGCACGGCATCAAGCTGTTCACCGGTGCGGCCGGCTCCGCCACCTGGTTCGACTGCAACTGCATGCACGGGTCCGGCGACAACATCACGCCGTACGCGCGCAGCAACGTCTTCATCGTCTTCAACAGCGTGGACAACAGCGCCGTCGAGCCGTTCGCGGCCCCGGTGCCGCGCCCGGACTTCATCGGCTCGCGGGACTTCACCCCGATCCGGTGACGTCCCGCCCGCAGGGGCGCGAGGGATGACGGCCGCGGGGCGGCGGAGCAGGTGCTCCGCCGCCCCGCGGTCCCGCGCGTCCCGCGCCGCCGCCGCTCCCGGGGCGTCCCGCCCCCGCCCGCCGCC
>NZ_JAKGCV010000443.1 GCF_021556455.1 Streptomyces fuscigenes | reverse complement strand
GCGTCGGCCGCGGGGCCGGGCCCCGGCACGGCCCCGGCCGCCTGCGCGGCCTCGCTGCCGGGAGGGGCGGGCATGCTGGTGCCGGGCACCCACGCGGCGCCGTTCCAGTACCGGACGTAGCCCGGGATGGATGGATCCGGGTAGTAGCCGGCCGCGGGGCCGCCGTCGCCGGCTGCCGATGTCGGGGCGCTCATCACCGTGGTCCCGTATCTCCTCAAGAGCCTTGTTCAAGGCTTCACATCTATCAGAACACCGGGTGCCGCCGGGCCGGTCCTCTCGTTTGCACCACTTTTCGGTCACGGAGCTGTCACACGCTGTCATGGGTGGCGCGGGGTGGGTCCCGGGACGCCCCCGGCGGGGCCGGCAGCGCTCCGCCGTCCTCGCGCCGGCCCCTGCCCCGGGCCCCGGCCGGGCGGGAGCGGCCGGACGTACTGACGACGCGCCCGGAGCGTACTGACAGAACGGAGCGACGGACGACGGAGCGACGGACGTACGGACAGAACGTACCGGACGGCGGCGCCCGCCCGTGCCCGGATCCCCATGCTCCGCGCCCCGCGGGGCGCGGCAACGCTGCGTCGGACGGCAGGTGTTCGCGGGGCGCGGGGGCGGGCCTCGCGCGCTGTCCGTCGGCGACGCGGAGCGACCCGGAAAAAATCATGAAAAAGTCGCGTCATGACCGCGCAGGCGGGCGCTCTCTCCAGTGCGGCATCCGGACAACCAGTCCCGGGGCCGACGGAGGAGAGGACGGACATCATGGGCGCCAGCAACACCGTCGTGGAGCGGGAACTCGACATCGACCTGATCCTGTCGCCGGAGCACAGCATCGCCGTGCCGGCCCGGCTCACGTACCGGACGACCGACCCGTACGCCGTCCACGTGGCCTTCCACATCCACTCGCCGAACCCGGTGCACTGGACGTTCGCGCGGGAGCTGCTGGTGGAGGGCGTGTTCCGGCCGTGCGGCCACGGCGACGTACGGATCTGGCCGACGCGCGTCGACGGGCAGGGCCTGATCTGCCTCGCCCTGACGTCCCCGGACGGTGACGCGATGCTCCAGGCGCCCCTGGAAACGGTGTACACGTGGCTCGAGCGCACCCTGGGCGTCGTCCCGCCCGGCGCCGAGGCCGCGCGGCTGGGGATCGACGAGGGGCTCGCCGCGCTCCTCGCCCCGACCCCGGCGGACGACCTGTGGCTGCGCGACCCGTGGCCCTCGGACGACTCCGGCTGCCCCGACGGCGGTGAGTGACACGTCACACCGCCGGGTCCCGCGCCCTGACGCCGCGTGACAGTGTGGTCGGCTTCCGTGAATGAACGGCAGGTGGCCGGAGGAGGACGTCAGGAGGTCATCTACCCTTTGGGCGACACGGGTCGGCGGAGGGCGAGAGGGAACACCGAGATGACGACTGCTCCGGCATTGGCGGAACTGCGCGAGGTCTGCCAGCCGAACGCGAAACTCGCGAGCCGCAACGGCGAGCACTGGGCCGGCCGCCTGTACATGCGGACGATCTCGCTGCACGCCACGCGACAGCTCGTCCGCACCCGGGTCACACCGAACTCGCTGACGTGGACCATGGTCGTGTGCGGTGTGCTGGCCGGTGTGGCTCTTCTCATCCCCGGGCTGATCGGTGCGCTGCTCGCGGCCGTCCTCTTCCAGCTGTTCCTGCTGTTCGACTGCGTGGACGGCGAAGTGGCCCGCTGGAAGGGCCAGAACAGTGCCGTCGGCATCTATGTCGACCGCCTGGGCGCCTACTTGGCGGATGCCGCGCTGCTCGTGGGCGCCGGTTTCCGTGCGGCGCGCGGCGGTTCGCTCCTGTGGGTGTCGGTCGGGCTGGCCGCCGCCCTCGGCATCGTCCTGCTGAAGGCGTCGACGGACCTGGTGGACGTGGCGCGTGCGCGGCGCGGGCTGCCGGTCGCGAGCGAGGAGTCGACCGCGCCGCGCGCCCAGTCCATCGCGTTCGCACGGCGCATCGCCTCCGCGTTCAAGATCCACCGCATCACGAACGGCATCGAGGCGTCGCTGCTGCTGCTGGCCGTGGCGATCGTCGACGCTGCCATGAACAGCACCGAGCCGACCCGCATCGCGGTCGCCGCCATCGCGGCCGTCAGCTGGGTGATGGTCGTCGCGCACCTGGCCTCGATCATGAACTCCTCGCGCCTGCGCTGACGTTCGGTCCGCGCCGGCTGCTCCGCGGACGGAGCCGCGCTTCCGGCGCCGCCTCTTCCCGTCCGGCAGCCGGCCGGCGCGCCGAGCACCTGAGGCCCCGGCGGCCCGCACCCCGCGGGCCGCCGGGGCCTTCGCCGTTTCCCGCCGGGGGGTGCGGTCGACACGAACGACCAGGACTCCGCCGCCTACCGGCAGACTCTGATGGCGGAGGAGCAAGCCAAGGGCACCGCCCGGTACGTGCCTTAGCGCTGCGACGAGGAAGATCCTGTGGCTTTCGACATCGACATCGACACCTACCAGACCACTTTCCTGTTCTATGCGCCCGCGAGTGCTCCCGGGAGTTGGAATCTCGACCTCGCCACCTTCGGGGAAGCGCTGAGGGCCTCCTTCTCCGAGGTCCGGTCGTCGATGAGAGAGGGGCGCAACCCGCGGCTGTCCTTCGCCGCATCGGAGGGCGACGGCCTGGCGTACGCGGGCTTCGCGAGCGTCGACGGCCGCGACTGCGTCCTCGTCACCGATGTCGAGCCGGGCGAGGCGGCCGCGTTCGCACTCTGGTTGCGTGACGTGTTCGTGCCCTCCCCCGACCTGGTCCGGTTCTCGACCCAGACCGTGGTGGAGCTGGGGCACGAGACGGACTGGCGTCTGCCCGCCACCGGCGACCACGCGCGGATCACCGACGAGTTCAAGCACCACATCCGTGTGATCGAAGGCCTCAAGCGGAGACCGGCGACGCCTCGCCGCCCGGCCCCGCGCGGGTGCCTGCGCGCTCCGGCGCGGGGGTGGGGCGCCGGGGTCGGGCGCCGGGCGCGGTCGCGGCCCACCGCCATGGTCACCGCCGGCACCCGCGCCCGCACCCGCACGGCACGGCACCGGCACCGGCACCGGCACCGGCGGGGGCCTCACCACTCGTACGGCAGGTACTTCCCGTTGAGGGTGATGACGACCCGGTCGCCCTTCGGGTCGGCCACGCGCTCGACATCCAGGCGGAAGTTGATCGCGCTCATGATGCCGTCGCCGCACTGCTCGTGGATGAGCTCCTTGATGGTGGGCCCGTAGACCTGCACCACCTCGTACAACCGGTAGATCGTGGGATCGACGGGCACCGCCGTGTCGAGGCCGCCCCGGTAGGGCTGCGTGCGGAAGGCGAGGGCGGCGTCCTCGCCGAGTTCCAGGAGTTCGGCGGCGCGCCGCGCCTCCTGCTCGGTCATGGGGTGCTGGCCCAGCAGGGCCGCCGTCGTCCAGGCGAGGGGCCTGCCCACGGTCTCCGCCAACTGCGCCCAGGTGACCCCGGTGCGCACCTTCGCCTGGCGCACCGCCTCCGCAGCGTCCTTCTTCGTGAGCATGCCGGCCCCTTCCATGGGTCGCCGAGGTGCGCACTGCGGCGCCTCCGCGGTCTGACAGGCTTTCACTAATGCATACAGAATACAATTTACCCGGGCCGCGCCGTCGGGGAAACGCTGCGGCGCGCGGCACCGGCGACTATGTTTAGGTCGGGAACATAATCGGGTGGAGCAGCACCGGCGACGGGAGAAGCACGATGGAACACGGCAGCCTGCGGGAACTCCTGCGGGGCATCGAGGTCTTCGCGGGCGACGACCTGCCCGGCTTCGACCCGGCGGACACCCCACCCGCGCCCGATGCGCTGTTCGTCGTCTGGCTCCGCGCGGCGCTGGCCGCCGGCGTGCGCGAGCCGCACGCGATGACGCTGTCGACCGTCGACGCGGACGGCCGGCCCGACGCCCGGGTCCTCATCGTGAAGAACGTGGACGCCGAGAGCTGGCAGTTCGCGGTGCACGCCGACAGCCCGAAGGGCCGCGAACTCGCCGCCCACGGCTCGGCGGCACTGACCTTCTACTGGCCGCGGCAGGCCCGGCAGGTGCGGGTACGCGGGCCCGTGAGCGCCGAGCCCGCCGAGCGTGGCGCCGCCGACTTCCTCGCCCGCTCCCCCGAGGCGCGCGCCGAGGCGCTGCTGGGCACACAGAGCCGCCCGCTGAGCGACCTGGCGGAGCGCGACCGGCGGACGAAGGAGTCACTGGCGCGCGTGGAACGCGAACCCGACCTGGTGGCCCCCGCCTGGACGCTGTACGGGCTGCGTGCCGAGCAGGTCGAGTTCTGGCAGGGCGACAAGGGCCGCCGGCACACCCGCCTCGTCTACCTGCGCGAGGCCGACGGGTGGCGCAAGCAGCTGCTGTGGCCGTGAGGCGGCCCGAACCGCGGCACGACCGGGCCGGGGCCGCGGGGCGACCGGCCCGAACCGCGGCACGACCGGGCCGGGGCCGCGGGGCGACCGGCCCGGAGACGACT
>NZ_JAKGCV010000442.1 GCF_021556455.1 Streptomyces fuscigenes | reverse complement strand
CGGGGCCGGGCGCCCGCGGAAGCGGCGCGGCGCCCTGGGCCCGCGCCGACGCCGCTGCCCGTCTCAGGACGGGGTGCGCCGCGCGAGCAGCCAGGGCTCGACCACGCCGAGTCCGCGCACCGGCCGCTGCCACATCGGCTGGAGGCCGAAGCGGTACGCCGGGAGCGCCCCGCCCTTCCCGTCGGCCCTGGCGGCCTCCTCCGCCGCCAGGGCCTCGGACTCGGGCGCCTCGCCGGTGCGGATCAGCTCCTCGGCGAGGGCGCCGTCCACGAGGACGGTGTCCCGGGGCGCTATCGACGTGAGCCGGCTGGCCAGGTTGACCGTCGTGCCGAAGACGTCGCCCATGCGCGTCGTGACCGTGCCGAACGCGATGCCCACGCGCAGCGCCGGCATCGTCTCGTCGTGGGTCATCGTCTCGATCAGCCGCAGCGCGATCTCGGCGGCGATGCCCGCGTCGTCGGCCGCGAAGAGGACCTCGTCGCCGAGGGTCTTGATCAGGCGCCCGCCGTGGGCGGCGACCAGGTCGGCGGACGTCGTCTCGAACGCCTCGACCAGCTCGCCCAGCTCCTCCTCCTCCAGGCGTCTCGTCAGCCGGGTGAAGCCGACGAGGTCGGCGAAGCCGACGCACAGCCTGCGGTCGACCATCTCCTCGTCGTCCCCGGCCTGCACGACCCGCCCGGTCGCGGCGGCGAGCTGGCGCCGCCACACGTACACGAGGAACTCCTCCAGCTCCGGCAGCAGCAGCTCGACCAGCGGATACGTGACCTCGGTGCGGGTCATGCCCGGTTCCGGCGGCTCGGTCAGCCCCTCCAGGAAGGAGTCGATCTGCCACTCGGCGAGGCGCGCCGTGGTCTGGCCCGTGGAACGGGCGACCTGCACGGCCATCGGCTCGCTCAGCAGGCCGGCCTCGACGAGGCCCGCGAGGCGCCGCAGCGCCAGCACGTCGGCCTCGGTGAGGGCCTTGGCCTGGCCGATGTCCGCGAACCCCATCGCGCGCCAGAAGCGGGAGGCGAGGTCCATGGAGACGCCGGCCGTGCGGGCCGCCTGGAAGGGGGTGTACTGCCGCTCGGCGCCCAGGATGAGGTGCTCCAGGCGGATGGCGAGCGGGTTGTCGGTGGGTTCCGCCGTGTGCTCCACGAGGTGGTGCGTCGTATGCCGGTCGGGGTGCGCGTGCTCGGAGCCCGCCGCCGCCCGCTCCGGCCGGTCCTGGCCCTGCGCCGCCCGCTCGGCGCCCGTGCCGTCCGCCGGGTCCCCGCCCTCCGCCGGATCGGCTTCCCCGGACGGGTCCGGGCCGCCGGACGGGTCCGCCCCGTCCGGTTCCGGCGCGTCGTCAGCCGGATCCCTGGAGGAGCCGGAGTCCCGGCGGGCGCCCCGGGAACGGTCGGAGGACCCGCCCAGCGGCTCCCGAGGGGGCGGCTGGTCGGCGGCGGCGTCCGGCGTGGGGTGCGGGTCGTCCGCGCCGGAATTCGTGTCGTCGACGGTCACCAGCCGCCTCCTGCCCGTTCCCTGCGCACTGTCCTGCCGATCCTGTGACCGATCTTCGTGAACTGCCTCAACGATACGGCAGGTGTGCCGTGGCTCACGTCCCGCCCGGCCGACCCCATGCCTCCCGCCCGACCAGGGCTGTTTCTCCCGCCCGACCGGCCCTGTTCCTCCCGCCCGGCCGGCCCGTTCCTCGCGCCGTCGCCCCCGTGCGCGACGCGCCCGGCCCCCGGCCCGGGTCAGTCCGCGTCGGCCGTCCGCAGGTGCACGATGTCGCCCGCCGCGACCGGCTCCCGGCCGCCGCCCTCCGTGGCGATCACCAGCCGCCCGTCGCCGTCCAGCGCGACGGCCTCCCCGGTCACCTGCCGTCCGCCGGGCAGCTCCGCCCGGACACTGCGGCCGAGGGTCGCGCACCCCGCCGCGTACGCCTCCTGGAGCCGGGAGGCGGCCGGGTCCCCGCCGGCCGCCCGCCAGTCCCCGTACCACTGCTCGATCGAGCGCAGTACCGCCCGCAGCAGCGTCTCGCGGTCCAACGACAGCGCGTCGGCGAGCGCCAGGGAGCCGGCGGTGGGCACGGGCAGTTCGTCGGCGCGCAGGCTCACGTTGAGCCCGACGCCGACCACCACGGCGTCGGTGCCCGCACGCTCCGCGAGGATGCCGCCGGCCTTGCGCTCCTCACCGTTCACGGCGACCAGGAGGTCGTTGGGCCATTTGAGGGAGGTGTCGACGCCGGCGGCGCGCGCGAGGCCCGTCGCGACGGCGACCCCGGTCAGCAGCGGCAGCCAGCCCCAGCGCTCGACGGGCACGTCGTCCCCGGGGCGCAGCAGCAGCGAGAAGAACAGCCCGGAGCGGGCCGGGGCACTCCAGGTGCGGTCGAGGCGGCCGCGGCCCGCGGTCTGCTCCTCGGCCACCAGCACGGCTCCCTCGGCGGCCGCGGGGCCGCCCGTGGGGCCCGAGGCGGCGGTGACACCGCTCACGCGGGCCGCCAGGTCCGTGTTGGTCGAGCCGGTGGCGTCGACCACGTCCAGCGAGGTCCACAGGCTCCCCGGCCTGATCAGGGCCCTGTGCAGCCCCTCCGCGTTCAGCGGGGGGCGGTCGAGATCGGACCAGCGGCTTCCTGGGGTGTTGTGCTGCGTCATGCGGGCCACACTATGTGTGGCAAACGCCGCACCGCCGAACCGTAGGGGCGCCGATACGCTACGGAAACAAAGCTACGGATCAGTAGGAGTCGTTGCCGATGACCGAGCCGGACCAGAAGACCGCGGCCGATGCGGGACCCGACCTGCACACCACCGCGGGAAAGATCGCCGATCTGCGACGGCGGATCGAGGAGGCCACGCACGCGGGCACGTCGGTCGCGGTGGAGAAGCAGCACGCGAAAGGCAAGCTGACGGCGCGTGAGCGGATCGACCTGCTGATGGACGAGGGATCGTTCGTCGAGCTGGACGAGTTCGCCCGCCACCGCTCGACGAACTTCGGCATCGACAAGAAGCGGCCGTACGGCGACGGGGTCGTCACCGGCTACGGCACGGTCGATGGCCGCCCGGTCTGCGTGTACTCGCAGGACTTCACCGTCTTCGGCGGGTCGCTGGGCGAGGTCTACGGCGAGAAGATCGTCAAGGTCATGGACTTCGCGACGAAGACCGGCTGCCCCGTCATCGGCATCAACGACGGCGGCGGTGCCCGCATCCAGGAAGGCGTGGTCGCGCTCGGCCTGTTCGCGGAGATCTTCCGGCGGAACGTCCACGCATCGGGCGTGGTGCCGCAGATCAGCGTGATCGTGGGCCCGTGCGCGGGCGGCGCGGTGTACTCGCCGGCCATCACCGACTTCACCGTGATGGTGGATCAGACGTCGCACATGTTCATCACGGGCCCCGACGTCATCAAGACGGTGACCGGCGAGGACGTGGGCTTCGAGGAGCTGGGCGGCGCCCGCACGCACAACACGACGTCGGGCGTCGCGCACCACATGGCCGGTGACGAGAAGGACGCGATGGAGTACGTGAAGTCGCTCCTGTCGTACCTGCCGTCCAACAACCTCTCCGAGGCGCCGGCCTTCCCCGAGGAGGCGTCGCTCGAGGTGAGCGACGAGGACCGGGAGCTCGACGCGCTGATCCCGGACTCGGCGAACCAGCCGTACGACATGCGCACCGCCGTCGAGCACGTCCTGGACGACGGGGAGTTCCTGGAGACGCAGGCGATGTTCGCGCCGAACATCGTCACGGGCTTCGGCCGCGTCGAGGGCTACCCGGTGGGTGTCGTCGCGAACCAGCCGACGCAGCTGGCGGGCTGCCTGGACATCAACGCGAGCGAGAAGGCCGCCCGTTTCGTGCGCACCTGCGACGCGTTCAACGTCCCGGTGCTGACGTTCGTCGACGTGCCGGGCTTCCTGCCGGGCGTGGACCAGGAGTACGGCGGCATCATCCGGCGCGGCGCCAAGCTGATCTTCGCGTACGCCGAGGCCACGGTGCCGCTGATCACGGTGATCACCCGCAAGGCGTTCGGCGGCGCGTACGACGTGATGGGCTCCAAGCACCTCGGCGCGGACCTGAACCTGGCGTGGCCCACGGCGCAGATCGCGGTGATGGGCGCCCAGGGCGCGGTGGGCATCCTGCACCGCCGCACCATCGCCGAGGCCGGCGACCCGGCCGCGCAGGAGGCGCGCCGCGCGGAGCTGATCGAGGAGTACGAGGACACGCTCCTCAATCCCTACGTGGCGGCCGAGCGCGGCTACGTGGACGCGGTCGTCATGCCGTCGGACACCCGGGCGCACGTGGTGAAGGGCCTGCGGCAGTTGCGCACGAAGCGCGAGTCGCTGCCGCCGAAGAAGCACGGCAACATCCCGCTCTAGGAGGCCGCTCGATGATCAAGGTGGTACGGGGCAACCCGACGCCCGAGGAACTGGCGGCGGCCGTCGCGGTGGTGCAGGCGCGTGCCGCGGGCGCGGCCGGGGCGGCGGACCTCGCCGCCCCGCGGCCCCCGGACGAGGAGTGGTCGGCCCCGGCGCGG
>NZ_JAKGCV010000441.1 GCF_021556455.1 Streptomyces fuscigenes | reverse complement strand
CGTCCCCGGCCTCGCCGTGGTGACCGGCGCCGCCCCGGCGGCCCTGGCCGGCCTGCCGGGCCCGCCCGACGCGATCTTCGTCGGCGGCGGCCTGACGGCGCCCGGCCTGCTGGAGGCGTGCTGGGCCGCGCTGCCCGAGGGCGGGCGGCTGGTGGCCAACACCGTGACGCTCGAATCCGAGGCGCTGCTGGCGAGTTGGTACGGGCGGCACGGCGGGGAACTCGCACGGCTCGCGGTCGCCACGGCGGCGCCGGTGGGCGGCTTCACGGGCTGGCGGCAGGCGATGCCGGTGACGCAGTGGTCCGCCGTCAGGACGGCCGCTGCCCGCACCGGCGCGGAAGAGGCGGGAGAGACGGCATGACGGTGTACTTCATAGGGGCGGGCCCGGGCGCCGCCGACCTCATCACCCTGCGGGGCGCGCGGCTGCTCGCCCGCTGCGGGGTGTGCCTGTACGCGGGCAGCCTGGTGCCGCGCGACCTGCTCGACGACTGCCCGCCGGGCGCCCGGCTCGTGGACACGGCGCGGCTGGACCTGGACGAGATCACCGCCGAGCTCGTCGCCGCTCACCGCGACGGCCACGACGTGGCACGCCTGCACTCGGGCGACCCCTCGGTCTTCAGCGCCGTCGCCGAGCAGATGCGGCGGCTGGACGCGGCCGACGTGCCGTACGAAGTCGTCCCCGGCGTACCGGCGTTCGCGGCGGCCGCGGCGGCGCTCAAGCGGGAGCTGACCGTCCCGACCGTGGGGCAGACCGTCATCCTGACCCGGGTCGCCCAGCAGGCCACGCCCATGCCCCCCGGCGAGGACCTGGCGACGCTCGGCGCGAGCGGCGCGCTCCTCGTCCTGCACCTCGCGGCCCGGTACGCGGACCGCGTGGCCGCCGAGCTCCTTCCCCACTACGGGGCGGACTGCCCGGCGGCGGTCGTCGCCATGGCGAGCCGCGACGACGAACTCGTCCTGCGCGGCACCCTCGGCGACATCGCCGGGCAGGTCGCCGAGGCCGGCATCACGCGGACCGCCGTGATCCTGGTCGGCCGCACCCTCGGCGCGACCGGTTTCCGCGACAGCCACCTGTACTCCACGGAGCGCACGAGGACCGACTGAGCGCGCCCGGTGCCGCGGAGCGGGCGGGGCCCACCGAGCGCGCCCGGCCCCCCAGAACGCCTACCGTCCTGGTGAGCAGCGCCGCGCGCGCCCGTCGTCACACGGCTCCTCGCGCGTCCGCCCGCCCCACGATCGTCCCGGCGCGGTCGATGCAGATCACGTCGACCGCCACGCGCGAGCCGCGCAGGACCGCCAGCGACTCGTCCCGGGCGCGGGCCGCCACCGCGTCCCCCAGGGGGACGTTCTCGGCCTGGCACAGGCGCAGGGCCTCCAGGCCGGTGTTGGCGCCCGCCACGCGCAGGGCCAGGTCTCCGGAGCCGCCCGCGGCGCGGGCCAGCTCGCCGAGGAGGACCTTGTCGACCTGGGAGCGCCCGGAGTGCAGGTCGAGGTGGCCCGCCGCGAGCTTGGAGAGTTTGGCGAAGCCGCCGCAGACGGTCAGCCGCTCCACCGGGTGCCGGCGGACGTACTTGAGGACGGCCCCCGCGAAGTCGCCCATGTCGAGCAGCGCGTCCTCGGGCAGGCCGTAGACCTCCGTGACCGTCCTCTCGGACGTCGAGCCCGTGCATCCGGCGAGATGGGTGCGGCCGGCCGCGCGCGCCACGTCGACGCCCCGCCGGATCGAGTCGATCCAGGCGGAGCAGGAGTACGGCACGACGACGCCGGTCGTGCCCAGCACCGACAGGCCGCCGAGGATGCCGAGCCGCGGGTTCCACGTCGAGCGCGCGATCTCCTCGCCGTCGTCGATCGAGACCGTGATCTCGGCGTCGACCGCCGGACCGGCGCCGTGGGCTGCGGCGACGCGCGCGAGGTGCTCGGTCATCATCCGGCGCGGCACCGGGTTGATCGCCGGCTCGCCGACGTCCAGCGGCAGCCCGGGCCGGGTCACCGTGCCGACGCCGGGCCCGGCCCGGAACACCACTCCCGCGCCGGGGGGCAGCCGTCGCACACTCGCCCTGACCAGGGCGCCGTGGGTGACGTCCGGGTCGTCGCCCGCGTCCTTGACGACTCCCGCCATGGCCGTCGTAGTGTCGTCCGACAGGCCCTCGACGGCGAGGGCGAAGGCGGGTCGCTGCCCCCTGGGCAGTGTGATGGTCACCGGATCGGGGAAGTGGCCGGAAAGCAGTGCGGTGTACGCGGCGGTGGCCGCCGCCGTCGCGCAGGCCCCGGTCGTCCATCCGGGCCGGAGCCCGGTGTGTTTCAGTTGGGCGTTCCGGCCACCGCCGCCGGCCGGCTCAGCCATGGAGGGCTCCGATGCGCCACGTTTTGATCCTCGGCGGTACGACCGAGGGTCGAAGCCTCGCCGAGGCGCTGCTCTCCGGTGCCCCGCCCGGCACGAGCGAGCGCCCGGAGGGCGACGTCGTGTACCCGCTGCAGGTCACGAGCTCCCTCGCGGGCCGCGTCGCCCAGCCGGTGCTGCCGGCCGGCGAGGTGCGCGTCGGCGGCTTCGGCGGGGCCGACGGGCTCGCCTCCTGGCTGCGCGAGCACCACGTGGACGCCCTCATCGATGCCACCCATCCCTTCGCCGAGACCATGACGGCCAACGCGGCGCTGGCCGCCGCCACCTGCCATGTTCCCCTGCTCCGGCTGCGCCGCCCCGGCTGGGGCCCCGTCCCCGGGGACGACTGGAGGCCGGTCGCCTCGCTCGCGGCGGCGGCCGAGGCACTGGCCGCGGGTCCCTGGCGGCGGGTGTTCCTCAGCACGGGACGCACGGGGCTGGCGGTGTTCGCCCCGCTGGACGGCATCCGCTTCCTCGTGCGGTCCGTGGACCCGCCGGAGCCGCCGTTCCCGCGGCAGCTGGACACCGTCCTCGACCGGGGTCCGTTCACCCTCGACGGCGAGCGGGAACTGCTGCGCCTGTACGGGATCGACGTCGTCGTCTCGAAGGACAGCGGGGGCGCCGCGACCGCGCCCAAGCTCGCGGCGGCGCGCGAGGCGGGCATCCCCGTGGTGATGGTGCGGCGGCCCGCGGCGCCGGAGGGCGTCGAGACGGCCGCGTCCGTCGCGGGTGCCCTGGACTGGCTGCGGCGCACGCTGACCGGCTGACCGGCCGACCGGCTGACCGGCCGACCGGCTGACCGGCCGACCGGCTGGGCTGCTCGGGCCGGCCCGTCGGGCCGTGCGGTGCCCCGGGGACGGCGCTGCGGGGGCACGGGTCCCGTCGGACAATCGGTACATGATTACGGAGATAGCGATCATCGACGTGAAGCCTGGCAGTGAGCAGGCGTTCATCGATGCCTTCCGGGCAGTCGGCCACGACCTGCTGGCCACCACCCCCGGCTGCCTGGAGGCGCGCATGGAGCGCAGCCGCGAGACGCCGACCCGTTTCGTGGGCCTGACCCGGTGGGAGTCCGTCGGGGCGCACCTGGAGAACTTCCGCGGCACGGACCGCTACGCGAAGTACCGGGCGGTCCTCGCGCCGACCCTTTCGGCGGCCCCCCGCGTCGAGCACTTCGACGACGTCATGAACGCTGCCTGAGCGGGGAGCGCGGGCCGGCGGGCCCGTCCCGGCCCGCCCCGGCCCCGGGCGCCGCCCGCGGGGCCCCGTACGCGAGGCAAACGTCGCCGAGGCCCCGTACGCGAGGCCCCGTCCCCGGGCCGATCCCCTGGTCGATCCCGGACCGGTCTCAGGACTCCGGGTAGCGGCGGGGGGTCCAGGCGATCTCGCCGCCCGCGCGGCGCACGGCGACCGTCTGCGACGACCCCACGAGCAGGATCGTCCGCATGTCGACCTGGGCCGGATCGAGGTCCCCGAGCCGCACGACGCGCACGCGCTCCTGCGGGCCGCCGACGTCCCGCGCCAGCACCACCGGCGTGTCCGGGGTGCGGTGTTCCAGCAGCAGCTCGCGCGCCTTGCCGACCTGCCAGGTGCGCGACTTCGACCCCGGGTTGTACAGCGCCATCGCCAGGTCGGCGGCGGCCGCCGCGTGCAGCCGGGACGCCACGACCTCCCAGGGCTTGAGCCGGTCCGACAGCGAGATCACCGCGTAGTCGTGCCCGAGCGGCGCGCCGGCGCGGGAGGCGGCCGCGTTGGCCGCGGTCACGCCCGGCACGATCCGCACCGGCACGTCCTTGTACGGGTCCGCCGAGGCCACCTCGAGGACCGCTGTCGCCATCGCGAAGACGCCCGGGTCGCCGGACGAGACGACCGCGACCCGGTGACCCCGGCGCGCCAGGTCCAGGGCGAAGTCGGCGCGTTCCGACTCGACCTTGTTGTCCGAGGGGTGGCGGCGCTGGCCGGGGCGCACCGGCACCCGGTCCAGGTACGTCGTGTAGCCGACGAGGTGCTCGGCCGCGGCGAGCTCGCCGCGCGCCTCCGGCGTGAGCCACAGCGGGCCCGCGGGTCCGGTGCCGACGACCACCACCTCGCCGCGCTGCCCGGCCGCGGCCCCGGCGCCCGGG
>NZ_JAKGCV010000440.1 GCF_021556455.1 Streptomyces fuscigenes | reverse complement strand
CGAGGGCGGCGCCCACGACGTAGATCGGCAGCGTGCGCAGCGCGACGACCTGGAGCACGAACCCGCCGGCGTCGAGCGCCAGGCCGAGCACGTACCGCCACTGCCGCGCGGCGCGCAGCAGCAGGGCCGCGTCGACGCCCGACCCGGAGCCGGGGGCGGCGGCGCGCGCTGCCGCGGCCTGGAGGACGGCCGCGGTGCCGAAGAACACCGAGGCGCCGAACGCGCAGATCATCCCGAGGGCCACGCCCCGACCCTAGGACCTCCCGTCGCTCCGGGCCGCCGCCCCGTCCCCCTGGCGGCGGCCCGCCCCGGGCTCAGCCCTCCGCGAGGACCTCCCGCAGCCGGTCCAGACCCCAGTCCAGGTCCTCCTTGCTGACCACCAGCGGCGGCGCCAGCCGGATCGTCGAGCCGTGCGTGTCCTTGACGAGCACGCCCCGCTCCATCAGCCGCTCGGAGATCTCGCGGCCGGTGCCGAGCGCCGGGTCGACGTCCACGCCGGCCCACAGTCCCCGGCCGCGCACCTCCCGCACGCCGCCGCGCCCCACCAGCAGGCCGAGTTCGCGGTGCAGGTGGTCGCCGAGCTCCGCCGCGTACCCCTGGAACTCCCCTGTCCGCAGCATCGCGATCACCTCCAGCGCGACCGCGCACGCCAGCGGGTTGCCGCCGAACGTCGAACCGTGCTCACCCGGCTTGTGCACGCCCAGCACCTCCGCCGAGGAGACGACCGCCGACACCGGCACCACGCCCCCGCCGAGCGCCTTGCCGAGGACGTACATGTCCGGCACCACGCCCTCGTGCTCGCAGGCGAACGTGCGTCCCGTACGGCCGAGGCCGGACTGGATCTCGTCCGCGACGAACAGCACGCCGCGCTCCCGCGTCAGCTCGCGCACCCTCCGCAGGTAGCCGTCCGGCGGCACCAGGACCCCCGCCTCGCCCTGGATCGGCTCCAGCAGCACGGCGACCGTGCGGTCGCTCAGCGCGGCCTCCAGGGCCGTCGCGTCGCCGTACGGCACGATGTCGAACCCGGGTGTGTAGGGACCGAAGTCGGCGCGCGCCTCGGGATCGGTGGAGAAGCTGACGATCGTCGTCGTACGGCCGTGGAAGTTGTCCGACGCGACGACGATGCGCGCCTCGCCGTCCGGGACGCCCTTGACGCGGTAGCCCCACTTGCGGGCGGTCTTGACCGCCGTCTCGACGGCCTCTGCGCCCGTGTTCATCGGCAGGACCATCTCCATGCCGCACAGGTCGCCGAGCTGCTCGCAGAACGCGGCGAACCGGTCGTGGTGGAACGCGCGCGACGTCAGCGTCACCCGTTCCAGCTGCGCCTTCGCCGCGTCGATCAGCCGGCGGTTGCCGTGGCCGAAGTTGAGCGCCGAGTACCCGGCGAGCATGTCGAGGTAGCGGCGGCCTTCGACGTCCGTCATCCAGGCGCCGTCCGCCGAGGACACCACCACCGGGAGCGGGTGGTAGTTGTGGGCGCTGCGGGCCTCGGCCGAGGCGATGGCCTGCTGCGTGGGGCTGGACGCGGTGCCGGGCGTGGGGCCAGAGGGGGTCGGCAAGATGATCCTCCGATCGTTCGGCGCGAAAGGGCTCGTACGCCGGTTTCTACCGTGTTTCTGCCCTACGGCGGGCAAAGCTGACCCTCCCGGCGAATGTCCGTGTGCCGTCGGCCCCGCGTCGGTACGCTGGGCGGCAAGCACGGCGACTGGCGTACGCGGAACGGACCGCGGGGGAGCCGTGCGGGCAGCCGTGCGGACCCGCACGTCCGCACCGAGGTGTCGCCCCGCCTGGGCACCGGGACCCGACCGCCGACGACGGATCGTCCCGGAGGACACCGCCATGACCCAGGCAGCTCCGCACACCCTTCCCACGAGCACCCCGGACGCGGCGGACGCCGCGGACCCCACCAGCACCGCGGACCCCACCAGCACCGCGGACCCCACCAGCACCGCGGACCCCGGCAGCACCGCACCCGGCGGCGGCGGGCCCGCCCGCCGCCCGGCGCTCGCCGCGACCGACCCGCGCCTCGCCGAACTCGTCGCGGCCGAGGAGCACCTCCAGGCCGCGACCCTGCGGCTGATCCCCAGCGAGAACTACGTGTCGCAGGCGGTGCTCGACGCCTCAGGCACCGTCCTGCAGAACAAGTACAGCGAGGGCTACCCCGGTCGCCGCTACTACGAGGGCCAGCAGGTCGTCGACCAGGTCGAGACGCTCGCCGTCGAGCGCGCGAAGGCGCTGTTCGGCGTGGAGCACGCCAACGTGCAGCCCTACTCCGGCTCGCCCGCGAACCTCGCCGTCCACCTCGCCTTCGCGAAGCCGGGCGACACCGTCATGGGCATGGCCCTGCCGATGGGCGGTCACCTCACGCACGGCTGGGGCGTGTCGGCCACCGGCATCTGGTTCCGGGGCGTGCAGTACGGGGTGCGGCGCGACACCGGCCGCGTCGACCTCGACCAGGTCCGCGACCTCGCCCGGGCCGAACGCCCGGCGATCCTGTTCTGCGGCGGCACGGCCGTGCCCCGCCTCATCGACTTCGCCGCGTTCGCCGAGATCGCGCGGGAGGTCGGCGCCGTCCTGGTCGCCGACATCGCCCACATCGCGGGCCTGGTCGCGGGCGGTGCCCACCCCTCGCCCGCACCGCACGCCGACGTGGTCTCGACCACGACGCACAAGACGCTGCGCGGCCCCCGCGGCGCGATGCTGATGTCGCGCGGCGAGCACGCGAAGGCGATCGACAAGGCCGTCTTCCCCGGGCTCCAGGGCGGCCCGCACAACCAGACCACGGCGGCGATCGCCGTCGCCCTGCACGAGGCGTCCGCCCCGTCGTTCCGCGACTACGCGCGGGCGGTCGTCGCCAACGCGCGCGAGCTGGCCGACCAGCTCCTGGCGCGTGGCTTCGACCTCGTCTCCGGGGGCACCGACACCCACCTGATCCTGATGGACCTCACGTCGAAGGACATGCCGGGCAAGACCGCCGCCAAGGCGCTCGACCGCGCCGGCCTCGTCGTGAACCACAACGCGGTCCCCTTCGACCCGCGCAGGCCGTTCGACCCCTCCGGCATCCGGGTCGGCACGCCGGCGCTCACCAGCCGCGGGCTGACGACCGCGCACATGGCCGCCGTCGCGCAGTGGATCGACCGGGGCGTCACGGCCGCGCGCACCGGGGACGAGCCGGCCCTGGCGGCGATCCGGGGCGAGGTCGCCGAGCTGATGGCGGCGCACCCGGCGCCGGGCCTGCCCACCGCCTGAGCACCGCGGGGGCGGGCCGCACCGGTCCGCCCCCGTGCTCCCGGGCCGTCCCCCGGGGCCGGGGCGGGCCCCGCCGTCGCGCGCACGGCCCCGCGGCCGCACCTGAGAGAATGGCGGCATGGCCTCAGACCGTCCTCGCGCCCTGTCCGGGATCCAGCCCACCGCCGGCTCGTTCCACCTCGGCAACTACCTCGGCGCCGTCCGCCAGTACGTCGCACTCCAGGAGTCCCACGACGCCTTCTACATGGTCGTCGACCTGCACGCCATCACGGTCCCGCAGGACCCGGCGGAGCTGCGCGCCAACACCCGGCTCGCCGCCGCGCAGCTGCTCGCCGCGGGGCTCGACCCGCAGCGGTGCACGCTGTTCGTGCAGAGCCACGTCCCCGAGCACGCGCAGCTCGGCTGGGTCATGAACTGCATCACGGGCTTCGGCGAGGCCTCCCGCATGACGCAGTTCAAGGACAAGTCGGCCAAGCAGGGAGCCGACCGCACCACCGTGGGCCTGTTCACGTACCCGGTCCTCCAGGTCGCCGACATCCTCCTCTACCAGGCGGACGCCGTTCCCGTGGGCGAGGACCAGCGCCAGCACATCGAGCTGACCCGCGACCTGGCCGAGCGGTTCAACGGCCGGTTCGGGCACACCTTCACCGTGCCCTCGCCGCACATCGTCAAGGAGACGGCGAAGATCTACGACCTCCAGGACCCGTCGGCGAAGATGAGCAAGTCGGCGTCCACGCCGAAGGGCCTCATCAACCTGCTGGACGAGCCCAAGGCCACCGCGAAGAAGGTCCGCAGCGCCGTCACCGACACCGGCTCGGAGATCGTCTACGACGCCGTGAACAAGCCGGGCGTCAGCAATCTGCTCACGATCTACTCCACGCTGACCGGCAGCTCCGTCGCCGAACTGGAGGCCCGCTACGCCGGCCAGGGCTACGGAGCGCTGAAGACCGACCTCGCGGACGTCATGGTCGATTTCGTCACACCCTTCAAGGAGCGCACGCAGGCCTACCTGGAGGACCCGGAGACCCTGGACTCCCTGCTCGCGGCCGGTGCCGAGAAGGCCCGCGCGGTCGCCGCCGAGACGCTGGCCGCCGCCTACGACCGGATCGGCTTCCTGCCCGCGAAGCACTGATCCGCGCCCCGGGCGGGGCACGCCGGCGGTGGCCGGCGGCCCGCGGGGCACCCTCCTCCGCACCGCCGGGCCCCCGGGGGCTCCCGCCGCCCCCGTACCCGTCCCCACCTGCGCCGGGAGCCCGGGCTGCC
>NZ_JAKGCV010000043.1 GCF_021556455.1 Streptomyces fuscigenes | reverse complement strand
CCGAGGCCCCCCGGGCACCGTCACCGGCCCGCGAGCCGGCGGGCCGCCCGTCCGGTCATCCCCGCGGGACGGCCGGGGACGGCGGCACGAGACGCGCCGCTTCGCCGCTCACCCCCGCGGGGCCGCCGCGGACGCCGACCCGTCGTACGCGGCCACTCCCCGGACCAGCTGCGTGAACTCCTTGCCGCTGGTCGTCAGGTTGAGCTCCACGTCGATCTCCCAGCGCCCCGCCGCGGGGTTCGCGGCGACCAGGTTCGCCGCGGCCACCGTCCTGCCGGACGCGTCGGTGACCGGCTTGCCGGCCACCTGCTGGACGACCTTGCCGCTCGGATCGAGCAGCCAGAACGTCATCGGGTCGTCCGCGCTCGCGTCCGGCGTCGTGAAGGCGACGTCCAGTTCGTGCTTGCCGGCGGGCACGTCCAGGTCGAACGTGCTGATCTGGCCGACCTGCCGCCCGACGCTGCTCGTGATCGTCGTGTCGAACGCGCCGCCGCGCGAGGGGATCAGGGTGCGGCGGGCGACCGGCACGGACGTCCGGGCCCCGTCGGTGGCCGCGAACTGCACCGACTCCGGGTGGTCGCCCGGCGCCGCGGGCATGAGCACCCGCAGCGGCACGGTGGTGCTCGCGTGCGCCCCGATCCGCACCTGCCGCGCCGCCGGGGTGGTCACATAGTGCTGACCGGTGGTCCGGAAGGAGACCGTGCCCGTGTAGGTGCCCGGGACGTTCGGCGGCTCCTGGAGGTGCGCCCGGCCGTTGGCCCAGAGGATCTCCGCCTTCCAGGTGCCGGGCACCGGGGCGGTGACCTCGACGTGCTGGATGTCCGACACCGTGCCCGTCCGGCCGGGCACGGTGGCCGCCGTGCCGTAGTCGTACGAGATCTGCGTCAGGCGGCCCTTCGGGTCGGTCAGGACGAACGAGAGGACCGTGCCGTTCGCCGGGTCCGGGATGATCATGTCGGCGTTCAGCCGGTCCAGTCCCCTGGGCACGTCGAACGAGACCGGCTTCGCCGCCGTCGCGCCCTTGGCCGGCACCGGCAGGCCGGGATCGGGTGCGCCGACGTGCTCGGTGACGGTCCTGCCGAACTGCTTCACCGGGCTCAGCGACCGGTAGGAGGCGCCGACTCGGGTGTCCTCGCGCCCCGCGTTGTACAGGGTCACCGACTGGGAGCTGAGGCCGGCGTGGTCGGTGACGTCCAGTTGCGTCGGCGAGGTGACCACCAGGCCGCCGGTGCCGGTCGGCCGTCCGTGGCGGGACAGCGTCGTGCCGGGCTCCTGCTGGGCGGCCTTGACCGCCGCGTCGATGTCGAGCAGACCGGATCCCTGCTGGTCGGCGGGCGCGCCGATGTCGGTGGCCGTGCTGGTGAGGAGCGCCTTGACCTGGGCCGGAGTCGGCTTGGCGCCGTGGTGGGTGTCGGCGTAGGCCTGGATGACGTCGGCCGCCGCTCCCGCCACGAGCGGGCAGGACTGGCTGGTGCCGCCGAACGCCTCGGTCGCCGTGTTCGTGGGGCAGTCGCTGCCGTTCGGGTTGCAGGCCGCCTCGCCGCCGTAGCCGGGCGCCGCGAGGTCGACGACACGGTTGTTGGGGGCGGTGCCGCCCGAGGACAGCGGGGTGATGTTGTTGTTCGTCCACTTGGTGTAGCCGGTGGCCTGGGCGTTGAGCCGCAGGGTGTTGGTGGCGCCGACCGCGATCACCTGGGGATCGGTGGCCGGCGAGGAGACCGTCCCGGAGTCGCCGCTGTCGCCGGAGGAGACGACGACGGTCACCCCGGCGGCCACGGCCGCGTCGTTGGCGGCGTAGAAGGCGGCATAGCGCCCGGGCCTGGGGGTGAAGCCGTACGACTCCGAGATGATGTCCGCGTGTTCGGTCACGACGGCGTGGTCGATGCCCGCGATGATCTCCGACTCCGGCTGCTGGACGGCGCCGCCGGCACCGCTGGGCGGCGTGTCGATCACGGAGCTGTCGACGAGCGAGGCGTCCGGCGCGACGCCCTTGATGGTGAAGGTGCAGCCCTTGGGCAGGCCGGAGAAGGGGAGTTCCTTCGCGTAGTCGTAGACGACCGTGCCCTGCCCGGCGATCGAGGAGGCGTCGCCGTAGAACTCGCCGTCGCTGTGGTCGGCCGTCGGATCCGGCGCGTCCAGCACGACGGGCGTGCCGTTCCTGCGGATGAAGTTCGGGTTCCCGGCGAGGTCGTTGATGCCCTCGTTGGCGACGATCACGCCCTTGCCGGTCGCGATGTCGTTGGCCTCGTCCGTGGCCCTCGGGTCGTCGGAGGAGGCATGGACGACCGACAGGGCTTCCGGCTCGGTGAACGGTTTGCGCGGGTCGGCCGGGCACAGCGCGGGGTCGAGCCGGGCCGGCTTCGCGTGGGGGGCGGTCGATCCCGGGTCGACGGTGACGGCCGCGTCGGGGAGGATCTCGGTCACGGCCGGATCGGCCCGCAGCCGCCCGACCTCGGCGGCCGGCAGGTGCGCCGCGACCGCGTTGACGGCGACCAGCTGCCGTACGTCCGTGCCGCCGTGGGCCTTGATGTCGGACACGATGGAGCGCTGGTCGGAGCGTGTGGCGGTGGTCCGGGCGGTGCCCTGCGCCCTGAGGTGGAGGCCGGCGTGCTGGTCGGCCAGCACGACGATGACCGCTCCGCCCGCGTCGGTGCCGTATGTCGCGGGGGCGAGGGGTGCGGCGGTGGCCGCGCCGCCGCCGAGGGTGGTGAGGGAGATGCCTGCCGCGAACGCCGCTGTCAGAGTGGCTAGAAGAGCTCGATTCACGAAACCCTGCCTTCGTCCGGGTATGGGTGTCCCAGGAGCTGCTGACAGCAGGGCAGTCAACTCTCCGCATCCACAGACGCACAATCAAGTGACGGTAATATCAACAGTCCACTGCGGAGGCTGGTGGCGCTATGTGCCCTATCGGACGGTGTGCGTCGAGCGGCACGCGGGGACCCCGCGCCGGCGGCCGGGCGGGGTCCTTCGGATGGATGGTGTGTTTCGCGCCAACTGGCCCGAAGCGGGGCAGGGTTGCCAGCCCTGTGCGTCGCGGGCGGTCCGCGCCGTGAGCGCCGGGGCGTGACCGCGTCGCCCGTGGGCGGAACGCGGCCGCGCCCGGATCAGTGATCGAGTGCGGGCGTCGGCTCCGGGAACCGCCCGCAGAGCCAGTTACCGGGCTCGGACGGGTCGTCGCTGGTCCAGAACTCCCGCCACAGACAGGCGAATTCGTCGCGGCTGAGGTGGCCGTCGCCGTTGAGGTCGAGCAGCTCGAAGACGCCGGTCATGTCGACGGGCTGCCCGTTCCAGGTCTCGACGAGCCCGCGGTGCTCCTCCGGCGAGATGCGTCCGTCGCCGTTGCTGTCGACGGCGTCGAAGATCGTCTCCGCGGTGGCGGTCACGTGCGGCAGCATGGTGGGCAACCGGTCGACCAGCGTGAGCAGTTCGCCCAGGTCGACCGTCCCGTCCCCGTTGGCGTCGCCTGCTTCGAGCAGTGCGTCCCACCACGCCATCAGGATGTCCTCGACCCGGGCGCGCAACTCGGTCCCGGGTGCGACGCGCGGCAGCCTGCTCCAGCGGGCCACCAGCGACCTGAAGTCCTCCTCGCGCAGATAACCGTCACCGTCGGCGTCGAACGCCGCGAACATCCCTCTGAGCTTGCGCTCCTGAAACGCGCTGGCCATGAGCGGCCCCCTTCGACTGCGAGCCCGGCCGTGCGACCGCGGTCGCCCACGTCCGCAGGGCCCCCGGACAGCGTGACTATAGGCCGATGAAAGGCCCGGCTCCCACGGGAACGTGTGCACGTGCCGTCACTCGTGCGGTGGGTTTCGGGGCGCGACGAAGCGTGCCACCAGGGGCGGGACACACGTCAGTGGGTCGGCCGCCGGTGTGCTGCCACGCCGGTTTCGGTGGCATCGCCTTCCCCGGGAGCGCCGCGCGCCCCTGCGGCGGGATGGCCGGCAGCGCCGGGCCGCGTGCCCGTACGGCGTCGCGGCGCCCGCGCGCTCCCGTACGGCGCCGCAGGGGTGTGTCCCGTCAGGCCAGCAGGCCCACCAGCCGGTCGTGCACACCGTCCCGGCCCTCCACCCGGTGCGGCACCAACCGTTGTTCGTCCGCGGCGTCGCGGGCGAGGACGTGCAGCCGGCCGTTGTGGCGGGCGAGCACCAGGTCGGTGCTCTCGCCGGCGATCTCGGCCGAGCCCTGCGCCGTGTAGTGGGTGACGGTCACCAGCGAGGAGCGCTCCGACGAGGCGAGCAGGGCGTCCGTGTCCACGGCTGCGTCCCGGTCCGCGAGCGGCCCCCGGGGCAGCCAGTCGACGAGCATGTCGAGCGCGTCGTCGAAGGCGTACAGACCGATCTGGTGCACGCCGAGCGCGTCGATGCGGACCATCAGGCAGATGTGCTCGGGCTGCGGGAGCAGCAGGATCCGCCAGGGCTCGCCGGGCCCCGTTCCGCTCGTGCGCGCGTCGAGCACACTGCGGGCGCGCTGCTGGAAGGCCACCGCGATGCCCAGGTCGCCCCGTACCTGGATCTGGTCGGGCGTCGAGCCCGCGACGAGCAGCTGCCGGGCCGTCAGCGAGCGGACCGCCTCCGCGAGGACCTCGTCGGACGGCCGGGCCTCCAGGAAGTCCACGATCGCGTCGACCGCGGTCAGCTCGGCGATGGTGTACGCGCCGAGCAGGACGGGGCCGGTGTCCACGAGGTTGACCACGGCCGAGACCAGCCCCTCGGGCACGGCCGCCGCGCCGGGGTCCGACGGCGCGGGCCGGGGAGCGTCGCTCATGGTGTGCCTTTCGTGCGCAGGATCTCGGCCAGTGCGGCGGGGCGGTGCTCACGCAGGACCGCCGCCGCACTGCCCGAGGGGGTCTCGGTCACCCACACGTCGGAGTTGCCGAACAGGCCCCGCCCCGACCGGCCGGGCAGCGTCCGCCCGAGCTCACCCGCCAGGTCCTGGCGGTCCGGCGGCGGGAAGCGGGCGGCCAGGTCCTTCGAGACCGCGGTGACGTCGTCGTCCTGCTCGATCCGCCGCAGGGCCTGGGTCAGCGCCCGGGCGACGGGCGGTGTGAGCGAGGTGGGCAGCGCGAGGTTCGGCGACAGGTACATCGGGCGCCGCTCCGTCATCCGCGACAGGCCCCAGGGACCGACGTTGCTGCGGGTGACCCGGTAGACCACGTAGTCCATGAGGTGCCGCAGGTCGCTCACGCTGGGGATCCTGCTCGCGCCGAGCGCCGCGGGAGTCTTCTCCAGCTGCACCCATGTGCCCTGCCGCGTGCGCCCGTGCAGCTTCTCCCGCACGACCTGGCCGCGCATCCCGATGTCGGGATAGCGCTTCTTGTCGATGTCGTGGTGGTGGCTGGACAGCCGCGTGTGGCTGACCTTGGCGAACTTCCACTGCTCGTACAGATCCGGGTCGTCCACCAGGACGTGGCCGCCGCAGAGCACGTCGTGCAGCTGAGGCACCTGCAGCCCGTTGCGCTCCAGGTCGGTGACGATGACCGCTTCCTCGGGGCTGAGCCGCTCCGCGGCCTCCACGAGACCCTTGCGGTACTCGCCCGCCCGGGCCGTGATCTCGATCATCAGCCGCACCCTGCGGCGGACCGCGTCGGCGCGCCGGTCGCGCGCGCCCCGCGAGCCGGGGGCGCCGGAGCGTCCGGCGTGCTTCGCGAACGTCAGCGGGTGCTTGGGGTCCACCCGGCCAGTACAGCACGCCCCCCGCCGGCGCGCCCCTCGCGCGCGTCCCGCCGCGTCCGGGCGCGGGTGCGCGGGTGCGTCTACGCGTGGGTGCGAGGGCGCGTGGGTGTGTGAGCGCGGGGAGGGGGCGGGGGTCCCGGGTGGGGGAGCGACGTGTCGGACGTGCGCGCCGCGACTGCGTGTAACCTGCCCCCGTGTCAGCCACCCGCCTGCGGCGCGTCGCGGTGCTCGTGCTCGAAGGGGCGAAGCCGCTGGACGTCGGCATTCCCGCGCAGGTCTTCACGACGCGGGCCAGCATGCCGTACGAGGTGCGCGTGTGCGGCGCGGCGCCCGGTCTCGTGACCGGCGGTGACGGCCTGTCGTACCACGTCGCCCACGGGCTGGACGCGCTCGGCTGGGCCGACATCGTCTTCCTCCCCGGCTACCGGCACCCCGACCGCGAGGACCCCCCGGCCGCCGTGGTCGACGCGCTGGTCGCCGCCCACGCCGGCGGCGCGCGGCTCGCCGCCATCTCGACCGGAGCCTTCGCGCTCGCGGCCACCGGCCTGCTCGACGGCCGGCGCGCCACCACCCACTGGCACTACACGCGGGCGCTCGCGGCCAGGCACCCGTCCGTCCGCGTCGACGAGAACGTGCTCTTCGTCGACGAGGGCACGGTCCTCACGTCCGCCGGCGCCGCCTCCGGCATCGACCTGTGCCTGCACGTCCTGCGCGGCGACCTCGGCGTCGCCGCGTCGAACCACGCGGCGCGGCGCCTGGTCGCCGCCCCCTACCGCAGCGGCGGGCAGGCGCAGTACGTGCCGCGCAGCGTGCCCGAGCCGCTCGGCGAGCGGTTCGCCGGGACGCGCGAGTGGGCGCTGCGCCGGCTGGAGGAGCCGCTCACCCTGGAACTCCTGGCCCGGCACGCGGCGGTGGCGCCGCGCACCTTCTCCCGCCGTTTCGTCGAGGACACCGGGTACACACCGATGCAGTGGGTGATGCGGGCCCGCATCGACGTGGCGCGCGAACTGCTGGAACGGTCGGGGCGCGGCGTCGAGCAGATCGCCGCCGACGTCGGCCTGGGCACGGGCGCCAACCTGCGGCTGCACTTCCAGCGCATCCTCGGCACGACGCCGAGCGAGTACCGCCGTACGTTCGCCCGGGGGGAGTAGCCGCGCCCGCTGGCACGATCCTTTCGAACCGTGGCGCTCGCACCGCTGTCACCGGCGCACGCGGCGAGCGAGCCTGGTGGGGAACGGAAGGGGCACCACACATGACTCGCATCGCCATCAACGGCTTCGGACGCATCGGGCGCAACGTGCTGCGCGCACTGCTCGAACGCGACAGCGACCTGGAGATCGTCGCCGTCAACGACCTCACCGAGCCCGCCGCCCTCGCGCGGCTCCTCGCCTTCGACTCCACGGCCGGCCGGCTCGGCCGCCCGGTGACCGTCGACGGGGACACCCTCGTCGTCGACGGCCGCCGCATCAAGGTGCTCGCCGAGCGCGAGCCGGGGAAGCTCCCCTGGGCGGAGCTCGGTGTGTCCGTCGTCCTGGAGGCGACGGGCCGCTTCACCTCCGCCGAGGCCGCCCGCGCCCACCTCGACGCGGGCGCGCGGAAGGTGCTCGTCAGCGCACCCTCGGACGGCGCGGACGTCACGCTCGCCATCGGCGTGAACACCGACGCGTACGACCCGGCCGCGCACACCGTCGTCTCGAACGCGTCGTGCACGACGAACGCGCTCGCCCCGCTCGCGGCGGTGCTCGACGAACTCGCGGGCATCGAGCACGGGTTCATGACGACAGTGCACGCCTACACGCAGGAGCAGAACCTGCAGGACGGGCCGCACCGCGACCCCCGGCGCGCCCGCGCCGCCGGGGTGAACATCGTGCCCACCACCACCGGCGCCGCCAAGGCGATCGGCCGCGTCCTGCCGAAGCTGGAGGGCAAACTCTCCGGCGACTCGATCCGCGTGCCGGTACCGGTGGGCTCGATCGTCGAACTCAACACGACCGTCGCCCGCGACGTGACGCGCGACGAGGTCCTGGAGGCGTACCGCGCCGCCGCCGCCGGTCCGCTCGCCGGGGTCCTCGAGTACTCGGACGACCCGCTGGTGTCGTCCGACATCACGGGCAACCCGGCGTCGTCGATCTTCGACTCGGCCCTCACCCGCGTCGACGGCCGCCACATCAAGGTGGTCGCCTGGTACGACAACGAGTGGGGTTTCTCGAACCGCGTCGTCGACACGCTCGAACTCCTCGGCTCCGCCTGAGCCGTGGCCGGTCCGGTCGTGTGGCCGCCGCGGGCACGCCGCCGGCCCGCCGCCCGGTCTCGGGGCGGCGGGCCGGCGGCGTGGGGGGACGCGTGCGGATCAGCCGTCCAGCGTCGTGCACAGCTGCCGCACGACCGCGGACACGGCCTCCCGGCCGCGGGTGAGGAAGTGGCGCGGGTCCACGGTCTCCGGCCGGTCCGCCAGGACCTCGCGGACCGCGCCGGTGAAGGCGATGCCGAGGGCCGTACCGATGTTGACCTTGGCGATGCCGGCGGCGACGGCGCGGCGCAGCTCGTCGTCCGCGACGCCGGAGGAGCCGTGCAGCACCAGCGGCACG
The DNA here is from genome assembly GCF_021556455.1 of Streptomyces fuscigenes. Taxonomy (GTDB): domain Bacteria; phylum Actinomycetota; class Actinomycetes; order Streptomycetales; family Streptomycetaceae; genus Streptomyces; species Streptomyces fuscigenes. The sequence goes on along the minus strand of NZ_JAKGCV010000043.1, from coordinate 14,339 downwards.
GGCACGGCCTCGCGCAGCCGCGCGATCAGGTCGTGGTCGAGGGCCGCCGAACGCTCCGTCATGGCGTGGCTGCTGCCCACCGCGACGGCCAGCGCGTCCACCCCGGTGTCGGCCACGTAGCGCGCGGCCTCCTCCGGGTCGGTGCGCACCCCGGCGGCGTGGGCGCTCGCCGGCGCGTCGGGCTTGCCGCCCACGTAGCCGAGCTCCGCCTCCAGCCACAGCCCGGCGCCGTGCGCCCACTCGGCCGCCGCGCGCGTCGCGGCGAGGTTCTCGGCGTACGGCTGGGCCCCGGCGTCGAACATCGCCGACGAGAACCCGGCGTCCGCCGCGCGGCGCAGCAGCTCCATGTCCGTGACGTGGTCCAGGTGCAGCGCGACACCGGTGCCGCCGGCCCGGGCCGCCTCGGCCGCCGCCCGGGCGATCGGCTCGACCCGGCCCCCGTGGAAGCGCACGGCGTTCTCGCTGATCTGCAGGATCACGGGGACCCCGGCCGCGGCGGCGCCCTCGGTGATCGCCTCGGCGTACTCCAGCGTGATCACGTTGAACGCCGCGACGGCCCGGCGGCCGGCGGCGGCCTCGGCGACGAGGTCCCGCGTGGATACCAAGGACATGGATGGTTCCTCTCGTTGTGGGTGCGAAACGCCGCGGGGGGCCGGCGGGCAGGGACGTCGCGCGTCCGCACCCGCCGGCCCCGCCGCGGTCAGGACCTCGGTGCGGCCGCGGCGCTCGGCGCCGCCGGGGCGGCCTCCGCTCCCGCCGCCTCCGTGTCCTCGCCGCTCTTCTCGTCGCTGTACACCATGAGGGTCGACCCGACGAGGGCGAGCACGATGCCGATGGCACCCCACACGTTGGGCAGTGTCCGGTAGACCGCGAGGGAGAGCACGATCGTCAGGACGGGTGCGAGCGCGTTGGTGACGGGCGCCACGACCGAGGCCTTGCCCCGGCTGAGCGCCATGACGAGGAACAGCGCGCCGATCGCGTTCAGGACCTGGGTCACGGCCGTGAGCGCCGGAGCCTGCCAGGGCGCGCCCGAAGGCAGTCCGCCCATCATCGCGAACGCCACCGGCACCAGCAGCAGTCCGCTGATGGTCATCCAGCCGAAGGTGGTGGCGTCGTTGACGCCGATCAGTGCCGCCTTGCGCATGCAGAACGCCTGGGCGCCCCACGCCACGCATATCAGGATGGCCATGAGCAGCCAGGGGCCGTGCGAGTGCGTTCCGCCGCCCCCGCCGGGGATGCTGAGCAGGACGATGGCGGCCAGCGCGGCGACCACGCCGCCCACGGCCATCCGGGCCATCCGCTCGCGCAGCAGGACCGTGGCCATCAGCACGGTGATGACCGGCGACAGCGACACGACGGGGAAGATCAGGTACGCGGGTCCGTCGGCGAGCGCCTGGAACAGCAGCAGCTGCCCGCCCGCGCCGGTCAGCCCGGCCAGCAGCCCCCACAGCGCGGCGGCGGGACGCCGGTCGAACCGGTGGCCGCGCAGCGCGAAGTACGCGGGGATCAGCATGGTGAAGGCCCAGATGATGTAGATCATCTCGTTGGGGTAGCCGTACCGGCTGTTCGGCTGGCTGGAGAAGGCCCCCCAGACGCCCCAGAACACGACCAGCAGGGTCGCGTAGAGCATCCAGCCTCGTTTGGCGGTGGTCATGAGTGGTCCTCTCCCGAAGCGGGCACCGGGGCCGGGCGCAGAGCGTCGAGAGCGGTCCGGTCGAGTGGGGTTCCGGCGAGTTTCGCCGCGTAGAGCGCGGCGCCGACGACCGGTTCGTACAGCGGACGCCGCAGCTCGTAGCCGTCGTGTCCGTCCGCGAGTGCGGTGCTGAACGCGTCCAGCACCGCGCCGGCGGCGAACGTGCCGCCGGAGTAGGAGACCGGGACGGTCTCGTCCGGGCCGAAGCCGAGCCGCTCGCGGGTCACGTCCACGAGCAGGGCCAGTTCCCGCCCGGCGTCCGCGAGGATCGCGGCCGCGGTGGTGTCGCCCAGGGCGGCCGCCTCGGCCACCTGGCGGCTGAGCGCCGCGATCAGGCCGCGGTCGCCCTTCCACCTGTTGTGGACGATGTCGATCACGTCCAGGTCGGAGGGCGCGTCCAGGTGGCGGCGCAGCACCCCGGCCAGCGGGCCCTCGGGGAGCCGTCCGTCGCTCATCCGCGCGAAGGCGTTGAGGCCGGCGATCGCGATCCAGTACGCCGAGCCCTCGTCGCCGAACAGCTCCCCCCAGCCGCCGACGCGCACCCCGCGGCCCTGCCGCTCGCCGTACGTCATGGAGCCGGTCCCGCTGATCACGTTGATGCCGTCGACCGCGCCCAGCGAGCCGGCCCAGCCGCACACCATGTCGTTGTCGCAGGCGTAGCGGTCGTGCCCGAGCACCGCACGGGGCGTGGCGTCCAGGACGGGGAGGTCACCCGAGGCCTCGCCGTAGCCGGGGAGGGCGAAGAAGGCGTAGTCGACGTCCGCCGGGGTCAGCCCGGCCGCCGCGCAGACCTCGTCCACGCCCTCTTTGAGGACGCGCCCGACCAGGTCGATGCCGCCCGAGAAGTAGTAGGAACTCGCCGCGGTCGCCCGCCCTGCGATCCGGCCGTGCCGGTCGACCAGGCAGAACGCCGTCTTGGTACCCCCACCATCGACACCCAGGAACATGTGGAACCTCCGTACGGCATGCAGTCGGCACACCTTTGAGCCGATTGCCTCAGTTGTCGAGCGGGTGCAGGATCACGCCCTGCACGACTCGGTTGACCTCACCCGAGGGGAACGGGTTGTCGGGTCGGATGCCCCTGCCGAGGGACGAGCGCAGAGCGATGAGCTGGGCGCACACCACCGCGGGCAGGGCGAGGGCGGCGTCGTCGACGTCGCCCAGATCGGGGAGCGGCACGGTGCCGCCGGCCTCGGGCCCGGCGCCGGCGGAGACCGTCACGACGCTGCCGGGGGCGAGGCCCGCACGCAGCTCCGCGACGATGTCCTCGTCGTACTGGCGCGTGTACGGGTCGTTCGACACGTAGACCACGACCACGGTTTGTCCGTTGAGTACCGCTTTGGGGCCGTGTCGAAATCCTAGCGACGAATCGGACAGCGCCACGAGGGCTCCGCCCGTGAGTTCGAGCACCTTCAGCGCCGACTCGGCGGCGAGGCCCTTCAGCGCGCCGCTGCCGAGGAAGACGATGCGCTCGGGGGCGCGGTCGACCAGGCCGCCGATGACGCGCCCGGCGCCGCCGTCCTCGATCAGCCGCTCGGCCGCGCGGGCCAGGCGCTCGGCGACCCCGTCGTAGGCCGCGCCGCCGAGGGAGAGCAGCGCCGCGAGCGTCATGCAGGTGAAGCTCGACGTCATCGCGAAGCCCTGGTCGTTCGACTCGGCGGGCATCAGCAGGACGTACGACGAGGAGCGGCGGCCGTGCTCGCGCGCCAGGCTGCCCTCCGGGTTGCAGGTGATCACGAGGTGGTGCACCTCGGAGAGCACCTGGTCGGCGAGGTCGGTGGCGGCCACGGACTCGGGGCTGTCGCCCGACCTGGCGAAGGACACCAGCAGCGTCGGCACGTCCTGGGCCAGGCAGCCGCGGGGATCCGCGACGAGGTCGGTGGTGGCCACCGCGTCGACGCGCCGTCCGAGCTGCCGGGCGAGCGCGGCCTGGAGCACCTGGCCGGCGAACGCGGACGTGCCGGCGCCGGTGAGCACCACGCGCAGGTCGGCGCGGTCCGTCAGCGGACGCAGGAACGCGTCCAGGTCCGGGCGGGCGGCCGCGACGATCCGGTCCACCTCGCGCCACAGGGCGGGCTGCTGCGCGATCTCGCGCACGGTGTGGGCGCCTCCCTCGGCGACGACGGGCAGGCTGCCGGAGTGGGTGGTCACACGTTCTCCTCGGGGGTGCAGGCCTTCGCGTAGTCGCGAAGGACGTCGCGGACGCGGTCCACGGCCAGGTCGCGGGGCGCGCTGGCGAGCTCCCCGCGGCGGACGCGCGCGTACTGGTTCGGAAGGTGGGCGCTCAGCAGCGGCAGCGGGATGTCCAGGGCCGCGAGGTTGTCCAGCAGCCGGGTCTGGGCACGGACGATCTCGGGATCCGGCCAGTAGTAGCGCAGCCGGTCGCTGTAGCTGTAGCGGCGGGCGAGGCGCTGCTCCTGGGGGTCCCCGGGGTAGTAGCCCTCCCACTTGGCCGGCTCGGCGAGCATGCGCCGCTCGACGACCTCGGGCAGGTGCGAGCGCTCGGCGGGCGCCACCAGTTCGTCCTCGATCGCGGCGAGGGCGAACAGCGCCTCCCGCAGGGCGAAGGTCAGCCCCGGGCCGACCTTCAGGACCGCCCAGTGGTCCTCGACGAGCGCGGTCAGGGCCCCGGTGGTCTGGTAGTCCGTCGAGTGCGCCTCGAAGACCATGCCGGGTTCGTCGTCGAGGACCCGGCGCAGTTCGCGGGTCCGCTCCGGCCGGTAGTCGACGACCCGCAGATGGTCGAACTCCACGGCCGGCTGGACCACCAGCGCCATGACGCGGGGCCACACGTCCTCGATGCCGTGGGCGGCGAAGGCCTTGCGGTGCTGCTCCAGCGTGGTGCGGGCGGCCTCGGCCGTGGTGGGCGCGAGGGCGCCGAGCTCCTCGTGGGCGCCGCCGGGCGTGGGCACCTCGGTCCCGATCACGTACCGGATCCGGGCGGCACCCTCGGGCCCGGCCGCGTCCTCGGCAGCGCGGATGAGGCGCGCCGCGCGCTCGGCGACGACCTCGTCGCTCAGGGGGGCGCTCTCGCCGGCGCAGGGGAAGCTGCAGTCCAGGTGGATCTTCGTGAAGCCGGCCGTTGCGTACGCGGCCACCAGGGCGTCGGCCCGCTCCATCGCCTCGTCGGCCGGCATGTCCTGCCACCGGTTGGGGCCGAGGTGGTCGCCGCCGAGGACGACGCGGTCCAGAGGCAGACCGTGCTCCGTCGCGATGGCGTGCACGAGGTCGCGGAAGTCGGCGGGCCGCATGCCGGTGTAGCCGCCGTACTGGTCGACCTGGTTGGACGTCGCCTCGACGAGTACGTGGTCCCCGGTCTGAAGTGCCTGGGCCACCGCCGCCTCGATGACCAGCGGGTGGGCCGAGCAAACGGACGTGATGCCCTGCGGCCGGCCGGACTTCTGCCGTGCGACCACTTCGTCCAGCGGGCTGTGCATGGTGGGCTCCTTGCGTTTCATGCCATGTTCTGAGCCCATTTGCCCCAATGGCCCGGAACTCGAATGGAACCTTACTGGCCTGTTTCGTGGTCGTCAATGGTCCATATCTGGTATGCTTCTGGTATGGCTACTTCGGAATCGAGCGCCTCCCTCCCGCGAGGTCTCCTCGCGGACGACGCGCTGCCGCTCTACGCCCAGGTCGCCGCGCGCCTGTGGGACGACGTCACGGAGCACGGCGCCCGCGAGGGCGACCGGCTGCCGTCGGAGCGGACGCTCGCGACGCGCTACGGGGTGTCGCGCGTCACCATGCGCGCCGCGCTCACGGACCTGGCGGCCAGGGGGCTGACGCAATCGGCCGCGGCCCGGGGCTGGTTCGTGGCGCGGTCCACCGAAGTCCCGGCCCCGGAGGGCGTCCCCGCCACCCCCGGCGCCGACGCGCACACCGTCGAAGGCTTCGCCGACTACGCGAGCAAGCACGGGCTGGTGACACGCAGCCGGGTGCTGCACTCCGTGGTCCGGCCGGCGACCGTCGCCGAGGCCGAGACGCTGCGGATCGGCCCCGGGGCGGCGCTGTTCGAGATGCGGCGGCTGCGCTTCCTCGACGACCTCGCGGTCGTCCTGGAGCACAACAGGCTGCCGCTGGCCCTGTGTCCGGCCCTGGCCGAGACCGACTTCACCACGGCGTCGCTCTTCGCGACACTCCGCGGCGGGGAGCCGCCCCAACTGCCGCGTGTCGCCGACTACTCGGTGGAGGCGAGGCAGCCGGACGCGAACGAGCGGGAACTGCTGGAGATCACCGACACCACGCCGGTGCTCCTCGCCCACCAGCTCGCCTTCAACCAGGAGGGACGGCCGCTGGAGCTCACCCTGGCCATCTACCGGGGCGACCGCTACCGCTTCCGGGCGTCCATCACGTCCTGAGGGCGGGGGTCCCGTGCGGGGGTGGGGGTGGCGTTGGTGTGATCGGTGGGCGTTGTGCGCGGACGGGGCGGTGGCGGTGTGACCCGGGCAGGGCGGGCGGCCGTGTGTCCCGGGGGTGCCGACGGCCCGCCGGGCGTGGTCCCGCACGCCTGCCGGACCCGGCGGCGCCTACCGGGTCCGGTGGGGCAACGGCCGGCGCCGGCCGGGGAATCGCAACCCGCGGCCGGAGCCGGCGGCCGGAGGTGCGGGCGGCTCCGGGTGGTAGGGGGAGGGGCCGGGTCCGCCGCCCGCGTCCGTGGCGGGCCCGGCCGGCCGGTCAGCCGTGCGACACGGTCAGCCCGTAGAAGGCCACGCGTGCGCCGTTGGTGGTGCTGCTCGATGACGACTGGTTGTAGGAGCCGGCCTTGAAGTACTGCTTGTAGGCGTTGAAGGACGACGGGATGGGGTAGTGCGTCGTGCTGCCGTTGACCGTCAGGTCGATCGTGTTCCCGCCGGAGACGGCGATGGTGTAGGTCCACGTCTTGCCGACCGACACATGGCCCACGGTGTGCGTGTTCTGGCCGCCGGAAGGCGAGTTCTCGATGCCCGCGACGATGTCGCCGTTGGAGTGGTAGTAGAGCTCGATCAGCGGCTTGGTGGAGGTCCCGCCCGTGCCGAGGTGGATCTGCCCGACGCACACGTTGGACGTCACGGACACCACGCGCAGGGTCGCGCTCAGCTTGTGGCTGCCACTGAGCGACCAGTTCGCCGCGGATCCGTTGGAGTTCATCTCGCGCAGCTCGGAGCGCGCGTAGTTCGAGTTGGGCGTCGTGACGCCCTTCTCCGGCGCCCAGAAGGTCATCGCGCCGTCACGCGTGTCGGTGTAGAAGTACGAGTCCTGGAAGCCGTTGTCGCCCTGGAGCCGCGAGGACGAGATCGTGGTGGGCGAGCCGGGGGAGCCGACGGGCTCCTGCAACTCCCAGACCGACAGGTTGAAGTTGCCGCCCGGCGCGACGTCCGGCGACGCGGCGCTGGCGCTGCCGCCCAGGCTGAGGACGCCTGCCGTCCCGACGGCGGCCGCCGCGGCGAGGAGCTTGGAGTGGAGTTTCATGTGGGGGCCCTTCCGGAGCTCGGGTTCACTGACGTGAACCAGGTCTAGTCCAACGAGGCGCGTTGAACTGGATAGCACGGCCCCTTCGCGGCGTCAACGGTCCGCGCAGCAACCGGTGTTCATCTCCGCAGCTCACCGGGTTCATCCGAGGTGGCCGGGGTGGTCACTCGCCGCCCCCGCGACGCCCGTGGACCGTGCTGCTCCTCGCGTCGCGGGAAGGGCCTGGCTGTTCACATCGCTGAACAACGGTCCGTCATGCGACGACGAAGGACGCGGCCCGACGCCGCCCCGCTCACCCGGGGAGTCCAGGGCAGTGTGGTTCGGACCGGGTCGGTTGCCGGTCCAGGTCCCCCGTTGACGGGTGCTCGGCGGGCGAGGACGGAGCCGCTGAAGCCGGACCTGGAACAGGTCACCGAACCCGGTGTCCACGGGAACCGCAGGCCTCGCTCACCGCTTTGCTTCCCGGGTCAGGTCGGCGACGAGGGCGCGAATCCGCTTCTCGATGTCGTCGCGGATGGGGCGCACGGCGGCGAGGCCTTGTCCGGCGGGGTCGGGGAGATGCCAGTCGAGGTAGCGCTTGCCGGGGAAGACGGGGCAGGTGTCGCCGCAGCCCATGGTGATCACGACGTCGGAGGCTTGCAGGGCCTCAGTGGTGAGGACTTTGGGCACCTCGGCGGCGATGTCGATGCCGACTTCGGCCATGGCCGCGACCACGGCCGTGTTGACGGCGCCGGCGGGCGCGGAGCCGGCCGAACGTACCTGCACACGGTCACCCGCGAGGTGGGTGAGGAAGGCGGCGGCCATCTGCGAGCGGCCCGCGTTGTGCACGCAGACGAACAGTACGGAGGGCGCGGCGGTGTCAGGCATGGGCGGGATCTTCCTGCGGGGCTGAGGGGGACGTGAAGTAGCGGCGGGCGTAGACGGCGACGTGTACGAGGCCGATGAGGGCGGGGACTTCGATGAGGGGGCCGACGACGCCGGCGAGGGCTTGGCCGGAGGTGGCGCCGAAGGTGGCGATGGCTACGGCGATGGCCAGCTCGAAGTTGTTGCCGGCTGCGGTGAAGGCCAGCGTGGTGGCGCGCGGGTGATCGAGTCCCACGGCGCGGCCCAGGGCCATCGATCCGGCCCACATGAGGGCGAAGTAGACGAGCAGCGGCAGGGCGATACGGGCGACGTCGAGCGGCTGCGAGGTGATGGCGTGGCCCTGGAGGGCGAAGAGGATGATGACGGTGAACAGCAGCCCGTACAGGGCGAACGGGCCGATGCGCGGGACGAGCCTGGTCTCGTACCAGGTGCGGCCCTTGGTCTTCTCGCCGATGCGGCGGGTGAGGTAGCCGGCCACGAGCGGGATGCCGAGGAAGATCAGGACACTGCGGGCGATCGTCCACACCGGGACGTCCAGGGCCGTCTGCTGGAGGCCGAGCCGGCCGGGCAGGACCGAGAGGTAGAACCAGCCCAGGAGCGAGAACGCGATCACCTGGAACACGGAGTTCAAGGCAACCAGGACGGCGGCCGCTTCACGGTGGCCGCAGGCCAGGTCGTTCCAGATGACGACCATGGCGATGCACCGTGCCAGGCCGACGATGATCAACCCGGTGCGGTAGGCGGGCAGATCCGACAGGAAGAGCCACGCGAGCGCGAACATGAGGGCCGGGCCGGCGACCCAGTTCAGCAGCAGGGACGGCAGCAGAAGGCGCCGGTCTCGGGTGACGGTCCTGAGGCGGTCGTAGCGGACCTTGGCCAGCACCGGGTACATCATCACCAGCAGGCCGAGTGCGATCGGCAGGGACACCCCGGTCACGGTGACCTTGGCCAGGGCATCCCCCAGCCCGGGAACCGCGCGCCCCAGGCCGAGCCCGAGCGCCATCGCGGCGAGGATCCAGGCGGCGAGGCAGCGGTCGAGGAACGGCAGCCGCCCCGCAACGCCCCCGGGTGCGGCGGCGCTCACGAGGCGGCGCCGGCGGACTCGGGGAGGGGCTCACCCGCGGGGCGGGCGAGGACGCCGGCGAGCCGGTCGGTCATCTCCGGTACGAGCCGGTAGTAGACCCAGGTGCCGCGCCGCTCGCTTTGGATGAGGCCGGCCTGCCTCAGCAGCTTGAGGTGGTGGGAGATGGTCGGCTGCGAGAGGTCGAAGGCGGGGGTCAGGTCGCACACGCAGATCTCGCCGCCCGCGCGCGAGGCGATCATGGACAGCAGCCGCAGGCGGACCGGGTCCCCGAGTGCCTTGAAGACCTTGGCCAGCTCTCCCGCCTGGTCCTCGTCCAGGGGCGCGGTCAGCAGCCGCGGGCAGCAGGCGGCGACGCCATCGGTACGGCCCGGCACCGAAAGCTCTTGTTTCGACATGCCTCTATATTGACAGCCTTCAATTCAGCGCGCAAGCTATATCGAAGGACATCAATGCAATCGACGGGAGCCCACCATGTCTCGCACCCAGCTCGCCCTGCGCGTCAGCGACCTCGAAGCGTCGATCAGGTTCTACTCGAAGCTGTTCGGCACCGAACCGGCCAAGCGGCGCGAGGGCTACGCCAACTTCGCCATCACCGAGCCCCCGCTCAAGCTCGTCCTCATCGAGGGCGAGCCCGGGCAGGACACTCGGCTCGATCACCTTGGCGTCGAGGTCGAATCCAGCGACCAGGTCGACGCGGCCACCGACCGGCTGAAGCATGCCGGCCTGGCCACCTTCGAGGAGAACGACAGCTCCTGCTGCTACGCCCTCCAGGACAAGGTCTGGGTGCACGGCCCCGGTCGGGAACCCTGGGAGGTCTACGTCGTCAAGGCCGACGCCGACACCCTCGGCAAGAGCGCGGACGCCGCTCCGGACACCTGCCGCACCACCGCCGGCGCCTGCTGCTCCACCGCCCCCGCTCAGTAGCCGGTCCGTTCCGCCGGCCCGATGCGGGAACCGCAGCCCGAGCCGGCTGTGTTCCACGACGGACGAGCCTCCGACGCCTCCCGCAGTCCCGTCGAGACGTTCCGCGACACGGCCCTGCTCCTGCCCACGCTCCTCACGAGGGCCGGGCCGTTCGTTCCGTGTGGGGCGGCAAGGTAAGTCAGCGGGTCTGCGCCGCCCCCGCCGGGGCGCCTTGCCACCGCACTCGGCGGCGCGTCAGGGGGCGGGCCGGTGGCCGTCAGTGGTGTTTCGCTCCCGAGTCCGCCTCGATCGAGAAGTCAGGCACGACGCGCCGCAGCCATCCGGGCATCGCCCAGTTGAGGGGCCCGATGAGGTGCATGAGGGCCGGGACCAGCAGGCCCCGGATGATCAGTGCGTCCACCAGGACGGCGAACGCGAGGCCGAAACCGAACTCCTGCAGCACACGCTGATCGTTGATGAGGAAGGACCCGAAGACAAGGATCATGATGCCGGCCGCCGCCGCGATGATGCGCCCGCTCTTGGCCTGGCCGATGGTCACCGCCGCGTGGTTGCGCCGCCGTCCGGAGCCGCGCGGCAGCATCGGCTCCTCCGCCGGCGTCCCCGACGCGCGGTGGGCGCCGTGTGCCCGACGGGTCCCCGCCTCCTCGGCAGGTGTCCCTCGGCCCTCCCCGTTCCCGGCGCTCGCGGTGCGTTCGCGCCTCCGCGCGTTCCACTCCTCCTGGATGCGGCCCACGAGGTACACCTCGTAGTCCATCGAGAGGCCGAACAGGACCGAGAACAGCACCACGGGGATGAACGCGTCGACGGGACCCGTGCCGTTGATGTTGAGCACGTCCTGGGCCCAGCCCCAGGTGAACACCGCGTTGAGCGCGCCGAGGGCCGCGCCGACCGACAGCAGGTTCATCACGGCCGCCACCAGCGGGACGAGGATGCTGTGGAACACCGCAACCAGCAGCAGGAAGGCCAGGACGACGACCACCGCGACGAACAGCGGCAGCTTCCCGCTGAGGACGTGCGAGAAGTCGATGTTGGCCGGTGTGGCGCCCCCGACGTGGATGTCGAGCCCGCTGCCGGACTCGGCCGCCGGGATCAGGTCGTCGCGCAGTGTGGACACCAGCGAGACGGTGGCCTGAGCGCCCGGGCCGGTGTCCGGGTACAGCACCGCGAGCGACACCTCGCGGTTCGGCGAGGTCAGGGGCGGCGTCACCCGTGCCACTCCGGGCGTGTGCGCGGCCGTCCGCAGGAACTGCACGAACGCGGCGTGCTGGGCCGGCGACGTCACCTTGCTCACCAGCTGGAACGGCCCGTTGAAGCCCGGCCCGAAGCCTTTTGCCAGGGCGGTGTAGGCCTGGTGTGTCGTCGAGGAGGGCGGATCGGTGTTCGCGCCGGACGAACCGAGGCGCAGACTGAACGTCGGCAGCGCGATCACCACCACGACGGCGAGGGCCGCGACCGCGACGTACGGGCTGCGCGCCTCGACAAAGGAGGCCCAGCGCAGCCACGACCCGCCGGCCCGCTCGGGACGCGGCCCCGCCGCGGCGAGCGCCCGTCGCTCCCGCCGCGAGAGGATCTTCGGCCCGAGGAAGCCGAGCACGGCCGGCAGCAGGGTCAGTGCCGTGGCCATGGTCAGGGCGACGGTCAGGGCGGAGGCCGCCGACACGCCGTACAGGAAGTCGACGCCGAGCGCGAACTGCCCCAGCAGCGCGATGCACACCGTGATGCCGGCGAACAGGACCGTGCGGCCCGAGGTGTTCACCGCCTCCTGCGCGGCGTCCCCGAAGTCCCGCCCCGCCCTCACGGCCGCGCGGTGCCGGCTCGTGATGAACAGCCCGTAGTCCACCCCGACTCCGAGCCCGATGAGCACCGCGAGGTCCCGGGAGACGCTCGGCGTCTCGAGGACGTGCGAGAGGAGGGTGATCAGGGACGTGCCGATCGCCAGGGCGACGACGGCCGTCAGGAGCGGCAGCAGCGACGCGAACACGGCCCCGCCGAACACGATCAGCAGGACGACGAGCGCCGCGACGAAGCCGACGCCGACCGAGACCCCCGGGCCTGCGCTCTCCTCGTTCGCGATCGACCGGCCGCCGAGCGAGATCTTCACGTTCGGCCCGTCGGCGCTCTTCGCGGCGTCGATCAGCCGCGAGGCGTCGTCCTTCGTCACGTCCGCCGCGACCTTGTCCCAGGTGACGGTCGCGAACGCGATCGTCCCGTCCTTGCTGACCTGGCCCGCTCCCCGGGCGCCGTACGGGCTGCTCACCGACTCCACGCCGGGGACGGCGGCCACCTTGTCCAGCGCGGCGGTCACCGGCTGCCGGACGGAGGGCGACCTGATGTCCGCGCCGCCCACGGCCTCGATCACGACCTGGTCCGCCTCGCCGGACGCCGAGGGGAAATTGTGGGTGAGGAGGTCGACCGCGGCCTGCGAGTCCGTTCCGGGCAGGCTGACGCTCTCGTCGTAGCGGCTTCCGTACACCTGGCTCAGGGCGACGGTGGCGACCACCGCGACCAGCCAGAACGCGAGCACGCTCCGGCGGTGCTCGAAACACCAACGGGTCATCTTGAACATTGGCATTCCCTGCTGCCGGCACGTGCGGTACGAGAGCAGGAAATCCATACCAGCAGGCGGACCGCCGCCCGGAACGCGCCATTCCATTCAGGACGTGTCGCCGGTCCCGGTGTCCGCCAACCGGGTCAAGGCGCGCGACGGGGGAGGCACACGCACGCCGGTGTCCCGCCGCCGGACCGGCGCCCCCGCCGATCCCGGAGCGGGGACCCGGCACGCGGCTCGTGCCGGCGCGATTGCCCCGCTGCCCCGCCCCGCCGTGCCCGCTCCAGGCCGGGCGTCCCGTGCCCCGCCCCGCCGCGGGCGTTCCACGCCAGCCGCCCCGCCCGGCCGCCGGCTTCTTGTGCCGCCAGGCCCCTACGGCATCGGCACCGCGGGTCCCGGCGGCGTCCAGCGCCTGGTGCGCGGGACGGCGGAGGACAGCCCGTAGTCCTTCTTGAGGTGTTCGGGGATCGCGTAGTGCATGACGCGGCCGCGGGTGAGCGAGGACAGTTCGAACAGAGTGGTGAGGTGGCCTAGGCGGTCGAGCGCCATGGCGCCGAGCGGGGAGCGGTCCTCGATCGTCTCCAGCACGTGGAGCAGCGCGGGGGCCGCCCGCACGACGGTGTCCCACGGTGTGCGGGGCACCTCGAGCCAGTCGGCGCAGGTGTCGCCGACGAGGTGGCGGACGAGCGCCCCGACGACCGGGTCGAGGAAGGTGCCGGGAACGACTTCCTCGTACAGGTCGATGAGCTGCCGCGTCAGCTCCGCGCCTTCCTCGCTCGGCCCCATGTGCCGCGTCATGTACAGGTCGGAGAACTCCCGCGCCCCGGCCATGTCCCGGGGCACGTGGTCCTGGTCGACGCCCAGCATGGCCCCGACGACACGCCAGGCGTACAGGTACGACTCGGCGCCGTCGACGCTCATGTGCACACCGAGCCGGTGCAGGGCGTCCAGGACCTGGATCGAGAACATCATCTGCCCGCCGATCATGTCCTCCTGGCAGATCGGCGTGCCCAGCGCGGCGACGTCCCAACGGCCCTCGCGTGCGAGGTGGTGGCGGATCGACGCGTGCAGGAGCCGCACCTTCTGGGCGGCCGGGACGAAGCGGCCGCCGGCCTCGAAGGCGTTCGGCTGCATGAGGTGGACGGTGAACTGCCCGGTCTCCGCCATGCGTTTGGACGGGTACTTGAGGGAGTGCGTGGCGGAGAGCAGCTTCGCCACGTGCGGCACGGCATAGCAGGCGGGCATGGACGCGAACGACAGCGCGGTGGAGATGTGCACGTTGTTGTCGATGAAGAACAGCCGTGCCTTCTCCATCTCGTCCCAGTCCACCCAGGCGGGCGGGGACGACGTCTCGTGCAGGTACGCGCGGGCCACCTCCGGCAGTCCGTCCGGCAACTCCTGCCCGGCGGTGGACACATACCGCATCAGAGTGTTGAACTTGCCCACCTCGCCCCGCTCGAACAGGGTGGCGACGGTGGCGTCCGCCAGCTCGTCGCCGACGGTGCGCAGGGCGTCGAGGGACTCTTCGGTGCGGGCCATGACGGCTCCTCGGTTCGGGGTCGATCGGTCGGCGGCGGTGCGGTGGTGCGGTGGTGCGGTCGCGCGGTGGTGGCCGCGTCGCTGGTGCGGCGCGGCGCGGCGCGGCGCGAAGCTGTGGCGTGGTGCGGCGCGGTGGTGCTGCGGGGTGTGGTGCGACCACCCGGCCGGACCGGCGGTCTTTGCCGTCACGGTGGGTGCGCGGGGCGTCCCCCCGGGTCCGGCGGCCCCCCGCGAACCGG
>NZ_JAKGCV010000439.1 GCF_021556455.1 Streptomyces fuscigenes | reverse complement strand
GAGTTGCCGCTGAACGCGGAGATCAGGGTGTGGCCCTCGGCATGCCCGTACGGGCGGCGCCGGACGGAGCCGACAGCGCGACGCCGGTCGCCTGTGACGCCACGCGCCACCGGGCCGCGCGCGCCTTCGGAAGGCTCCGGCCGGCCCGCAGGGCCGCCGCGCGGGCCGTCCTCACGGGACGTGGGCCAGACCCGCCCCTACGGCGGAAACCCGTGCCCGAACGGGCCCCCGCCGGGTCGTTCGGGCCTTCGTACGGGCGCGGGCGCGGACCTGGCGCGGGCTCCACGGCACGGCGTCCCGAGGGGCGCCGCACCATCGCGCGCCGAGGGGTGGCCGTGCCACCGGTGCGGATCCGCGACGGGCGCCCGGCCGGTGCGTGGGACCGCTTGGTCCGTCCGGCTCCCGAGTCCGGCGGGCCGGCCCTCGGTGCCGCCACTCGCCCCCGGCGTGCGCCCGCCCCTGCGCCGGGGCACGCGCCGACGAGCCCCGCGCATGCCACCGGACGACCCTGTATCCCCGTTTTCCAGCGGCGCCCCGTCTATCGATGGCAGTCTGCTGAGCAGTAGATACGTACAGCTACCCCAGCGTGGCGGCCGCTCGAAGCGGCCGCCGGCCGCTGTGTCGGCCCATCCACCGGAGGTGCAGTCCCCGTGGCGTCCAACGTCAACCCCACCGTAAGGCGACGCCGATTGGGCCAGGAGTTGCGCCGGCTGCGCGAGCAACGGGGCATGACGGCCGAGGAGGTCGCGGAGCGCCTGCTCGTCTCCCAGTCCAAGATCAGCCGGTTGGAGAACGGGCGGCGATCGATCAGCCAGCGCGACGTGCGCGACCTGTGCGGCGTGTACGAGGTCGAGGACCGGCGCATCGTCGATTCGCTGATGCAGATGGCGAAGGATTCGCGCCAGCAAGGATGGTGGCACGCGTTCGGGGACATCCCGTACAGCGTCTACATCGGTCTGGAGACGGACGCCGCCTCCCTGCGCGTCTACGAGCCGCAGGTGGTCCCGGGGCTGCTGCAGACCCGGGACTACGCGGAGTCGCTCGTCGCCGGGGCGCTGCCGGAGTACGCGAAGGCGGACGTCGACAAGCGGGTCGGGGTGCGGATGCGGCGGCAGGACCGGATCAGGGACACCGAGGGGCCGCTGCGGCTGTGGGCGGTCGTGGACGAGGCGGCGCTGCGCCGGGTGGTCGGCGGGCGGCCGATGATGCGGGAGCAGCTGGAGCACCTCATCGAGCAGTCCCACCTGCCCCATGTGACCGTGCAGGTACTGCCGTTCGACATGGGCGCGCACCCGGGCATCAGCGGGCACTACGCGATCCTGGAGTTCCCGGACGCGTCCGACTCGAGCGTGGTCTACATCGAGGGCGTGACGAGCGACCTCTACCTGGAGAAGGCCAACGACGTGCAGCGCTACAGCGTCATGTACGAGCACCTGCGCGCCCAGGCCCTCAACGTCGACCAGACGCGGGACTTCATCTCCGCGATCGCGAAGGAGTACGCCAAGTAGCGCTCGACACACGGGATTTGATCATGAATGCCGGGAGGATACACCTACCGACCCCATGATCGGACCATCCCTCTGGCATATCCCACCCGAACGAGTGAAGGGCCGCCCCGCTTACCAGGTCAGGCGAGTAGCGTCGATCTTGCCAGCAGAAAGTTGGCGTGTTTTCACACCACTTGCCGAACCGGAGTGAAGAAGCATGGCAATCCTTCAGGGCGCCACGGACACGTGGACCAAGTCTTCCTACTCGGGCGGAAACGGCGCGTGCGTCGAGGTCAGGTCCCCCGAGGTCCTGTCGGTCGACGTGCGGGACTCGAAGGCCCCCGAGGGCCCCTCGATCGCCTTCTCCCCCACCACGTGGACCTCGTTCGTGACGGAGATGAACGGTGGCGGCCTCGACGCCGCCTGACCCCCCGCACACACTGACAGAGCCCTCTCGACCGGTTCCCGCCGTCCTGGCCGAGGGGGCTCGGCCGCGCCCGCGACACGGCCCCGCCGGGGCGACCGCCGGACGGGCGCGAGCGTACGCGCGAGCCCGCTCCCGGGCAGGGCGCACCGGGATCAGCTCCGGGACGCATCCCGGCCCACGGGCACGCACCCGGCGAAAGCACATGTGCCCGCCCGCGCGCGCCCGTTCGTACCGCGCCGGCGGCGCGGCCCCTGAACCTCCCCCTCCTCGGCCGACCGGGACCCGCATCCCGCTCGGCCGTTTCCGTACCCGCACTTGTTGCGTGGCATGAGCCCGACAGAGAGCTCACCCATGGTGTGGCGCCGGTCACGCGCGGGACAACTCTTTACCAGGTCAAGGGATAGTAAAATCGTTCGGTTTCCTGACCCAGGTTCACATCCCTGACCGGGAAGACCCTTGACCGACCCCGGCGGCGAACGGTTCAATCCCCCGAAGTCCCCCTTCCCGCAGGGGTGCAGGGCCGTACCGCCCGATCGGCCACCGCGTGCCGATACGCGCCGAGCATCCGGCAGAGAGCACTGGACGTTCACAAGGCGGACCCCTGGAGGGGGCATATGAACAGCCTCGACTGGGTCGTGCTCATCGCATATTTCGCTGTGATGATCGCGATCGGTGTGTGGTCGCACAAACGCGTCGGCAATGTCAGCGACTTCTTCACGGCCGGCGGCCGGATGCCGTGGTGGCTCTCCGGCATCTCGCACCACATGTCCGGCTACAGCGCGGTGATGTTCACCGGCTACGCGGGCATCGCCTACACCTACGGCGTCACGTCGTTCTGGACGTGGTCCCTGCCGATCGCCGTGGGAGTCGCGATCGGCATCAAGCTGTTCGCCCCCCGGCTCAACCGGCTGCGGGGACGGCTCCACGTGGCCTCGCCGCTGGAGTACCTCAAGGACCGCTACGACGTGAAGACGCAGCAGATGCTCGCCTGGTCGGGCCTGCTGCTGAAGATCGTGGACGTCGCCTCGAAGTGGGCCGCGATCGCCACGCTGCTCTCGGTGTTCACGGGTCTCACCCTGACCCAGGGCATCATGATCACCGGTGCGATCACCGCCCTGTACTGCACGGTCGGCGGGCTGTGGGCCGACGCGCTGACCGAACTGGGCCAGTTCATCATCCAGTTCGTCGCGGGCATCACGATGCTGGTGGCCGTCATGGCGAAGCTCGGCGGGTTCAGCACCCTGTGGACGGTCTGGGACAAGCTGCCCTCCGGACACGGCAGCCCCACGGCCGGCCCGTACACCGGGATCTTCCTGGTGGCGTTCCTGTTCATCAAGACCTTCGAGTACAACGGCGGCATGTGGAACCAGGCGCAGCGCTACATGGCGACGCGTTCCCCGCGGGAGGCGAGCCGCTCGGCGACGCTGTCCGCGAGCCTGTGGCTGATCTGGCCGCTGGTGCTGTTCTTCCCGATGTGGTGCTCGCCGCTGCTGGTGCACGCCGTGAAGCCCGACGCGTCCGACTCGTACGCGCTGATGACCGAACAGCTCATCCCGCACGGCCTGCTGGGCCTGATCGTCGTCGGCTTCTTCTCCCACACCATGGCGATGGCGTCCGGCGACGCGAACGCGATCTCGGCGGTCTTCACCCGCGACCTCGCGCCGGTGCTGTCGAAGGCCGCCCGCACGTGGTCGACGCGCACCGGCCTGATCGCGGCACGCTGGTCCACGATCGCGTTCCTCGGGCTGTCCATGGCGGTGGCGACGCAGGTCAACTCGCCGACGTTCAAGGACATCATCACCGTCGTGATCAAGTGGGTCGCCGGCCTGATGGGGCCCATCGCGATCCCGTTCATGCTCGGCATGCTGCGGCCGTTCCGCCGCTCCGGCCCGTTCGCCGCGATCACCAGCTGGGCGGCGGGGCTGATCGCCTTCTGGCTGGTCAACTACCCCATCAACTGGGCCGTCGAGGGCGGTGTGGGCCTGGAGTACCAGGTGTCCGTGCCGTGCGCGATCTCCCTGGTCCTCTACATCGGCCTCGGCTTCCTCAAGCCGCAGGAGAAGCCGGGCCTGAGCGATCTGCTCGCGAAGATCAACGAGGACGGTCCCGGCCCGGACGCCGAGGGCGCCGCGGCGGTGCCGCCGCAGCCGGCCAAGGGCGCGGACGCCGGTGCCGGTGCCAGTACGGGCGCGGGCGGCAGCGACTCGGAGCCCGGGCCGCGGGTCTGAGCCCGAACCGCGGGTCCGAGCCGCGGGTCCGGGCCGCGTACGGTCCGGAGCCGGGTGACCGGGGGCGGCCCCGGCCCCTTCCCGTGGTCGCCGCGGGCATCCGCCGGGTGTCAGGGGCACGGGTAGCGGCGCAGCCACGCCTCCTCGCGGGTGCCGCCGCCGTGCAGGGCCTGGGACTGGGTCAGCTCCATGGCGAAGTCGTCGGCGAGCTCCAGGATCGTGCCGCGGCCCTCCAGTTCGGCGAGCCACAGCGGGGGCAGCGCCGTCTCCCCGTGCCAGGCGCCGAGCAGCGCGCCGCACAGCGGGGCGGCCGCGCGGGCCGTGGGCCCGGCCGTCGCGAGGGAGAGGCCGTGCCGCACGTCCTCGGCGACGAGCGCGCAGTACAC
>NZ_JAKGCV010000438.1 GCF_021556455.1 Streptomyces fuscigenes | reverse complement strand
CTGCGCACGAGCCGGGTCGCCCGCCGCGGCGGGCGGGCGCCCGAGCGCTCCTGCCACCACAGCGACAGGGCGCGCCGGGCCCTCGCGTCCTGCGGGCTGCGCCGGGCCAGGAGGTGCCGGGCGAAGTCGAGCGCGTCCCTGCGGTAGCCGTCGCGCATCGGGTTGCCCGCCGCGTACGACCAAAACAGCGGGCCGTACGACGTCCCGAGGATCCGCGGCAGTTCGGGCGCCGTACGGGCGACCACGGACGCCCGCTTCGCGGCCAGGGCGCGGCTCTGCACGCCGAGCCGGCCGGCGTCGAAGCCCTCCGGGACGGGCGTCCCGGCCACCAGGCAGGACAGCAGGGCGGTCTGCCGCAGCGCGAGCCGCTCGCGGGCGCCGTTCCCGGCGGGCGGCACGTCCGGGGGCAGGGGCAGCGCCGCCCCGCTCCTCGCGGTGCTGCCCGTGGCGGCGGCGATGACCTCCATCTCCCGGGCCAGTTCGCTTCCGGGCGGGAAGTCGTCGTCGCGCTCCAGCAGCACCCCGGGCGGGGCGACGCGGGAGCGCAGCTCGGCGAGGACGTCGAGGACCGGCCGGGTCACCGGGTGCGCGTGGGTGTCGTGCCACACGCCGTCGCGCTCGACTCCCCCGGCGACGTGGACGTACGCGATGGCCTCGACGGGCAGTTCGTCGAGCGCGGCGGCCGGGTCCTCGCCGCGGTTGACGTGGTTGGTGTGGAGGTTGGCGACGTCGATGAGCAGCCGGACCCCGGTGCGCTCCACGAGCTCCGCGAGGAACTGGCCCTCCGTCATCTCCTCGTCGGGCCAGTTGACGAGGGCGGCGATGTTCTCCACGGCGAGCGGCACGGGCAGGGCGTCCTGCGCGATGCGCACGTTCTCGCACAGGACCCGCAGCGCGTCGCGGGTGCGCGGCACCGGCAGCAGGTGCCCGGCCTCCAGCGGCGTGGACGCCGTGAGGTCGCCGCCGGCCCGGACGAACGCGATGTGCTCGGTCACGAGCGGCGCGCCGAGCACGGCGGCCCGGCCGGCCTCCAGCCGCGCGACCGGGATGCGGAACGGCGAGCAGGAGACGTAGTCGAGGCCCGCCTCGTGGAAGAAGTGGACGGACTCGGGGTCGCCGCCGTGCTCGCCGCAGATGCCGAGCTTCAGGCCCGGGCGGGTGGCCCGGCCCGCGGCGGCCGCGTCCCGCACGAGGGCGCCCACGCCGTCGCGGTCGATCGTCTCGAACGGGGAGACCCCGAAGATGCCCTTCTCCAGGTAGGCGGTGAAGAAGCTGGCCTCCACGTCGTCGCGGCTGAAGCCCCACACGGTCTGCGTGAGGTCGTTGGTGCCGAAGGAGAAGAACTCGGCGGCCTCGGCGATCTGGCCCGCGGTCAGCGCGGCGCGGGGCAGCTCGATCATCGTGCCGAGGGCCAGCTTGAGCGTGACGCCCGTGGCCCGCTGGACCTCCGCGATGACCGCCTGGGACTCCTCGCGGACGATCTCCAGCTCCTGGACCGTGCCCACCAGCGGGATCATGATCTCCGCGCGCGGGTCCCCCTTGGCGTCCTTGCGCTCCGCGGCCGCCTCGGCGATCGCCCGTACCTGCATCGCGAACAGGCCGGGGATGACGAGTCCGAGGCGCACGCCGCGCAGGCCCAGCATCGGGTTCTGCTCGTGGAGCTTGTGCACGGCCTGCAGGAGGCGCAGATCGTTCTCGTTGTGGTCCTTGCGCGCCTCGGCGAGCGCCACCCGCACCGACAGCTCCGTGATGTCGGGCAGGAACTCGTGCAGCGGCGGGTCGAGCAGCCGTACGGTCACCGGCAGCCCGTCCATGGCCTCGAACAGCTCGACGAAGTCGGCCTTCTGCAGCGGGAGCAGCTGCCCGAGCGCCGCGTCGCGCTCCTCGTCGGTGTCGGCCAGGATGAGGCGCTCGACCATCTCGCGCCGCTCGCCGAGGAACATGTGCTCCGTGCGGCACAGGCCGATGCCCTGGGCGCCGAAGCGGCGGGCGCGCAGGGCGTCCTCGGTGTTGTCGGCGTTCGCCCGCACCCGCAGCCGGCGGCGGCGGTCCGCGTACGCCATCATGCGGTGCACCGAGTCGACCAGTTCGCCGGCCTCCTCCGCGCCCGCGTGCATGCGGCCCTCGAAGTACTCCACGACCGGCGAGGGCACGACGGGGACCTCGCCCAGGTAGACCTTGCCGGTGGAGCCGTCGATGGAGATGACGTCGCCCTCCTCGACCACCCGCGAACCGACCGACAGGCAGCGCTTCTTGGTGTCGACCTCCAGCTCCTCGGCGCCGCACACGCAGGTCTTGCCCATGCCGCGCGCGACCACCGCGGCGTGCGACGTCTTGCCGCCGCGGGAGGTGAGGATGCCCTCGGCGGCGATCATCCCCTCCAGGTCGTCGGGGTTGGTCTCGCGCCGCACGAGGATGACCTTCTCGCCGGAGCGCGACCACTTGATCGCGGTGTACGAGTCGAAGACGGCCTTGCCCACGGCGGCGCCGGGCGAGGCGGCGATGCCACGGCCCAGCAGGTCCCGCTTGGCGTCGTCGTCGAAGCGGGGGAACATCAGCTGGGCGAGCTGCGCGCCGTTGACGCGGCGCAGGGCCTCCGCCTCGTCGATCAGGCCCTGGTCGACGAGCTGCGTCGCGATGCGGAACGCCGCGCCCGCGGTGCGCTTGCCGACCCGGGTCTGGAGCATCCACAGGGTGCCGCGCTCGATGGTGAACTCGATGTCGCACAGGTCGAGGTAGTGGTTCTCCAGCGTCTCCATGATGGTGAGCAGCTGGTCGTAGGACGCCTTGTCGATGGCCTCCAGGTCCGCGAGCGGCACGGTGTTGCGGATGCCGGCGACGACGTCCTCGCCCTGCGCGTTCTGCAGGTAGTCCCCGTACACGCCCTGGTGGCCGCTCGCCGGGTCGCGGGTGAAGGCGACGCCCGTGCCCGAGTCGGGGCCGAGGTTGCCGAAGACCATGGCGACGATGTTGACGGCGGTGCCGAGGTCGCCGGGGATGCGCTCCTGGCGCCGGTAGAGCTTGGCGCGGTCGGTGTTCCACGACTCGAAGACCGAGCGGACCGCGAGGTCCATCTGCTCCCGAGGGTCCTGCGGGAAGTCGCGGCCGGCCTCCCGCGAGACGATCTGCTTGTAGGCCGTGACCAGTTTCTTGAGGTCGCCGGCCGCCAGGTCGACGTCGGTCGCCGCGCCGCGCCCCCGCTTCGCCTCGTCGAGGGCGTCCTCGAACAGGCTTCCGTCGATGCCGAGGACCGTCGTGCCGAACATCTGGATCAGGCGGCGGTAGGAGTCCCACGCGAAGCGCTCGTCGCCGGCCTGGGCGGCGAGGCCCTCCACCGAGTCGTCGGACAGGCCGACGTTGAGGACGGTGTCCATCATGCCGGGCATGGAGAACTTGGCGCCGGAGCGCACGGAGACCAGCAGGGGGTCGTCGCTCTGGCCGAGCTTCTTGCCCATGGTCTCCTCGAGCGCCGCGAGGTGCGCACTCACCTCGCGGCGCAGCGTGGCCGGTTCGCTGCCGGAGTCCAGGTAGACCTTGCAGGCCTCGGTGGTGATGGTGAAGCCGGGAGGGACGGGCAGGCCGAGGTTGGTCATCTCGGCGAGGTTGGCGCCCTTGCCGCCGAGCAGGCCCTTCATGCCCTTGTTGCCCTCGGAGAAGTCGTAGACGTACTTCTCGGCGGCGCCGGCCTTCCCGGAACCGCCGGCCCGGCCGGCCTCTCGGGTCCGCTTCGCCTGCCCGGTCTGCTCCGGCTGCCTGGCCGGCCGATCTTTGTTTTCCGACACGGTCTCGACTCCTCGGGACGCGGTGGCTGCCCTGACGGCGAGGAACATACCCAGATCAAAGGCTTCTGGGGACGTCCACCTGTCTGTCATACGGCCATAACCACCCGTCCGCCACTGGATCTCAGGCAGCTTCCGACGGAGCCATTCGTTCCGGATCGTTCAGGACACGAACGCGCGATGACTCCGGCATGACCAGCAGCGCTCATATGAGCCATGACAACGACGTCTGAGTTCAGGGTCCGAAGGCAGAAGGGGTGGCACCGGGTGCCACCCCTTCTGGAGACACAGACACGCCAGATTCGCTCGTCTGAGCAAACCTCGCATCATACGTGGCGAACATCACGCCCTCAGTGACCGGAATTCAACCGCCACGCAGGCGCCCAGCTCGGCCGGGCCGACGCCCTCCAGGCTGTCGGTGACGTACCGGCCCTCCCCCTCCGCGACCGGCAGCAGGGACGGCACGACGAGCACCGCGCACCCGGCGGCGCGCGCCGACGCCGTCCCGTCGGGCGAGTCCTCCACGGCGACGCACGCGCCGGGAGCCACCCCGAGCCGCTCGGCGGCCGCGAGGTAGGGGTCGGGGTGCGGCTTCGTACGGACGGTGTCCTCGGCGGACACCGTGAACGCGAAGCCCGCGCCGGCGAGCGCGCCGGCCACCACCGCGTCGACGACCTCCCGGGGCGAGGCGCTGACCAGGGCAAACGGCACCTCCGCCGCGCGCAGGGCGGCGAGCAGCGGGCCGGCGCCCGGCCGCAGGAT
>NZ_JAKGCV010000437.1 GCF_021556455.1 Streptomyces fuscigenes | reverse complement strand
CGCGCGGCCCGTGTCGGTCGCGCCGTGGCCCGTCCCGTACGCGCCGGGACCGCTCGTGCCGGGACCGTACGCGCCGGGGTCCGGGTACGGCGCCCCGGCGCCCGCGCCGCCGCCCTCCTCGACGGGGCCCGTCGAGCCGTGCGTGCCGTCCGGCCGTTCGGGGGGCGGGGAGCCCGTCATGCGGGGCCGCCGTCGGAGCGCAGCACGTAGCCGACGCCGCGCACGGTGTGGACCAGGCGGGGCTCGCCGCCCCCCTCCGTCTTGCGGCGCAGGTACATCACGTACACGTCCAGGGAGTTGGAGCTCGGCTCGAAGTCGAAGCCCCACACGGCCTTCAGGATCTGCTCGCGGGTGAGCACCTGGCGCGGGTGCGCGAGGAACATCTCCAGCAGCGTGAACTCGGTGCGGGTCAGCTCGACCCGGCGCGCGCCGCGCGTCACCTCGCGGGTGGTCAGGTCCATCCGGAGGTCGGCGAACGAGAGGACGTCGTCCTCGGGGACGTCCCCGCCGCCCGCCGCGGACGCCAGGTAGGAACTGCGCCGCAGCAGCGCCCGGATGCGCGCGAACAGCTCGTCCAGCTCGAACGGCTTGACCAGGTAGTCGTCGGCGCCCGCGTCGAGGCCGGTGACCCGGTCGCCGACCGTGTCGCGGGCGGTGAGCATGAGGATCGGCACCGTGGAGCCGCCGTTGCGGAGCCTGCGGGCCGCGGTCAGGCCGTCCATCCGCGGCATCTGGATGTCCAGCACGATCAGGTCGGGCGCGTACGCCTCGGTCTTGGCGAGGGCGTCGAAGCCGTCGACGGCGACCTCGGTGTCGTACCCGTCGAACGTGAGGCTGCGGCGCAGCGCCTCGCGCACGGCCGGCTCGTCGTCGACGATCAGGATCCGCTGGGTGTCCGCCTCGGCGGAACTCATGTCGCTGCTCCCTCGTCCGTCCAGACCCTCGTTGTCGTATCCGAAGGTAACGGAGTCGGCCACGGGTGGTTCGTCCTCTCCTCGGTGGCGCGGTGGCGCGGTGGCGCGGTGGCGCGGTGGCGCGTGCCCCGGGCGGCGCGGGCGGGGCGCCCGCGCCGTGCGCCGGGGTCAGTTGGCGGAGCTGCCGCCGTCGCGCAGGGTGTTCAGGTCCGCCTTGACGGTGTTGATCGGGATGGCGAACCCGAGGCCCACGCTCCCGGCCGAGCCGGAGTCGCTGCTCGAACCGCTGCCGGAGGACGGCGCGTACATGGCGGAGTTGATGCCGACGATGTCGCCGTTCATGTCGATCAGGGCGCCGCCGGAGTTGCCCGGGTTGAGGGACGCGTCGGTCTGGAACGCCTTGTACGTCGTCGTCTGGCTGCCGGTGTCGCCGTTGAACTGCCGGCCGCCGAACTCGAAGGGCCAGTTGTCGCTGCCGCCGGACCCGTCGCCGCCGGACCCGTCCCCGCCCCCGCCGAAGAGGCCCCCGCCGCCCTGGCCCTCCTGGCCCTGCCCCTGGCTCTGGTCCTGGCCGCTGCCGTCCTCCTTCGGGACGGTGACGTCGCGGTTCAGCGACGAGATGATGCCGCTGGTCACCGTGCCCTGCAGGCCCTGGGGGGAGCCGATGGCGACGACCTGGTCACCCACGCGGACGCCGTCCGAGTCGCCGAGCGTGGCGGTCTTCAGCCCGCTCGCGCCCTCCAGCTTGATCAGCGCGAGGTCCTTGGCCGGGTCGGTGCCCATGACGCTCGCCGTGTAGGTCTTTCCGGTGCTCATCCTCACCTTGACCTGGGAGGCGCCCGAGACGACGTGGTTGTTGGTGAGGACCTGGCCGTCGGACGTGATGACGATGCCCGAGCCGATCGACTCCCCGCCCTGCGAGTCCGCCGTGATCTCGACGACCGTGGGGGAGACGGCCTGGGCCACCCCGGCGACCGTGCCCTTGCTGCTCTGCGAGACGGTCGTGCCGCTGACACCGACGGTCGTGCTGGCGTTGGGGTTGTTGTCGGCGTTCTTCGTGAGCACGGTCGCCACCCCGCCGCCGACGACGGCCGCCGCGAGCGCCACGGCCGCCACCAGGGCGACGGGGCCCCGGGCGCGCCGGCGGGTCGCGCCGTGCCCGCCCTGGCCGGGGGCGTGGGCGGGCGGCGGCGGGAAGGCCGGGTCGGCGAACGCGGCGTAGGGCCCGTGGGCCGCGCCGGTCGCGGAGGTACCGGCCGCCGGCTCGCTCCCGGCCTCGTGGCCGGCCGGCGCGTACGGGGCGCCGGGCTCGCCGGGGGATGACGCGTACGGCTGCTGCGATGCCTGGTGAGGCTGCTGCTGCGCCTGCTCAGGCTGCTCGCCGAAGGACTGGTCGTCGCTGTGGTGGCTGTCGCGGTGCCCGAAGAAGTTCGTCATGCCTATGACTTTCCGACCGTGACATGAGAACACTATGAGGACGCTGTGAGAAGCCCGACAGAAGTGCGTATGCCCGATATAAGGACGGGCGGCCGCTCGGCGCGGGAGCCGGGCCGGCGGCGCGGCGTGCGGGGCGGCGGCTCGACGGCCGGGGACTGCGGCGACGGGGCTTGCCGCGCGGCCGGGCCCCGTCCGGCGGGGTTCAGGAGCAGCCGCAGGAGCGGCGCACGATCAGCGCCGACGGGAACTGCCGCACCCGCCCGAACGCCCCGTCCCGGCGGCTGCCGGGGACGCGCAGCCCGTCGTCCAGCACCAGGTCGACGGCCGCGCGGGCCATGGCGGGGCGGTCGGAGGAGACCGTCGTGAGCGGCGGGTCCGTCAGGCCCGCCTCCTTGACGTCGTCGAACCCGGCGACCGCGAGTTCGCCCGGGACGTCGATGCGCAGCTCGCGGGCGGCCCGCAGCACGCCGATGGCCTGGTCGTCCGTCGAGCAGAAGACGGCGGGGGGCCGGTTCGGGCCCGCGAGCAGGTCGAGCGCGACCTTGTACGCGTCGTAGCGGTTGTACGGGGCCTCGAAGAGCCGGCCCTCGATCGACCGGCCCGACTCCAGCATGGCGCGCCGCCACCCCTCGACGTGGTCGGCGACCGGGTCGCCCACCGACGGGGTGCTCGCGACGCCCCCGACGCACGCGACGTAGGGGTGGCCGTGCTCCAGGAGGTGGCGGGTCGCCAGCTGGGCGCCGCCCACGTCGTCGGTGACCACGGCGACGTCGTCGAGGGACTCGGGCCGCTCGTGCAGCAGCACGACCCGGGCGTCCCAGGCGTCGATCTCCGCGGCGGCGCCCTCGCTCGGCCCCTGCGCGACGAGGATCAGGCCGGAGACCCGCATGCCGAGGAAGGCCCGCAGGTAGTGGACCTCGCGCTCGCCGCGGTAGTCGGAGTTGCCGACGAGGACCATCTTGCCGCGCTCGGCGGCGGCCTGTTCGACCGCGTGCGCCATCTCCCCGAAGAAGGGCTGGCGCGCGTCGGGGACGATCATTCCTATGAGGTCCGTACGGCGGGACGCCATCGCCTGCGCGACCCGGTCGGGCCGGTAGCCCAGCTCCTTGATCGCGGCCAGCACCCGCTCGCGGGTGGCCGGGGCGACCGGCCGGGGCCCGTTGTTGATCACATAGCTGACCACCGCGGTCGAGGTACCCGCCAGTCGTGCCACATCGTCCCGCGTCACCTTGGCCACGCACGGGAGTCTACGCGGGATGAACGCCGTCCACGCCAGTCCTTCCGGCCCGCGGACAGCCGTGTGCGCAGGGCCGCGCGGCCGGGTTCCCGCCCGCTCGTGAGCGCTCCGGCGGGCCTCGCCCCCGCCTCCGCGTGAACGCTCCCGAAGGCGGCGCGGAGGCCAGGCCGCGCCGGGGCCCTACGCCATCGCCATGTGGTCGCTCGACTCCGGCTTCTCCGGGGAGACGAAGCGGTAGCCGACGTTGCGGACGGTGCCGATCAGCGACTCGTGCTCGGGGCCGAGCTTCGCGCGCAGCCGCCGGACGTGGACGTCGACCGTGCGCGTGCCGCCGAAGTAGTCGTAGCCCCAGACCTCCTGGAGGAGCTGGGCGCGGGTGAACACGCGGCCCGGGTGCTGTGCCAGGTACTTCAGCAGCTCGAACTCCTTGAAGGTCAGGTCGAGGACCCGCCCCTTGAGCTTCGCGCTGTACGTCGCCTCGTCGACCGACAGGTCCCCGTTGCGGATCTCCGCCGGGCCCTCGTCCGAGGTGATCTGCAGCCGTCCGACGGCGAGCCGCAGGCGCGCCTCGACCTCGGCCGGTCCCGCGGTGTCGAGCAGGACGTCGTCCACGCCCCAGTCGGCGGTGACCGCGGCCAGGCCGCCCTCCGTCGCCACCAGCAGGACGGGGCAGCCGGGGCCGGTGGACCGCAGCAGCTGGCACAGCGAACGCACCTGGGGCAGGTCGCGGCGGCCGTCGACGAGGAGCACGTCGGCGCCGGGGGTGTCCATGAGCGCGGCCCCCTCGGCGGGCGCCACGCGGACGGTGTGCATCAGCAGGCCGAGGGCGGGCAGCACCTCGGCGGACGGCTGGAGCGCGTTCGTGAGGAGCAGCAGGGAGCTCATCGCGCCTCACCCGCCCGGGCCGCCGGCCGTGGCCGGTGCGGCGGCGCCGCGCGGCGCGGGGGCCGCGCTCC
>NZ_JAKGCV010000436.1 GCF_021556455.1 Streptomyces fuscigenes | reverse complement strand
GGAGCGGGAGCGGCGGCGCGGGACCCGGGAGTGGAGGCGGCGCCCGGCGCACCCGCACCCGGGCGCCGGGGTGCGCGGCAGGGGCCGAGCGGGGGCGGGGAAGCGGCCGGGGTGCGGCCGGGGAGCGCTCTCACGCTCTCCCGCGGCCCTCTGGACACCGCCAAATGGTCTAGTCCACAATGGGTGCGAAGCGTCCGCCCTCCACCGCACAGGAGAGCGGTACGCGGGTACCGGCGCTCTCTGCCCTGACCGCGCCGGCGCCCGGAAGCGGCCGCGGGACCGCACACCCCCGGCCGCAGTGCCTCAGGGCTGCGGTGCCAGGCGGGTTGAGGGTCCCGCTCGGCGCCGCGGCCCGCGGGTACGCTCGCCTGTGTGCCCTCCATGAACGATCTCGTACGGCAGCACGCGGCCCTCGACGAGTCGGACCTCGAATGGCTGCATCTGCTCGTCTCCGAGTGGCAGCTGCTGTCCGACCTCTCCTTCGCCGACCTGGTGCTGTGGGTCCCCACCCGCGACGGCTCGCGCTACGTCTCCGTCGCCCAGATGCGCCCGAACACCGGCCCGACGTCCTACCAGGACGACATGGTCGGCCATCTCGTCCCGCGGGGCCGCAGACCGCTGCTGGACGCCGCCCTGGACGAGGGCAGGATCGTGCGCGAGGGCGACCCCGAGTGGCGCGAGGAGGTGCCCGTACGGGTCGAGTCGATCCCCGTCCGCAGGGAGGGCCGCGTCCTCGGCGTGATCGCCCGCAACACCAACCTGCTGACCGTGCGCACACCCAGCCGGCTGGAGCTCACCTACCTCCAGTCCGCGTCCGACCTCGCGCAGATGATCGCTGCCGGAACGTTCCCCTTCCCCGGCGAGCAGGTCGACATGGACGCCTCGCCGCGCGTCGGGGACGGGCTGCTGCGGCTGGACGCCGACGGCGTCGTCCAGTACGCGAGCCCGAACGCGCTCTCCGCGTACCACCGGTTGGGACTCGCGTCCGACCTGGTGGGACAGCACCTCGGGCAGACCACCGACGAACTCGCGCCCGCCCGGGGTCCCGTGGACGAGGCGCTGGTCAAGCTCGCCAGCGGCTACGCGCCCCGCCAGACGGAGGTGGAGAGCGACGTCGGCGTGATCCAGCTGCGCGCCATCCCGCTGAAGCCGAAGGGGGAGCGGATCGGCTCCCTGGTGCTGCTCCGGGACGTGACGGAACTGCGGCGCCGCGAACGCGAACTGATGACCAAGGACGCCACCATCCGGGAGATCCACCACCGGGTGAAGAACAACCTCCAGACGGTGGCCGCCCTGCTCAGGCTCCAGGCCCGGCGTATCGATTCGGCACACGGCAGGGAGGCCCTCAACGAGGCCGTGCGGCGCGTCGGTTCGATCGCCATCGTCCACGAGACGCTGTCCCAGAATCTGGACGAGCGGGTCGAGTTCGACGAGATCGCCGACCGGGTCCTGATGATGGTGGGCGAGCTGTCCCCGGCGGGCACGGTGGTCTGCCGCAGGTCGGGCCGGTTCGGCATCCTGGAGGCGGACGTCGCCACACCGCTCGCGATGGTGCTGACCGAGGTGCTGCAGAACGCACTTGAGCACGCGTTCGGGCCGGGCGAGCAGGGCCGGGTCGAGGTGAGCGCGGTGCGCGGCGAGGGGCCTGCCGGGGCGGGACGCGGCGCGGGCCGCACGGGGGAGCGGCCCGGGGGCCGGCTGCTGATCACCGTTCAGGACGACGGTCGGGGGCTGCCGCCGGACTTCGACCCGAAGCGGGCCGGAAACCTGGGGCTGCAGATCGTGCGCACGCTGGTGGAGGGCGAGTTGGGCGGCAGCTTCGACATGCTGCGCGCGCCCGAGGGCGGCACGCGGGTCGTGCTCGACATACCGGTCGGCTCGGACTAGGGCGAGCCCGTCCGTTCCACCCGTTACCCGTTACCCGTTACCCGTTACCCGTACCGCCCGGCCGGTACCGCGCCGGGCGCATCGTGAGATCCGGGCGGAACGCGGCACGGAATCCGGCCCGGACGGCGCGGGCCCGCGAAGTGGCCGCCCTGAAGTCGCCCTGCCCGAAAGGGACATGTGGAAAGGGGCGCGGACAGCAAAATGCCCCGGACCGTGGTGACGGTCCGGGGCTCTGCTCGAAGCTCACGATGAGATGCGCATCGGGGGGTACTGCGCGCTGCTTGTCGGGGGCGGTGGTGTGTGCGTACGCGGTGTACGCTCCGCCGGCGTCAGGCTCGTGAAAGGGGGCTTCAGGCGGTCGCGTTGCGCGCCCGGTTGCGAGCGGCGCGGCGCTTCATCGCGCGGCGCTCGTCCTCGCTGAGGCCACCCCAGACGCCGGAGTCCTGGCCGGACTCGAGCGCCCACTGCAGGCACTGCTCCATGACGGGGCAGCGACGGCAGACGGCCTTGGCTTCCTCGATCTGCAGCAGCGCGGGACCGGTGTTGCCGATGGGGAAGAACAGCTCGGGGTCTTCCTCGCGGCAAACGGCGTTGTGACGCCAGTCCATGGCTGCTACCTCTCTTGGTATGACGTGCATGTTGCTTGTGAATGTGAACGCTTTCACGAATCCCTCAACAAGTGAAGGGCCGAAAACGCCGGTGGGCACCGGCGCGGTCCTGGTTCGAGGAGGGGTTCTGGTTCTCAGGGAGGCTGGTGTTACTGGAGCCGTCCCGATCGCCATGTAGAGATTCGCAAACCTCGGCGGCGGATACAACCCCTTCCGGAAACTTTTTTTGGATTCCTCGGTGTCGACTAGGTCACAGCCGTACATCGATGGGGTGGACTCCAGCCTAAACGTTCGAGTGAAAGGTATCCGGGGGGTTTCACTCACACAATCACACGCAGTGCACGGCGTACGCCTGTGAACGTCACGCTGGTACGCAGTCCCAGATGGTCGCCGTCCATCTGAAGGGGCAGTGGGACCTTCGAATGCAAGGTGAAGTCCGTGAGGTCGTGCAGCGTCACCGCGTGCTTGCCGTGAAGGCCCTTCTCGGGCGTCGAGGAGAGCAGCTGGGCCGCGTACCGGGTGGCCGCCGGCACCGACAGTTTGGTGAGTCCCAGCACGTCGAGGGCGGTGTCGAAGGATGCGCCCGGCACCCCGTACACCCCGCGGTTGCCCAGGTAGGTCCACGGGGCGGTGTTGCAGACCATGGACAGTACGAGCCCGTCGACGGGGTCCTCGCCGGGCCGTTCCAGCGTGAGGGTTCCGCGACCGCGGTGCGGATCGCCGAGGAACTGCCGTACCACTTGCCGCAGATACAGTGCGTGCGTCGAACGCTTCCCGCGCTCACGCGCCTGTTCGACCCGTCCCACCACGCCGCCGACGAAGCCGAAACCGGCACAGAACGTGAACCATCGGGACGGGACGGCCTCGTCGTCGGTGCCCGGCGTGCCGGACGCGAGCCCCAGACCCACGGTCCGTTCACCGCCGTCACGCAGCGCATCCAGGATGGCGCCGGTCGCCTCCACCGCGTCGTTCGGCAGGCCGAGCGCGCGTGCGAACACGTTGGTCGAGCCGCCCGGGACCACGGCGAGCCGCGGCAGCCCCTCGAGGTCGGGCCCCGCGTGCAGCAGTCCGTTGACGACCTCGTTGACCGTGCCGTCACCGCCGAGGGCGACCACGAGTTCGATGTCGTCCGACTCGGCCGCCCGGCGGCCGAGGTCCCGCGCGTGGCCGCGGTACTCGGTGGTGACGGCCTCCAGCTTCATCTCGCTGGCGAGCGCGTGGATGAGGACGTCACGGGTGCGGGCACTGGTGGTGGTAGCCGCCGGATTGACCACGAGAAGCGCACGCATGCTTTGCACATTACCGGCCGCCCGCCGCGGGGGCTCAGTCCGGTCGCCGGGCGGCGGCTACGCTGCAGGGGTGAGCAGCAGTGAAGGCACGCCCCCCGCCCGCCCCGACGACACCGGCCCCCGCCCGCCCCGCCTGACCGCGGCCGCGGTCCTCACCGGAGTCGAGGCGCTGGCCCTCTTCGCCGCCGGTGTGGTGCTGCTGGTGGCCGGCCTGGCCGGAAAGCCCGACGATCCGGGGCAGGCCGAGGCGCTCGGCGTCACGGTGATCGTCATCGGCGTCCTGCCGCTGGTCGCGGCCCGGGGCCTGCTGGCCCGCCGGAGCTGGAGCCGGGGACCGGCGATGATCACGCACATCATCGCGCTCCCCGTCGCGTACGCCCTGATGAGCTCGGGCGGCTCGCTCGTCCCCGCGGGCATCGCGGTCGCGGCGGTCGCGGTCGCGGGTCTCGTCCTCCTGGTCAACGCCGCCACGACGCAGGCGCTCGGCATCCGCCCGCCGGGCACGCGCGAGCAGGGCTGAGCCCCCTCGGCCGCTCGCGTCCGGGGCCGGACGGACCGGTCGAAACGGCGCCCGCGCGCATACGTCGTACGTACCGGGCGATCCGGACACGGGCCGCGACTCCGGGTCCGCCGGGACGCGTGGGCGCTCCGGCCCGGCCCGTGAGGGACGCGTCCTGCGCTCCTCCACGACGGCACGCGCGCGCCGCACCGTACCCGCGCCCGCGTGCCGTACCCGCGCCCGCGGGCCGTACCCGCGCCGCACCAGCC
>NZ_JAKGCV010000435.1 GCF_021556455.1 Streptomyces fuscigenes | reverse complement strand
CGCGGCCGGGCGGCGGCGGTCAGTCCGGCGCGGGCGCGTCCCCCGCCGGCCGCCGCGCCGGCGCGTCCACCGGCAGCCGCCGGTTGGCGAGGACCGGGATCGCCGCGCGGACGCGCTCCGTCTCCGCCGGGTCGAACTCGACCGTCAGGACGTCGGGTTCACCTCCCATACGGGCGCGCACGCTCCCGTCGGGGCCGACGAGGAGGCTGCGGCCCACGCCGTTCGGCGCGGCGGTCGGCGCCTCCGGGTCCGCGCCGGGGGAGGGGAGGGCCTGGTCGACGGCCGCCAGCCAGACGGTCGCGTCGAGGGCCCTGGCCCGCACGAGGAGCTCCCACTGGTCGGCCTTGCCCGGCCCCGCGCCCCAGGACGCGGGGAGCAGGCACAGCGTGGCGCCGGCGTCCGCGTGGGCGCGGAACAACTCGGGGAAGCGCACGTCGTAGCAGGTGGCGAGGCCGATCCGGATCCCCGCCAGGTCGAGGGTGACCACCCGCCGACCGGCCGCGACCGTGTCGGACTCCCGGTAGCCGAACGCGTCGTAGAGGTGGATCTTGTCGTAGCTCTCCGCCACCCCGGGGCCCGTGGCCAGCAGGGTGTTGGCCACCCTGCCGCCCGCGGGAGTGAACATGCCGGTCACGACGCTGACCCCGGTCTCGGCGGCCAGCTCGCTCACCGCGCGCGCCCAGGGCCCGTCCAGCGGCTGGGCCAGGGGCCGCAGGGGGACGCCGAACCGGGCCATGGCGGCCTCCGGCGCGACCGCGAGGTCGGCGTTCTCGTCGGCCGCCCGCCGCACGGCGCCGCGCAGCGCCTCCAGGTTCTCCTCCGGGTCCTGCGTCGACCTCAACTGGCACAGGCTGATCCGCATCGGTGCACTCCTCACTTCCTGCTCGAACCCGGTACCGCGTGCGGCCGGGCGCCGTTACCGGTGATCTGTCGCGCCGCGGAGTCCGCCCGGTCCCCGCCCCGCCCGCCGTCCCGTCCGAGCAGGACCCCGGCCACCGTCACCACCGCGGTCACCCCCACGTACCCGGCCAGGGGCAGCCAGCTGCCGAAGGATCCCAGCAGCGCCGTGAACACCAGCGGCGCGACGGCCCCGCCGATCACCCCGGCCAGCGTGTAGGCGAGGGACGAGCCCGTGTAGCGCAGCCGCTCGCTGAACTGCTCCGCGACGAAGGCCGCCTGGGGCCCGTAGAGCAGCGAGTGGATCACCAGGCCGAGGATCACGCCCACGACCAGCAGGCCCCAGGACCCCGTGTCGGCCATGGGGAAGAAGACGAACGGCCAGACCCCCGCCGCGATCGCGCCCGCGAGGTACATCCGCCGCCGGTTCCACCGGTCGGAAAGCGCGCCGGCCAGCGGGATCAGCACGAGCTGCAGCGCCGAGCCCACGAGGACGGCGGTCAGGGCCTCGCCGCGCGCCATGCCGAGGCGGTCCGTCGCGTACGTCAGCACGAAGACGGTGAACAGCGCGTACAGGACGTCGGGCGCGACCCTCGCGAGCACCGCGGCCAGCAGCGCCCTGCGCTCCGTGCGCAGCACGTCGCGGACGGGGGAGAGGGAGCGTTCGCCGCTCTCGGCCATCCGCCGGAAGACGGGCGTCTCCTCCAGCCTGCTGCGGATCCACAGCCCGAACAGCACGAGCACGGACGACAGCAGGAACGCGATCCGCCAGCCCCACGTCAGGAACTGGTGGTCGCTCAGCAGGGCGCCGAGCGCGGCCAGCGCCCCGTTGGCCATCAGGTTGCCGGCGGGCGGGCCGATCTGGGCGGCGGACGCCCAGAAGCCGCGGCGCTCCTCGCTCGCGTGCTCGCTGGTCAGCAGCACCGCGCCGCCCCACTCGCCGCCCACTCCGACACCCTGCGCGAAGCGCAGCAGCACCAGCATGAGCGGGGCCGCCGGCCCGATCGCCGCCGCGGTGGGCAGGCAGCCGATCAGTACGGTCGCGGCGCCGATCAGCGTCAGCGTCCACACGAGGACCTTCTTGC
The DNA here is from genome assembly GCF_021556455.1 of Streptomyces fuscigenes. Lineage (GTDB taxonomy): Bacteria > Actinomycetota > Actinomycetes > Streptomycetales > Streptomycetaceae > Streptomyces > Streptomyces fuscigenes. The sequence continues at coordinate 2,576 of NZ_JAKGCV010000435.1, read as the reverse complement.
GGCCCACCACGTCGCCGAGCCGGCCGAAGACGAATCCGCCGAGCGGCCGGGAGACGTACCCGACGGCATAGGTCGAGAACGCCAGCAGCGTCGACGTCAGCGGGTCGGACGACGGGAAGAACAGCTTGCCGAAGACCAGGGCCGACGCCGCCGAGTAGACGGCGAAGTCGTACCACTCCAGCGATGTCCCCGTCAGGCCCGCCACGAAGGCCCGCATCCGCGCGCCCCGCGCCGCCGCCCCGCCGCCGTCGCTCCCGCGCGGCGCCATGGCCGGCCGGCCGCTCACGCCCTCCACGGCTGATCACCTCCGTCTCGACAGGGAATCACGTCGGCGGTAATACTTGCTGTATACAGGAGGCATGCGCAACCCCCGCCGCCGGGAAATCCGGCGGCGCACGGCGGCCCGGCCGCACGGCCGGCCGGGGGTCCGAGCGCCCGCACGCGGCGCTCCGTCCGCGCGTCGGACGGATCCCGCAAGGAGAGAAGGAGACAGGTGAACTCCCTCACGTTCGAACTCCCCGACGGCTCGCGACGCACGGTCGAGGTCCGCACGGTCCTCAACGCCGGGTACGCGGGCCGCGAGCAGGACCAGGTCGCGGCCCACGTCGCGGAACTCGCCGAGCTCGGCGTGCCTGCCCCCGCCGCCGTGCCCGCCCTCTACCCGGTCGCGGACTACCTCGCCCAGCAGACCGCCGCCGTGCCCGCGCAGCACGCGCGGACCTCGGGCGAGGCGGAGTGGGCGCTCGTCGTGGACGGCGACGGCGACCTGCTGCTGACCGCGGCCTGCGACCACACCGACCGGGCCCTGGAGGCGCACGGCGTCGCGTGGAGCAAGAACGCCGCCCCGGACGTGCTGGCCCGGCGCGCCTGGCGCCTCGCCGACGTCGCCGACCGGGTCGACACCCTGACCCTGCGCAGCTGGGTCACGCCCGCGGACGGCGGGCCGGAGGTACTGCTCCAGGACGGCACCGCGGCCGAACTGCTGCCGCCCGCCTACTGGGCGGACGTGCTGCGCGGACGCGGGGAGCTGGAACCGGGAACGGTCCTGCTGTCCGGCACCATCCCGATGCGCCCGGACGTCGACCAGTTCGCGGGCCGCTGGCGCGCCGAACTCGCCGACCCCGCGACCGGCGAGGCGTGCGAACTGGCCTACGACGTGGTGCCGCTGCCGGAGCCCATCGGCTGACATCCCGTCACCAGGCCTCGACGGGGGGCCGGGAGCCGGCAACCGGGAGCCGGGGGCCGAAAACCTCGGGTGGAGGCCGGCGGGCGCGGTCCGCGGGGCCGGGCCCGCGGACCGCGCCCGTGGGTCGGGGCGGGGCGCCCGCCGGCCCCTCCGTCCGGCGCGCGGCGCCCGGCCGCGGCCGGGCGACCGGCGGATACGATGAAGCGCACAGCGCGCCACATCGCGCACACGGCGCGCAGGAAGGCGGGGACGGTGACCGTGCCAGGCATCTCGGGACGCGAGAAGGCGTACGCGTACCTCCGGGACACCGTGATCGCCGACCCCGCCATGCTCGGCCGCTTCGTCAACGAACAGGCGGTCGCCGACAGCATCGGCGTCTCCCGCACCCCCATCAGGGAGGCCCTGCTGCTGCTCGCGGCCGAGGACCTCGTCCAGCTCATCCCGAAGAAGGGTGCCTACGTGGCACCGCTGTCGGGGCGGGAGGTCAGCGAGCTGATGGACCTGCGCTCCGTGCTGGAGTCGCACGCGGCGCGCGTCGTGCTGGCGCAGGACCGCGCGCCGGTGGCCGAGATGCGGCGGCTGGTCGAGGAGCAGGCGCGGGTCAGCGGGCCGGGCCAGGCCGCCCGGTTCATCGAACTCGACCACCACTTCCACATGGCGCTCGTGCGCACGGCCGGCAACTCCATCCTGACCCGGACCTACGAGGGCCTGAGGGCGCGGCAGGTGCGGTGCGGGATCACCGCCGTCTTCCGCTCCTCGGGCCGGCAGGACTCGGTCATGAAGGAGCACCGCGCGATCGCGGACGCGTTGGAGGCGGGCGCCGCCGACGCCGTGGCCGACGCGATCCAGACGCATCTCGACGCGACCCGCTCGGCGCTGCTCGCCTCCGGCGCGGCGGGCGCCGAGCCGTTCGGGTTCGGCCCGGCCGCGGGCGGACCGCCGGTGTGAGGCGGCTACCCGGCCGGCTCGGCCGGGTGGCGGATCTCCAGCATGACGCAGCCTCCGCGGGTGCGGTACGGCCCGTGCGGCATGCCGGGCGGCCGTGACGCGTAGTACCCCGCGCCGAAGGTCCGTCCGAGCGAGAGATCCTCCAACTCGCCCTCCAGCAGGTACACCTCCTCGTGGTACGCGTGCCGGATCACCCCGGCCGCCGTCGTGTCGAGCCCGGGCGCCCACCGCGCCAGCCGGGTCGTCTCCGCGTCCGACGCCCCCGCCGACAGCACACGCTCGTCGACGCCGGGCGCCCCGCCGGGCCGCCACGGGAGCGCCGACGCCTCGTAGAACTCGTGCTCGTCCTTCACGGCTGCTGCTCCTCGGCTCGCGGGCACGGGCGCCCCGGCGCGCAGGCCGGCCGGCCGTGCGCGGGACGGGGCGGGGCGCTCGCCGGACC
>NZ_JAKGCV010000434.1 GCF_021556455.1 Streptomyces fuscigenes | reverse complement strand
CGAAGCCCCACCGGCCCGCGTCAGCGAAGCCGCCCAGGCCTGGGCGAGCGGGGCGGCCCGCCGGCCGTCACCGCTCGCCGGCCCGGCATCCGGAGCCCCGCCCCGGCACCCGCGCCGACCGCGCCACGACCCGACGCCCTGCCGTCCGCACGAGCCGTGCCACGGCCTCGCACTCCCCTCCCCTCCCCTCCCGCACGCATGCGCCGCGCCACGACCTCGCACCTCCCCTCCCGCAGGCACGAGCCGTTCCGCGCCTGGCCGTCGCCGCCGATCGCTGCGTGCGGATCCCGCCCGGACCGTAGGTTGGGGCCATGACGACGACCTCCCCGGACGACACCCCTGCCCAGGAATCCTTCCTCCGCGACTTCCACGCCCGGCGGCCCGCGGTCACCGTGGAGTCGTTCGGGGCCGGCCGGAGCGCCGACGGCCGCTCCAGCTACCGGATCCTCGCCGACCTCGTCGCACAAGTGCCCCGCGTGCTCGAACTGGGCTGCGGCGACGGGCACCTGCTCGAACTCCTCGCGTCGGACGGCCGCGGCCCGACCGGCCTCGCGGGCATCGACCTGTCGCCCGAGGCGCTCGCGCTCGCGGCGGGGCGTCCGGCGCTCGCCGGGGCCCGCCTGCGGGAGGGCCGCGCGCAGTCCCTTCCGTTCGCGGACGGCAGCTTCGACGCGTGCGTCTCGCACATGGCGCTGATGCTGATGGCGGACGTCGAGGAGGTCGCGGCCGAGGCCGCGCGGGTGCTCGTACCGGGCGGCCTGCTGGCCTGCGTGCTCGGCGGCGGCCCAGCGGGCGGCGAGGCGTACGAGATGTTCGTCGGGCTGCTGCGGGAGTGGGACGCGCGGCTGCCGGGCGGCCTCGGGACGCCCCGCCTCGGGGACCGCCGTACCCGTGACCGCGCGGGCCTCCAGGAGATCCTCTCCCCCGCCGGGTTCGGCCCGGTCGGGTGGAGCACGGTGCGGATCGACATCGGGGGCCCGGCCGAACAGGTGTGGGACGCGGTGTCCGGGGTCTACGACCTGGGTCCAATGCCCGAAGCGGCGGTGACCCGGCTGCGCGAGGAGTTCCTGACCGGGGCGGCCCGTCTCCGCGGCCCCGACGGGACGACGCCCTGCGCGCTGCGACTCCACCTCGCCACGGCCCGGCTGGCGCCCGCGGATGCCGGTGGACCGGCGCACCCGGCCGGCTGACCGGCCGCTGCCCCGCCCGCACGCGCTCGCGCCCCTGCCCGGATCCGACTGCACGCGGCATGCGGCATGCGGCGCACGGCGAGGACCGCGCTACCGTCGCCCTCCCCCGCACGCGGACAGCCGGCCGGTCCGGGCGGTTGCGCGTCCGCTCGGGCCGGCCGGCTCCAGGGGCCGGGGCGGGGGGTTGGGGGGCAAGGTCCTCCCGGCGGATCCTGCCGGGCCCCGAAGGACCCGGCACGGTCCGGCGGGAGACCTACACCCCGGCCCTGGTCTGCTGCGCGGCGTCGCCGCCGCGCTCCTCGGGCGCGTCCTGCGGGGCACCGGCCGTGAGCGCCTTCCCGGCCGGCTCCGGCGAACCGTCCTGCGCCCCGGCGCCGTCGCGTTCGGCCAGGAAGCTCTGCTCGTTGAACGGGACCCGTCCCCCCAGCACCTCGTCGAGGCGGCCCCGGTCGAGTTCCTTCGTCCAGTTCCCGATGAGGACGGTGGCGACCGCGTTGCCCGCGAAGTTGGTCAGGGCGCGCGCCTCGCTCATGAAGCGGTCGATCCCGACGATCAGGCCGACGCCGTCGACCAGTTCGGGGCGGTGCGACTGGAGCCCGCCCGCGAGGGTGGCGAGGCCGGCGCCGGTGACGCCCGCCGCACCCTTGGACGCGACGATCATGAACACGAGCAGCGAGATCTGCTGGCCGATCGACAGCGGCTTGTCCATGGCCTCGGCGATGAAGATGGAGGCCATCGTCAGGTAGATGGCGGTCCCGTCGAGGTTGAACGAGTAGCCGGTCGGGACCGTGATGCCCGCGACGGACTTGCTGACGCCGAGGTGCTCCATCTTCGCGATGAGCCGCGGCAGCGCCGACTCCGAGGACGAGGTGGAGAGGATCAGCAGGAACTCGCGCGCCAGGTACTTCAGCAGCAGGAAGATGTTGACCTTGGCGAACAGCCGCAGCACCAGGCCGAGGATCACGAAGACGAAGACGGCGCAGGTGGCGTAGAAGCCGACCATGATGACCGCGAGGGACTTGAGCGCGTCGACGCCGGTCTGCCCGACCACCGCCGCCATCGCTCCGAACGCGCCCACCGGGGCCGCCCACATGATCATGGCGAGGATGCGGAACACCAGGCGCTGGATGTGCTCGATCCCCCGCAGCACCGGCTCGCCGGCCGAGCCCATCGCCTGCAGCGCGAAGCCCGCGAGCAGGGCGATCAGCAGCGCCTGGAGGGTGGAGCCCTCGGTGAACGCGGACACCAGCGTCGTGGGGATGATGCCGAGCAGGAAGTCGGGCAGCGAGTCGCTGGTGCCCTTGGCCTGTGCGGCGCCCGACTGGCGCACGGACTCGGTGAGGTGCAGGCCGTGGCCGGGCTCCAGGACGTTGCCGACGATCAGCCCGATGGCGAGGGCGACGGTCGACATCACCAGGAAGTAGCCGATGGCCAGGCCGCCGACGGCGCCCACCTTGGTGGCCTTGCGCACGGAGCCGATGCCCAGCACGATCGTGCAGAAGATGACCGGCGCGATCATCATCGTGATGAGATCGACGAATCCGGTGCCGATGGGCTTGAGCTGAACGGCGGTTCCGGGGGCCGTGAGGCCCACCAGGATGCCGAGCAGCACGGCCACCACCACGGCGATGTACAAGAAGTGGGTTCGGTCCCGCCTCGCAGCCACGTGTCCTCCTCGACTCGGGGTCCCGGCGACTATCCATCGCGCTGTGACCCCCGTCACCCTTCTGTTCATTTCGTTCATACGATTTCCAGCCAGGGGCTGTGGATATCGCCACTGCCCGGGGGCGCCCGGACGTGGACACTGTCGCCATGTCCTTCTTCGACCGGGCCCGCCGGCCGCGCAGCCTGGCCGGCCAGCTGTTCGCCATGCAGGCCGTGCTCGTGGCGGTGATCGTCGCGTGGTGTGCCGTGTTCTCGTACGTCAACGACCGCTCCCAGGCCCGGAGCACGGCGCGGCGCGAGGTGCTGATCGCGGCGCGCTCGGTGGCCGACGCGCCGTCGGTGCGCGCGGCGATCCGGGCGCCGGATCCGTCGGCCGAACTCCAGCCCTACGCGGAGCGGGTGCGGCTGGACGCCCGGGTCGACTTCGTCACGATCATGGACACGCACGGCATCCGCTGGACGCATCCGGATCCGCGTCAGATCGGCCGGCGCTTCCTCGGGACGACGGCTCCGGCCCTGGGCGGGCGGACGTTCACCGAGACCTACACCGGCACGCTCGGCCCCTCGACGCGGGCCGTGACGCCCATCAGGGACGGGGGCCGCATCGTCGGGCTGGTCAGCGTGGGCATCACCGTGGACCGGATATCGACGCAGGTGATGCGGCAGTTGCGGGTGCTCTCGCTCGTCGCGGGCGCGGCCCTGGTGCTCGGCGCGCTCGGCACGTACGTCATCAACGCCCGCCTGCGCCGGCACACCCACGGCCTGGACGCGCGCGGCCTGAGCCGCATGTACGACTACCACCAGGCCGCGCTGCACGCCGTGCGCGAGGGGATGCTCATGCTCGACGGCCGCCGGCGCATCGCGCTCATCAACGACGGGGGGCGGGAGTTGCTGGGCCTCGACGCGTCCGCGGTGGGCAGACCGGTGGCCGAACTCGGGCTGCCGCTGCCGCTGACGGGGGCGCTGCTCGCCTCGGAGCCGCGGGTGGACGAGGTCCACCTCACCGAGGAGCGGGTCGTGGTGGTCAGCACCCGGCCGGTCGTCGGCGGCGAGCGCAGCGGTACGGTCGTGACCCTGCGCGACCACACCGAACTGCAGGCGCTCTCCGGCGAGCTCGACTCGGAGCGCAGGTTCACCCGGGCGCTGCGCTCGCAGGCGCACGAGGCGGCGAACAGGCTGCACACGGTCGTGTCGCTGATCGAGCTCGGCCGGGTCGACCAGGCCGTCGAGTTCGCCACCTCCGAACTGGAGCTGTCGCAGGCCCTGACGGACCGGGTGGTGGACTCCGTGCGCGAGCCGGTGCTCGCGGCGCTGCTCCTCGGCAAGGCCGCGCAGGCCAACGAGCGGGGTGTGGAACTGGTGCTGGCCCCCGACAGCAGGATGGACGACGGTGTGCTTCCCCCCTCGCTCTCGACGCGCGATCTGGTGACGATCCTCGGCAATCTCGTCGACAACGCGGTGGAGGCGGCGGGCGCCGGCGGGTCCCCGCCGTCCGGCGGAGGTTCGCCGCGGGTGACGGTGACGGCGCGCGTGGAGGCGCCCGGCGACGGGAGCGCGGACGCGGGTGCGGGCACGGGCACGGGCGCGGCGGGAGGCGCGGCTGCGGGCGAGTTGCTGCTGCGGGTGAGTGACACCGGGCCGGGGGTGGAGCCCGAGCAGGTGGAGGCGGTCTTCCGGCGCGGCTGGTCGAGCAACGGCCCGGGCCGGGGA
>NZ_JAKGCV010000433.1 GCF_021556455.1 Streptomyces fuscigenes | reverse complement strand
CGGCCGGGAGGCGCGGGGGCGCGGCGCGGGCGCGCGGTGCCGCCGGAGCGGGCGCGTGCGACCGCCTCCGGGCCTGTCACCAGCGCGGGTTAGGCTCGCGTGATGGTCCCAGCCCCCAGCGTCACGCTCGCCGAACTCGCCGCTGATCCCCACCCGCACCTCGCCCGCCTGCGGGCCGAGGGGCCCGTCGTGTGGGTGGAGGCGCTCGGGGGCTGGCTCGTGACCGGCCGGGAGCTCGCGGTGCGCGTGATGCGCGACGCGGCGACCTTCACCGTGGACGACCCGCGCTTCACCACCGCCAGGGTGATCGGGCCCAGCATGCTCTCCCTGGACGGCGCCGAACACGCCCGCCACCGGGACCCGTTCGTCGAGCCCTTCAAGCCGCGCGCGGTGCACGCGGCCTTCGCGGAGTCCATCGCGGGCGAGGCCGGCCGGCTGCTCGACGGGCTGGCGGGGCGCGGCGCGGGGGAGCTGCGGCGCGGCTTCGCCGGACCGCTGGCCGCGGTCGTCATGGCCGACGTGCTCGGCCTGAGGAACGTGCCCGTGCCCGACGTGCTCGGCTGGTACGACGCCATCGTGGCCGCCGTGGACCGGCTCACCCGCGGGGAGGAGGCCGGCGCCGAGGGCCCCGCCGCGTACGCCGCCCTGCGTGACGCCGTCGCCGCGACCGTACGGGCCGACGGCGCGCCGGACGGCCCGGCGGCCCAGGGGCTCCTCGCCGGCGCCGCCGAGCGGCTGGGGGTCGGCGACATCGCGGCGAACGCGGCCGTGCTGCTCTTCGGAGGCATAGAGACCACCGAGGGAATGATCGTCAACGCCCTGTACCACCTGCTGTCCGAGCCCGGCCTCGCTGACGAGGTGACCGCGGACCCGGGGCTGATCGGCGACGCCGTTGAGGAGTCGCTGCGCCTGGAGCCGGGTGCCGCCGTCGTGGACCGCTACGCCACCGCCGGCACCGACCTCGGCGGCGCCCGGATCGGCGCGGGGGATCTCGTCGTCGTGTCGCTGGCGGGCGCCAACCGCGACCCGGAGGTCTTCCCCGACCCGGACCGCTTCGACCTCCGCCGCCCCAACTCCCGCCTGCAGCTGGCCTTCGCGCACGGCCCGCACTACTGCCTCGGCGCGCACCTCGCCCGCCTGGAGGCGGTGATCGCGCTGCGGGCCTGCTTCGAGCGGCTGCCCGGGCTGCGCCTGGACGAGGACCGGCCGAGCGCGCCCTACGGGCTGGTCTTCCGCAAGCCGCGGGAACTGGCAGTCCGCTGGGACGCGCCCGCCGGCCGGTAAGGCGGTCCCTGGCGGCCGGGCCCTCGCCCTGCCCGCCGCGCCCCCGCCCGCCGCACGGCTCCCCGCCCGTGGAAGCCCCGTCCCCGCGGTTCCCCGCTCCCACAGGACCCCGCTCCCACCGCTGCCCGCCCTGACGGCGCCCCGCTCCCACGATCCCGCCCGCGGGGCTCCCGGCCCTCAGGAATCCCGGGCCGAGGCGCCGTCCGGGGCCCCGCCGCCCGCCCGTGCCGTGCCGCCCGACCACTGGAGCAGGAAGCGCAGCGCGGCCTCGGACTCCGAGTCGGGCGCGGCCGTGTAGGCCACCAGCATCTGGTCGGGCTCGGTGTCCACGGACAGCTGCTGCACGTCGAGCGTCAGCGGGCCGACCACCGGGTGCACGTACGTCTTGGCCAGCTCCCGGCCCCCGCGCACCCGGTGGCTCTCCCACCAGTGCGCGAAGTCCTCGTCCCGCGAGGTCAGTTCGTCGACCAGTGCGCGCAGTGCGGGATCCTCGGGCCGCCGGCCGGCCTCCATGCGCAGCACGGCCACGCAGTCGCGCGCGGCGCGGGGCCAGTCCGCGTACAGGTTCCGGTAGCCGTCGTCGAGGAACGTCAGCCGGATCAGATTGCGCTCGGCCCGGGGAAGCGCCGCGAAGTCCGTCAGGAGCGCCGCCGCCGCGGAGTTCCAGGCCAGTACCTCCGTCAGGCGGCCGAGCACCATCGCCGGGACGTCGCGCATGCCGTCGAGCAGCCGCAGCAGCCCCGGGGCGACCCGCGTCCGGCCCGCGCGCCCGGCCGCCGGTGCGGGCTGGGTGACATCGGCCACCGTGAAGAGGTACGCCCGTTCGTCCGGCGCGAGCTGCAGGGCGTCCGCGAGCGCGTCGAGCACCGGGCGGGAGACGCTCAGCGTCCTGCCCTGCTCCAGCCGTACGACGTAGTCGATGGACACGTGGGCGAGCTGGGCCAGCTCCTCGCGGCGCAGCCCCGGGACGCGGCGGAGCCTGCCGTCGTCCACCAGCCCGGCCTGCCGGGGGTCGAGGGCGGCCCGGCGGGCGCGCAGGAAGTCGCCCAGTTCGTTGTCGCCGCCGGCGGTGCCGGGGCCCGTGTGTCGCGCCATGGCTCCAGTCTCCGCCGGTCGGGGGGCGCGTGCCTGGTACTGGACTGCACAGGCAGAGTCCTCCCTGGTTCGCGGCGCCGCACGGCACGACGGTGGTGGGCAGGGCCGGTGAGCGCCATCCGCACCCCGGCCCGTCCCCGCCGGCCGCACGACCAGGGAGCGAACCACCATGACCGAACAGACCACCCCGACCGGGCCCGCCGCCACGACGGGCCCCTCCACGACGACAGGCCCCTCCGCCGCGGGCCGGGAGACCGCGGCGGACCGGACCTCCGCCGCCGACGGGACCTCCGCCGCCGACGGGACCCCCGCCGCCGACCGGACCCCCGCGGCCGGGCGCGCCGGGCTCCTCCTCGGCGGCGACCTGCCCACCGGCCCCATCGGCTACGGCGCAATGCGGCTCACCGGCCCCGGCCTGTGGGGCCCCTACCCCGACCGCGAGGCCGGGATCGCCGTGCTGAGGGGGGCCGTCGACGCGGGCGTGACCCTCGTCGACACCGCCGACGTCTACGGCCCGCACACGAACGAGCTCCTGATCCGCGAGGCCCTGCACCCCTATCCCGAGCACCTGGTGATCGCGACGAAGGGCGGCTTCGTGCGCGGCGGCCGCGACCTGTCCACGATCAGCGCGATCGGCAACCGGCAGTACCTGCGGCAGTCCGCGCGGCTGAGCGCGCGGCGCCTGGGCGTCGAGCGCATCGACCTCTACTACCTGCACAGCGGCTACGCGCAGGACGCGTCCTTCGAGGACCAGGTGGCCACGCTCGCCGAACTGCGCGACGAGGGCGTGATCCGGCACATCGGCCTGTCCAACGTGACCCCGGAGCAGCTGCGCGCGGCGCGCGCCGTCGTCGACATCGCGGCCGTCACCGCCCACTACAACCTCGTCGACCGGCAGCAGGCCGAGCTGCTCGACGCGGCCGTGGAGGCGGGCGCCGTCTTCTCGCCCTGGCAGCCCGTGTCCCTCACCCCGCCCGGGGACGCCACCGACACCGCGGGTCCCGAGGCGGTCCGCCGGGTCGTCGAGCCCGTCGCGCGGCGGCACGGCGCGACGACCGCGCAGGTCGCGCTCGCCTGGCTGCTGGCCAGGTCGCCCGCGATGCTGCCGGTCCCCGGCACCACGGGCCTCGCGCACGTACGGGAGAACCTGGCGGCCTCGGACCTGGAGCTGAGCGCGGACGAGATCCGCGCGCTGACCGCGCTCGCCCCGGAGGGCGCGACCGCCGGTGGCCCGGCCGCCCCGGGTACCCGCTGACCGGACCGCCCCGGGGGCCCGCTGACCGGACCGCTCCGGGCCCGGCGGCCCCGTGCGGCCGCCACCGCGCCACCGGCGGCGCGGGGCGGCCGGTGGCAGAGTGGGCCGTGTGACCGATGACGTGCTCCTGGGTGTCGACGTGGGAACCACCGCCGTCAAGGTCGTGTCGTTCTCCCCGGCGGGGGAGCCGCTGGTCTCCCACTCCGTGCCGCTCGCCCTGCGCCGCCCCCGGGAGGGCTGGGTCGAGCAGGACCCGGAGGACTGGTGGCGCGCCTGCGCCGAGGGGCTGCGGGCCGTCACCGCGGGCCTGCCGGCCGGGGCCGTGCGGGCCCTGGGGGTGGTGAGCCAGGTCAACACGCATCTGCTCGCCGACGCGGAGCTGCGCCCGCTCGGGCCCGCGATCGTCTGGCAGGACACACGGTGCGCCGGCACCGCGCGCGAGCTGGACGCCCGCTGGACGGCGGAGGACAAGTCGCGGCTGTGGGGCGGTCCGGTGACGCTCGACGCGTCGTACCTCCCGGCCCGCGCCCTCTGGTTCGCCCGGCAGCGCCCGCGGTGGTGGGCGGACGCGCGCTGGGTGCTCAGCCCCAAGGACTACGTGATCGCGCGGCTCACCGGCCGCGTCGCCACCGACCGGCTGACGCCCGTGCGCCTGGTCGACGCGAGCGGCGCCGCCTACCTGCACGAGGCCGTCGCCGCGGTGGACGGGCTGCCGGGGATGCTGCCGCCGCTGCGGGAGCCGGCCGAGGTGCTCGGACCCGTCACCGACCCGGACCTGGGCTGCGGCTCCGCACCCGTCGTGGTCGGCACCATGGACGCGTACGGCGCCTTCTTCGGGTCCGCGCTGACCGCGCCCGGGCGCGGGGCGGTCGGCCTCGGCACCTCCCTGGTGGTCGCCGGTTCGGCCGCGGCGGGGGCGGGCGGGGCGCCCCCGCGCA
>NZ_JAKGCV010000432.1 GCF_021556455.1 Streptomyces fuscigenes | reverse complement strand
GCGGGCACGGGGCCGGCCGGCCGCTGACGCGGGCCGGGGCGGCGGTTCAGGGCCACAGCAGTTCCCTGGTCCACACGTCGGGGCCGGCGGTGCCGCGCCGGTAGCGGAGCCGTACGTGCTGCCGGGCGGCGTCGCCCTGGAAGAACTCCGCCTCCTCCGGCTCCAGCACGTAGCCCGTCCAGCTCGTGGCCTCGGCCTCCGGGTCGCGCCGGGCCCGCTGCCACGCCGCCTCGTACGCGCGCGCCAGCTCCTCGCGGGATTCCAGCACCTCGCTCTGCCGGGCCGCGAGGGCGGCGGCGAGCGCGCCCGTCGAGCGGGCGTGCAGGTCGGCGCTGGTCTCCGCCGCGTACGCGGGCACGATGCGGCCGCGCAGGCGTACGGCGCGGGCCTGGGAGTGCCAGTAGAAGGTGAGCGCGGCCCGCGGGTGCGCGGCGAGCTGGCTGCCCTTGGCGCTGGTGGAATGGGTGGCGAAGTGCCAGCCGCGGGCGTCCGCGTCGTGGAGCATGACGATGCGCGCGTCGGGGAGCCCGCCGGCGTCGACCGTGGCGAGCGTCATCGTGTGCGGTTCGGGCTGCCCGGCCTCGGCGGCCTCGGCGAACCAGCGGTGGAACAGCGCAAGGGGGCCGTCGGGAGCCCGCTCGGTGTCGAAGGCGGGAAGGCCGGCGTCGCCGGTGTCCCAGACGCGCTGCTCCCGCAGCAGGGCGCGGAATCGCTCCAGCGCGGAGGCGTCGGGTTCCGCTCCCGCTGTCCCGGCGGCTCCCGGTGCGGCCGGTCCGGTGTCTTCCCCGGGTGTCGCGGACGGCGTCGTCGCGCGCCCGGTGGCCGCGGCGGCTCCGGACGGTGTTTCGGAAGGCCCGCCCGCGCGGGTGCCTCCGGTGTTCCCACCGGCCGAAACGGAGGCGTCGCCGGCCGATACGAAGGCGTCGCCGGTGGAATCGTAGGCGTCGCCGGACGAATGGAATGCGTCGCCGCGTGATGCGCTGGAGTCGTCGTCCATCTGCACATGTCCTCTTCGAGGCGGAACATCGCGAGGACGTGTTCCGGCGGAACGTCGCGAGGACGCCGACGGGGACGGGCCCGGGCCCCGCCGGCGCGACAGGACGTTCCAGGGTGAATGGCGTGCTGGGGAAGGGCGCGGTGCGTTCGGGCAAGGCGTGTGCGGTGCACCGCGCCGCATTAGCGGGTCGGTTTGCGGCCCGTCACTCCGAGATGGACGAGGAGTGCCAGATTCGGTCTGAGATCCGCCTGTTTCACGCCCCAGCTCGTAAAGCCCTTCTGATGGGATGCGACGGCCGAGAGCATCACCACGAGTGAGCCCGCGATCGCGCCCGGTACGACGTCCTTGTCGACCCGGCCCTTCGACTGGAGTTCTTTCACCGATTCCGACAAGGAGTTGGTGATCGAGTTGAGGATCTTCATACGGATCTTGGAGAACCGTTTGTCCCCTTCGGCGTCACCGAGATCGATCACGCGCAGAATCGCGTCGTGCCGGCGCCAGAAGTCGAGGAATCCGTCCACCAGTTCCTCGGCGGACTGCCAGCCCGCCCGGCCCGTCCAGGGGCGCCCGGACACGAGTTCCGACAACCCGGCGCTCTCCTTGGCCATTTCCTCCGCGAGCTCGAGAACAGCGCCTTCCACGTCCGGGAAGTACTGGTAGAACGTCGCGGGGGAGGTGCCCGCCTTCCGGGCGACGTCGATGACTTTGACGTCCCGGTACGGCGAGGAGCTGAGCATCTCGCTGAGGCAGTCGAGCAGCTTCTGCCGCGTCGCCTGTCCGCGTCGGCCGGCCACGCGGCCGTCGACCGTTCGTACTTGTCCTGTCATGCCGTCAGCTTACCGACGGGTGATCGGCGCGCGATTTGGCCGACTGCAAATGGGGACATGCGCGGTGTGTACCGGGTCTTTCGGGCGCTGCTTCCGTACGGCATGCGTACCTGGCACATTCCCTTTGTGTGATGTCGTGGGAGGTGTTGCGCGCCGCCTTGCGGCCGGTGCCCGGCGGTGTTCCCGGGCACCCCGCCGGGCGCCTGATTCCGCCGTGGACCGGGCCTGACGAGGTCAATTGTTCTATTCCCCCCGCTGCGGGGTCGGCGTTCACCCATTAGCTTTGCCGGTAGGGGGGAGCACGACCGTGAACAGGCGCAGTCGGGAGCCGGCACGGATACGGAAGGTGCGGGATCTGACCATGGCCGCATTCGCCGAGGGCACGCCCTGCTGGCTGGACGTATCGCTCCCGGACCTGGAGGCGGGCAAGAGGTTCTACGGGGCCCTGTTCGGCTGGACCTTCCGCCCGGGCCCCGTGCCGGCCGCCTACGCGGAGGCGTACCGCGACGGCAGCCGGGTCGCCGGCCTGGTGGCGAAGAGCGACGGGCGGATGCCGACGGCCTGGGGCGTGTACTTCGCGACGCCGGACGTGGTGGCCGCGGCCCGGCGCGTGGCGGCGGCGGGCGGCCGGATGGTGCGGGAGCCGGTCGCGGTCGGCACCGGGGTGGTGGCGCTGGCGGCGGACCCGGGCGGAGCCGTGTTCGGCCTGTGGCAGAGCGGCGGAGAGGGTTCCGGAGAGGGCTCCGGCGCCCAGGCGTCCGGGGCGGCCGCCGGGGTCGGCGGCTCGGGCTCCGGCACGGGCTTCGAGCTCCGGGGCGAGCCCGGCACCTTCCGGTGGACGGAGGTCTACACCCGGGTGCCGGAGCCGGTCGACGCGTTCTACCGGGAGGTGCTGCGGGTCGGCTACAGCGAGGTGACGGGCCTGCGCGGGGGAGACGTCCCGTTCCGCCTGTGGTCGCCCAGGGGCGCGACGCCCGGCAACGACACGGCGGTGGCGGGGCGGAGCGTGATGACGGACGAGTTTCCCGCCGCTCTGCCGGGCCACTTCCTCAACTACTTCGCCGTGGACGACTGCGACGCGACGGCCGCGGCGGTGGTCCGCCTCGGCGGCCGGGTGCGGCAGGCCCCGTTCGGCACCCCCTACGGGCGGGCGGCCGTCCTGACCGACGACCAGGGCGCCGACTTCGCGGTGCTGGCGGGCCCCGGGGCCGGGGAACGGGAGGAGCCGGGGGAGCCGGAAGGCCAGGGAGAGCAGGGAGGCCCGGAGGGACGGGAGGCGGGCGAGGGCCCGCGGGACGCGGAGGGCGCCGAGCCGCCCGACGGCGCCCGGGGGCCGTGGCGCAGGTGGCGCCGCCGGAGCAAGTAGCCCCTGGGCGCGGAGCCGCGCACCCGCGCACTCGTACGCGGGCGGGGACGCGCGGGCACTCGTGCTCCGGCGGGAAGGCCCGCGCACCCGTGCTCGGGCGGCGACGGGGGTCGCGTGGCGGGGCGGACGGCGGGCGACGGCGGAGCCCCGCGGGAGCGCGGAGGGCAAGGGTAGGGGCCCGGGCCGCCCCGCGGGGCGTACGCCGCGACACACGCCCCCGATGTGCCCCCCGGTTCGCAACGCGGGCCCCGTACAGGAACAATCGGGTCCCACGAGGCCGTACCTTGGTGGCCCGTACGGGGAGGTGGCACTCACAGTGGAGCAGCTGACACAGCACGACCCGAGACGCATCGGACCGTTCGAGGTACTGCGCAGGCTCGGCGCCGGCGGCATGGGTCTGGTGTATCTCGCGCGGTCGGCGTCCGGGCGCCGCGTCGCGATCAAGACGGTCCGCACGGAACTCGCCGAGGACCAGCTGTTCCGCGTCCGCTTCACCCGCGAGGTGGAGGCCGCCCGTGCCGTCAGCGGCTTCTACACGGCCGCCGTCGTCGACGCCGACCCCCGCGCCGCCGTGCCCTGGCTCGCCACCGCCTACGTGCCGGCGCCGTCGCTGGAGGAGATCGTCGGAGAGTGCGGGCCGATGCCCGTGCAGGCGGTGCGCTGGCTGGCCGCCGGCATCGCCGAGGCCCTCCAGTCGATCCACGCCGCCCACCTCGTCCACCGGGACCTGAAGCCGTCGAACGTGCTGGTCGTCGAGGACGGGCCCCGCGTCATCGACTTCGGCATCGCATCCGGCGTCTCCAACACCCGCCTGACCATGACGAACGTCGCCGTCGGCACGCCCGCGTACATGTCGCCGGAGCAGGCCCGCGACTCGCGCAGCGTCACCGGCGCCAGCGACGTCTTCTCGCTGGGCTCCACGCTCGTGTACGCGGCGACCGGGCACGCCCCCTTCCACGGCGCGAACCCGGTCGAGACGGTCTTCATGCTGCTGCGCGAGGGCCCCGATCTGACGGGCCTGCCGGACGAGCTGCGCCCGCTCATCGAGGCGTGCATGGCGATGGCCGCCGAACAGCGGCCGACCCCGGCACAGCTGCAGGCCGAACTCGCGCCGTACCTGCTCTCCTCCGACGACGACTCGGGCACCGTCTCGGCCTGGCTGCCCGACTCGGCGGTCGACATGATCGCGCGCCGCCAGAACGAGGGGCACAAGTCCTGGACCGGGCCGGGCGGCGCGGGCGGCCGCGCCGGTTCCGCACCGTCGAGGACGTCCCCGAGGCAAGGTCAGGGTCCGGCCGGGCGGCCCGTCGTGCCGCCGATGCCCTCGCGCCCGCCGAACGCGCTGCAGCCCGGCCCGTACCGCTCCGGCCAGGGCCCGGCGGCCCAGCCGCAGCCGC
>NZ_JAKGCV010000431.1 GCF_021556455.1 Streptomyces fuscigenes | reverse complement strand
GGCGGCGCGCCCGATCCCGCCCCGGGGCCGGCCCCGGCGCCGCTCGGCCCCGGAGGGCCCGGAGGACGGCGGCGGCTGAGTGCGAGGGCCCGGGGGCCGCGAGCCGCCCGGGCCCCCCGCAGCGCCTCCACGCCATCTATACACGCCGTGTATAGCTGCTGTGTATAGTTCCTGGCATGTCCATCGGTCACACCCTCCTCGGCCTCCTCGAGACCGGCCCGCGCCACGGCTACGACCTCAAGCGCGCCTTCGACGACAGATTCGGGCACGACCGCCCGCTGCACTACGGGCAGGTCTACTCGACCATGTCCCGGCTGCTGAAGAACGGGCTCGTCGAGGTCGACAGCGTCGAGTCGGGCGACGGCCCCGAGCGCAAGCGCTACGCCATCACCGACTCGGGCGTGACCGACGTGCGGGAGTGGCTGGCCACTCCGGAGAAGCCGGAGCCCTACCTCCAGTCCACGCTCTACACCAAGGTCGTCATCGCGCTGCTCACCGGACGCGACGCGGCCGAGATCCTCGACGTCCAGCGCTCCTCGCACCTGCGGACGATGCGCGAACTGACGGAGCGCAAGCGCGGCGGCGACCTCGCCGACCAGCTCATCTGCGACCACGCCCTGTTCCACCTGGAGGCCGACGTGCGCTGGCTCGAACTCACCGCGGCGCGGCTCGACCGCCTCGCGAAGGAGGTGCGCTGATGACCGCCGGAGCACCGCTGCTCGAAGCCGCGGACGTGCACAAGTCGTACGGCCCCACGGCCGCCCTGTCGGGGGCGTCGTTCTCCATCCGCGCCGGTGAGATCGTCGCCGTGATGGGCCCGTCGGGCTCAGGGAAGTCCTCGCTGCTGCACTGCCTCGCCGGGATCGTCGTCCCCGACTCGGGCTCGATCACCTACGAGGGGGCCGAGCTGACGGGTCTGTCCGACGCGCGCCGCAGCGCCCTGCGGCGCAGCGACTTCGGGTTCGTGTTCCAGTTCGGGCAGCTCGTGCCGGAGCTGACCTGCCTGGAGAACGTGGCGCTGCCGCTGCGGCTCGGCGGCACGCGCCGCAAGGCCGCCGAGGCCACCGCCCTGGAGTGGCTTGAGCGGCTGGAGGTCGGGGACCTCTCGCGCAAGCGGCCCGGCGAGATCTCCGGCGGGCAGGGGCAGCGCGTGGCGGTGGCCCGGGCGCTGGTGACCTCGCCGCGCGTGGTCTTCGCGGACGAGCCGACCGGCGCGCTGGACTCGCTCAACGGCGAGCGCGTGATGCAGCTGCTGACGGACGCGGCCCGTTTCACGGACGCGGCCGTGGTCCTCGTGACCCACGAGACGCGCGTCGCCGCCTACTCGGACCGCGAGGTCGTCGTGCGGGACGGCGTCGCCCGCGACATGGCCGCGGTCCGATGAGGGCGTTCGCGCGCGACCTGGCGCTCGGCGTCCGCTTCGCCGCGGCCGGGGGCCGCGAGGGCTGGATCCGTACGGCCCTGACCGCGCTCGGCGTCGGGCTCGGCGTGGTGCTGCTGCTGGCCGCGTCCTCGGTGCCGTCGATCGTCGGCGGCCGCTCGGACCGCTCCGACGCGCGGGGCATCGTCTCGGGCGGCCAGGTGGCCCGCTCGGACCGGTCGTTCCTGTTCATCCACGCCGACACCGAGTTCCACGGCCGCCCCGTCACGGGCACGCTCCTGCACGCCGACGGCGCCGCGGCCGCCCCGCCGCCCGGCGTCTCCTCGATGCCCGGCCCCGGCCGGATGGTCGTCTCCCCGGCTCTGCGCGAGCTGATGGACGGCCCCGGCGGGACGCTGCTGCGCCAGCGGCTGCCCTTCGAGGACACCGGCACCATCGCGAGCGCCGGCCTGCTCGATCCGGACGAACTGGTCTACTACGCGGGCGACTCCGCCCTGTCCACGCACCGCGGCGCGCACCGTGCGCAGGCGTACGGCACCCACGACTCCCGCGATCCCCTCGACCCGATGCTGATCGCCGTGATCGCGCTGATCTGCGTGGTGCTTCTGGTGCCCGTGGTCGTCTTCATCGCGACGGCCGTGCGCTTCGGCGGCGAGCGCAGGGACCGCAGGCTCGCGGCGCTGCGCCTGGTCGGCGCCGACGCCCGTGCCACGCGCCGGATGGCGGCGGGCGAGGCGCTGTTCGGCGCGGCGGCGGGACTGGTCGCGGGCGGCGTGCTGTTCGCCGCGCTGCGGCAGTTCGCGGGCGGTGTGCGGCTGTGGGGCATGTCGGCCTACCCCGGGGACGTGTCGCCGAGCCCCCTGCTGAGCGCGCTCGTGGTGGCGGGCGTCCTCGTCACCTCGGTCGGCGCGGCGCTGCTCGCGCTGCGTTCGGTGTCCATCGAACCGCTCGGCGTCGTACGCGAGGCGGCGCTGCGCCCCCGGCGCCTGTGGTGGCGGCTCGTCCCGCCCGTGCTCGGCGTCGCGACGCTGGTGCTCACGCACCGGATCGCGGGCAAGAACGCGGCGCTGCACACCGTCCCGATCATCGTGGGCTCCGCGCTGACGCTGATCGGCCTCGTGGGGCTGCTGCCGTGGCTCGTCGAGAAGAGCGTGGCGCGGCTGCGCGGGGGCCCGGTGCCCTGGCAGCTGGCGACCCGGCGGCTGCAGTTGAGCGGCGGCTCCGCGGCCCGCGCGGTCGGCGGGATCACCGTCGCCGTGGCGGGGGCGATCCTGCTGCAGATGGTGTTCGGCGGGATCCAGGACGACTTCGCGCACCCCGACCACGGGGCCGGGGCCGCGCCCTCGGCCGTCGCCGCGCACGGCACGCCGCGGGAGGCGGACGTGACCGTGCGGGTCTCCGCCTCCGACCTGGGCCTCGCACGGCGGCTCGCCGGCTCTCTCGGGTCCACGCGGGGCGTCGGCTCGGTCGCCGCGACCGTGGACGCGTACGCGACGGTGCCCAAGGGGAGGGGCGGTGACGGCGTGTCCGCCCCCATCACGTCCGTGACCGTCGGGGACTGCGCGAGCCTGCGCGCGTTCGCCCGCATCCCCGCCTGCCACGACGGCGACACCTTCGTCTCCCGGACGAACGGGCCCAAGGCCGTGCTGGACCGGCCGGGGGAGGTCGTCTCCCTCGACGGCGGCGACGGCGGGCACACGGCGGCGACGTTCACGGTGCCGCGCTCGGCGCCGGTGGTCCGGGCGCTGCCGGGCTGGGAGGGCGACAGTCACTCGGGCGTCCTCGCGACCCCGGCGGCGCTCGACGCGGCCACGGTCGGGGGCGGGCAGACCACAGCCCTGGTGTGGCTGCACGGCCCGCTGCCCGACGGGGTGGAGCGCGTACGGACGGCTGCCGCGCGGCTCGATCCGACGGCGCAGGTGGACACGTACGTCAACCAGGCGCGCGACACGCAGTACGGCAGCGTGCAGACGGGCCTGGAGATCGGCGGCACGGCGACCATGGCGCTGATCGCGGCGAGCCTGCTCGTCTCGGGGATCGAGCAGCTGCGCGAGCGCGGGCGCCTGCTGTCGGTGCTGGTCGCCTTCGGCACCCGGCGCGCCACGCTGGCCTGGTCGGTGCTGTGGCAGACGGCGGTGCCGGTGCTGGTCGGCACGGTCCTCGCCGTGGCGGGGGGCGTGGTGCTCGGGAAGGTGACGCTGGACCTGCTCGTCGAACCGGTCCGTGACTGGTGGGTGTTCTGGCCGTACGCGGGAGCCGGCGTGGCCGTGGTGCTGCTGGTGACGCTGGCGTCGATGGTGCCGCTGTGGCGCCTGATGCGCCCGGAGGGGCTGCGTACGGAGTGACGCGGAGCGGGCGCGGCCTCGGAGGGCTCCCGGGGGCCGCGCCCGGGGGCGCGCCGGGCCGCCTGCCGGGCCGCCCGCCGGGCCGGACGCCCGGCCCCCGGCGCCTCAGGTGCCGTGCTGCGACCTGACCGTGTCCATCGCGGCGCGCAGATCGTCGGTCATGGCGGGCGCGAGGACCTCGGAGACGAGTCGCGCGGAGACGTACACGGGCCGTACGTCGGAGGGGGCGGCACGGCGTCCGTCGTACGACGGGTAGACGCTCACGGTGAGCGTGAACTCCGCGCGGCCGTCGAGGACCCGGAGCGTCGGCGGCATCTCGCCGACCGTGTCCGTGACGAGGTACGCCCGGCCGCGCAGCCCGGGCACCCGCAGCAGGTGCAGCGCCCACCCCGGCGACTTCGGCTGGGGCAGCGCGTCGAACTCGGGCGCGGGGTCGGTGCTGCGGTGCAGGACGTAACTCAGGCCGACCAGCGCCCGGATGCCGCCGTGGTCGCCCACGTCGGTCGCGGGCAGGGAGCGGAACGGGCTGCCGGGCGGCGCCGTTCCGAGGTCGGCGCGGCAGACCGCGCTGTCGACGGCCTCCGTCTCGTCGGAGGCCGCCTCGGGCTCCTCGGACGGGCCGAAGACCTTCCCCAGCGAGGTCAGCGGGGCGTCGAGGCACAGCTGGCGCTCGGGGCCGTAGCCGCCGAGGTCCGGCGTCCGGGACTGGTACAGCGTCAGGCCCGCGCCCCAGAGCACCGACGCGGCGAGCGCGCCCCACAGGCCCCAGGTGAGGGCGGCACGGCGGGACGGCGGCTCGGGCCGCCCGTCCCCCACCACCACTGGCGCGGCCGGGCCGCCCTCGCCGCCGCGCTGCCCCGGTACGGCGGGCGCGGG
>NZ_JAKGCV010000430.1 GCF_021556455.1 Streptomyces fuscigenes | reverse complement strand
CGCCGCCGCGCATGCCCGGGCCGCGGCGGCCGCGGCCGCGCCGGCACCCGTGGCCGCTCCCCCGGCAGCCGCACCGGTGCGCGTCGCACTCGCGCGGGTCTCGTGCGTCCGTCGCCGCATGACGCCCCGCCTCCCTTCCCGTCGCTCGTGGCACGTGCGTTGCCGCTGCCGTGTTGCCGTCGTGCTCGCTCTACTCTTCCCCTGCTGCCGTTGGTCCGGCCCTTTGGTCTTGCCCTGCTGCCGTTGGTCCGGCCCCTTGTTCTTGCCCTGCTGCCGTTGGTCCGGCCTTTTGGTCTTGCCCTGCTGCCGCTGGTCCGGCCCCTTGTTCTTGCCCCTGCTGCCGCCGCTCCGGCCGCTGTTCGCTCCCTCAGCCGCCGCCGAGGATCTCGCCGAAGTCGACGCCCGAGCCGTAGTAGAAGCTCATCGCGATCAGGACGAGGGTGGCCGGCAGCATGACGAGCGTGACCACGAGCGTCGTCTTGGGCACGGCGCGGGCCGCGGTGCGCCGGGCGTTCTGCGCGTCCGTGCGGCGCATGTCCTCGGCGATCTGGATGAGCGTGTCGACGATCGGTGCGCCCAGTTCCTCGCCCTGCTGGAGCGCGGTGACGAACATCGACACCTGCTCGCTGTCGTTGCGCCTGCGCAGCTGGTTGAAGGCCTCCCTCCGTGAGACGCCCATGTCCATCTGGCGGATCGTGATGCGCAGTTCGTCGGACCAGGGCCCCTGGTACCTCTCGGCGACCCGTTCGAGGGCCTGCCGGAAGCCGAGGCCCGCGGAGACCACGACGGCGAGCACGTCGAGGAAGTCCGGCAGCGTCCGCTCGATGTCGCCGCGCCGCTTCCGGGTGGCGGCCCGGATGATCACGTCCGTCCACACCAGCCCGAACACCAGCGCCGCGATGCCGAGCGCCAACTGGCCCCGGGCGGACAGGGCGAGGAACGCGAGGATGCCGAGCGCCCCGAACACCGCGCGGCGCGCCGCGTAGCGGTCGACGGTCAGGCCTCCGGGGTTGCCGGCCCGGTCCAGCCGGCGGCGCAGCGCGTCCACCCGCTTCGGGCCCATCATCCGCAGCACGAGGGGTGCGTACCGCATGCCGACGCGGTCGATGCCCGAGCCGACGGCGGACGTGCGGGTCGCGCCGACCTCCAGGGCGACGCTGAGGTCGCTGGGGAGTTTCGCGTCGGCCCGGTACAGGCGGATGCCGTGAAAGATGCCGTACACCGAAAGGCCGAGGACCACCGCGAGGGGAAGGGCGAGTGCCGTCATGCTGTCCGCTCCGTCCGCGGGGTGGGGTGGTCGCGAGTGGGCGGCCCTCCGGGGCGCGTGCCCGGGGGGCGCGGTGCGCCCGCGCCGGGGCGACGACCGCGGGCCGGTCGTGCGCACCCGTACCGGGGGCCGGGCAGCGTGGACGCTCTGGATGCCGTGAGTGTCTTGGGTGCCCTGGATGCCGTGAGTGTCCTGGGTGCCGTGGATGCCGTGAGTGTCTTGGGTGCCATGGGCTCAGACCCGTACCGTCGACATGCGGCGGATGAGGAACAGCCCGGCGCCGTACAGCGCGAACGCGATCACCGTGGCGATCCGGCCGATGCCGGACGAAGTCATCCGGTCGAGCGCGCCAGGGGTGGCCTGGTTGATCAGCAGGAGGAAGGCGAGGCCGAGCGCCGGTACGGCGACGGCGGTGACCTTGATCTGCGACAGCATGGTGGTGACCTCCCTGCGGGTCTCCTTGCGCTCCTCCAGCGTCCTGGTGAGGTTGCGCAGCGAGCTGACGACCTGGCCGCCCGCCCGGTTGGACAGGACGAGCGTCGTGACGAGGACGACGAGTTCGCGCGACGGCAGCCGCTCGGCGAGTTCGTTCAGCGCGTCGTCGAAGGAGTGGCCGACGGCGAGCCGGTCGGAGACGCGGCGCAGCTCCTCGCCCGCCGGGTCGTCCAGCTCGTCGGCGGCCATCGACAGCGCGGTGCGCATGGCGAGCCCGGCCTGGGTGGCGTTGGCGAGGACGCGGGTGAGTTCGGGCAGCTGGTTGATGAACGCCTCGGTGCGCTTGTTGCGCTGCCAGTTCAGGAACGAGTTGGCGCCCCACAGCCCGGCGAGTGCCGCCAGCACGCCGAAGAAGGGCGCGAAGAAGGCGCCGACGAAGAAGTAGACGACGAGGAGCCCCGCCACGGTGTAGACGGCGAACTCGCCCGGGCTGAGGTCGAGTCCGGTGACCGCGATCTTGCGTTCGAGCCCCTTGCCGAGGCCCGTGCGGCGCAGTCTGCGGTCCACGCCGGGGAAGCGGGGCCGCCGGCCACCGGACTCGATCTCGGGCCGCCCGGTCTCCGTCATGCGGGCGATCAGCGCGCGCCGCTGGGCGCGGCCCGCCGCGTACGCCTGGACACCGATGACGGCGAAGAGCAGCGCGAGGAGTGTGACGCCGAGCGTCAGCGTCGAGAGGTTGGTCTTGTCCATGGTGTCGGGCCCTCGGGACTTGGTGGATCACATGCCGGGCGGGTCGGTGTGCTGCGGGCGGGTCCCGGCGGTGTCCGGCGGCACGCCGGCCGGTGCCGTGCCGTAGGGAGCCGGGCCCGCCGGGCCGGTGCCGCCGTACGGGGACGCCCCGTTCCGGCCGGTGTTGCCGTACGGGGACGCCCCGTTCGGGCCGGTGCCGTACGAAGACGCGCCGTTCGGGCCCGTGCCGTACGGGGGGACGCGCTCGTGCGAGGTGCCGCCGTGCGCGGTGCCGTCGCGTGCCGTGCCGTTCGGGGGCGCCTGCGGGTGCTGCGGCGGCGCCGTCCCGTACGGCGGGGCCGGTGACCCCTGGGCGGGCGCGCCGCCCGCGCCCGGCGGCAGGGGGACGAACGGAGCCATGGGCCAGGCCGACGAGCGGCGGGTGGCGAGCTGCTCGTCGGCCTGCGCGACGCCGAACGCCGCCGGGACGGCCTCCCCCTTCATGTACAGCCGCTCGGCGACACGGCGCGGCAGCGGGTAGTACGCGAACTGCCCGTGCACGCGCCCGTCCGGTGTCATCGGCTGGGTCAGGAAGCGGCAGATCGAGACGATCCGGTACTCCTCGTGGCCGTACGAGTCCACGACGGCGATCTCCGTGATGCGGCGCGAGCCGTCGGCGTGCCGGGTCAGCTGCACGATGACGTCGACGGCGCTGTTGATCTGGTCCTTGATCGCGCCGAACGGGATCTCGACCTCGGACATCGACGACAGGGTCTGCAGCCGCATCAGCGCGTCCTCCGCGCTGTTGGCGTGCACGGTGGCGAGCGAGCCGTCGTGGCCGGTGGACATGGCCTGGAGCATGTCGAGGGTCTCGCCGCCGCGGACCTCGCCGACGATGATGCGGTCGGGTCGCATGCGCAGGGAGTTGCGGACGAGGTCGCGGATGGTGATCTGGCCCTTGCCCTCGACGTTGGCGGGCCGGCTCTCCAGCGTGATCACGTGGTGCTGCTGGAGCTGGAGTTCGGCGGAGTCCTCGATGGTCACGATGCGCTCGCCCTCGGGGATCATCGCGGACAGCGCGTTGAGGAGGGTCGTCTTGCCGGTGCCGGTCGCGCCGGAGACGATCACGTTGAACTTCGCCCGTACGAGCCCCGCGACCAGCAGCATCATCTGCTCGTCGAGCGAGCCCAGTTCGATCAGCTCGGCGAGGGTGAACGAGCGCGGGAAGCGCCGGATCGTGAGGATCGGGCCGGTCAGGGACAGCGGCGGGATGATGACGTTGACGCGCTCGCCCGACGGCAGGCGCGCGTCGACCATCGGGTTCGCCTCGTCGACGCGGCGGTTGACGGTCGAGACGATGCGTTCGATCGTCTGCATCAGCTGCTCGTCGGAGCTGAAGCGGATCGGCAGCCGCTCGATGCGGCCGCCGCGCTCCACGAACACCTGGTCGGCGCCGTTGACCATGATCTCGCTGATGGACGCGTCCTCCAGGAGCGGTTCGAGGACTCCGAGGCCGAGGGCCTCGTCCACGACGCGGCGGATCAACTGGGACCGCTCGGCGGACGAGAGGACCGGCCCCTCGCGGCTGATGATGTGCCCGAGGACGCGCTCCAGCCGGGCGCGCCGGTCCGTCGCGGGGAGGGCGGACATCTCGGCGAGGTCGATCTCCTCCAGGAGCTTCAGCCGGTAGGTGCCGACGAGGAGGGACTCCTGGCTCTCGCCCCCGGCGGGCTCGGTGCTGGTGATGCGGGACCGCAGGCTCATGGGGTGGCTCCTGGGCTTCCGTCGGACACTCGGTCGCGGGGCATGGTGACGCTGCGGGTCGCGTAGCCGAGGTCGAGCAGCGGGACGATGGCGGGGATGTGGACGCGGGCGGTGACGGTCAGGCCGGTGCCGGTGGCGCCGGACTCGGAGAACTCGGTGCCGCCCGAGAGCCAGCCGCTGATCGCGGCGTGCCCGGCCGCCTGGTAGTCGTCGCCCTCCGTCTCGCGGTACGTGGCCGTACGGGCGGCGGCCCGCGCGCCGGTGCCCGCCTGCTGGACGGCATAGCCCGCGATGCCGAGCTGGAGCGCGGCGACCGCGACGAACAGCAGGACGGCCACGACGCCCGCGTACTCGAGGGCGGCCTGGCCGCGGTCGCGGGCAGCCGTGGCCGGGCGGGCGGGGGCGTGCCCGGGCGCGG
>NZ_JAKGCV010000042.1 GCF_021556455.1 Streptomyces fuscigenes | reverse complement strand
CAGGCACCCCAGGCCCCGCCTGCGCCCGAGCCGGGCCAGGCCCCGCCGCCCGCCCCGCAGGCCCCGCCCGTGTATGCCGCACCCACCCTCGTGGCGCCCCTGGACACCCCGCCGCCCGGCTACGGCCAGGTGCCCGGGCAGGCACCGTACGCGCCGCCGCCGCCACCCCCGCCCCCGCCGCCCGGCGGGTTCGGCGCGCCCACCCCGCCGCCGGCGGCACCCGCGCCCGCGGGAGCGCCGTACGGCCAGGGCGCCCCGGCGCAGGCGCCGTTCGGCGCGCCGCCGGCCCCCATGGGCAACCCCTTCGCCCAACAGGCGCCCGGCGGCGCGGGCTTCGGGGCCCCGCCCGGCGGGGTCCAGGGGTTCGTCCCGCCCGGCCCGCCCCCCGGCGGCGCGGGGCTCAATGCCGCGCTCAACCTGTACAAGGAGACCCCGACCGGGCAGCGCTGGACGTCGCAGAACGGCCACCTCGTGCGCGTCGACCTGACGATGGCCGGCGGCGCCCCCGTGCTCGCACGCCAGGGCAGCATGGTCATGTACCAGGGCAAGGTCGACTTCGGCTACAAGGGCGCCGGGTTCGCCGGCCGGGTCGTGGGCAACGCGACCGGCCAGGAGATGCAGCTCATGCGCTGCACCGGGCGCGGGCAGGTCTTCCTCGCCGACAACAACGCGCACCTGCACCCGATCGAGTTGCAGGGCGACGGCATCTGCGTCTCCGCCGAGAACGTGCTCGCCTTCGACGAGTCCCTCCAGTACGAGGTACGCAGGATCGAGGGGCACGGCATCCCGGGCGGCGCCCTGTTCACGATGCTCTTCCAGGGCACCGGCACCGTCGTCGTCAAGACGCACGGCACCCCCGTCGTCCTGCCCGTCACGCCGACCACGTTCGCCGACTGCAACGCCGTGGTGGCCTGGTCGGCCGCGTCCCAGGTCATCCTGTCCAGCCAGGTCAGGCTGCGCCGCAACGCCTACCCGGGGCACAGCGGGGAGACCGTGAACCTCCAGTTCCGCGGTGCGCCGGGGAACTTCATCGTCGTCCAGCCGTACGAGGTCTGAGGGAGCCCGGCATGATGGAACAGCAGCTCGCGGGCTACGCCCCGACTCCGATCGCGGCCCGCATGGAGAACCACGGGCACACCATGCTCAAGGTCGCCATGGCGACCGGGCAGGACCTCTACGCGCGCACCGGCTCGATGGTCGCGTACGAGGGCTTCATCCAGTACGAACCCAACCCGCCGTCCGTGCGGCACATCGCCGAGCACTGGGTCACCGGCGAGGGCGCCCCGATCATGAAGTGCAGCGGCGACGGTCTGCTCTACCTGGCGGACTACGGCGCCCACGTCGTCGTGATCAACCTCGACAACGACGCGATCTCCGTCAACGGCACCAACGTCCTGGCTTTCGACGCCCATCTGCAGTGGGGCGTGGAACGGGTCAAGGGACTCGCCAAGTTCACCGGCCAGGGCCTGTGGAACGTGGCGATCTCCGGCACCGGGTGGGTCGCGCTGACCTCGCGCGGCACGCCGGTGGTGGTCGACTGCGGACGCGGGGAGGACGAGACGTACGTCGACCCCGACGCGCTCGTGGCCTGGTCGCCGAACCTGAAGGTCAAGGGCAAGCGAAGCTTCAAGGCGGGCGCGTTGATAGGGCGCGGCAGCGGCGAGGCGTACCAGATGGCGTTCTCCGGCCAGGGGCTCGTCGTGGTGCAGCCCAGCGAGGACAGCACCGACCGCCTGCGCATCCGCGGCTGAGGGGGAGGGTCACCACCATGCAGAGTCCGCTTTTCGCCTATACGGAACAGCAGACGCAGGGGCGTTACGCGCTCCAGAACGAGCAGTTGCTGCGCGTCGCGCTCACCGGCCAGGACGACGTGCTCGCCCGCAAGGGCGCCATGGTCGCCTACCAGGGGCTGATGGAGTTCGACGGGGAGTACCGCAGCTCCGGGCAGCGCTCCCGCAGGTCGCGCACGGGCGAGGGCCTCGACCTGATGCGCGTGTCCGGGCAGGGGACCGTCTACCTGGCCAACCTCGCGCAGCACGTCCACGTCGTGGACGTCGACCGCGACGGCCTGACGGTCGACAGCGCGTACGTGCTGGCGCTGGACTCGACGCTCCACCACGAGGTCATCGCCGTCGACAGCCAGTACGGCATCTCGGGCACCGGCAAGTACCAGCTGCTGATCACGGGAACCGGCAAGGTGGCGCTGATGACGTCGGGCCGCCCGCTGATGATGCGGGTCACGCCCGACAAGTACGTGAGCGCCGACGCGGACGCGATCGTCGCCTGGTCGTCCTCGCTGCGGGTGCAGATGCAGGCGCAGACCTACTCGTCGCCGGTGCGGCGGCGGCGCGGCAGCACCGGCGAGGGCTGGGAGCTGAGCTTCCTCGGCCAGGGCTTCGCCCTCGTGCAGCCGAGTGAGGTGCTGCCGCCGCAGGCCGCGGAGATCGGCGACGGCATCGCGGCCCAGTTCGGTCTGGGCCAGCAGGGCGCGCACGGCCAGAACCGCGGCAACGCCTGGAGCTGACCGCGGGGCGCGTCGCGCACGTGCGAAGGGGCGGTGCCCGTGGCTGACCACGGGCCCCGCCCCGCGTTCGGTCACCCGCCGGCGCGTCCCCGGGGCGGCGGACCCGGGCGCCCGGCTACGCGGCGAGGCGGGCCCGTGTCGCGTCGAGCAGCCTCACCACCGACGTGTCCGCCACCCCGGCCACCTCGCCGTACGCGAACCAGCGCAGGTCGATCGACTCCTCGCTGATCGCCGCGACGGCGCCCGCCGGAGCGAGCGCCGCGTACTGCACGTCGAAGTGCTGCCGGCAGGGCGGGGGGATCGGGTGCCGGTCCAGCCGGACCGGGCCGCCGGGCAGCAGGGTCAGCCCCTCGACGCCCGACTCCTCGGCGGCCTCGCGCAGCGCGGCGGCCTCCAGGGACGCGTCGCCGGGCTCGCAGTGCCCGCCCATCTGGAGCCACATGTTCAGCTTGCGGTGCAGGGTGAGCAGCACCCGGCCCGCCGAGGGGTCGACGACGAGCGCGCTCGCCGTGAGGTGGCCGGCACCGCAGGCCTTCCACAGGCCGTCGGGACGGGCCGCCAGGTGGGCGAGGTAGTCGTCGCGCAGCGCGCTCTGCTCCGGGCCGGCCGGCTCGCCCGCCGCCGGTGCGGAAGCGTCCGGGCGGCGGGCGCCGTCCCCGTACGCCTTCAGCACGAGGACGGCGTCGTCGTACAGGCTCACTTGTCGCTGTCGCCCTTGCCCTCGTCGCCCTTGCGGCCCTCGCCGCCGCCGTCCGTCTCCTCGGACGTCCCGTCCTCGGGGGCCTCGCCGTCCCCGGCGCGCTCCGTGCCGGGCGCCGTGCTGCCGCCGCCGGACGGAGAGGCCTTGCCCTGGCCGCCGCCCGCCGCCTCACCGAGCATCTTGTCGAGCTCGGAGAAGTCGATCTGCTCGCGGTGCACGAAGCCGTCCGGGTCGTCCAGGTCGGACGCCGTCGGCAGCATGTCCGGGTGCTCCCACAGCGCGTCGCGGCCGTCCATGCCGCGCGCGTCCGTGAGCGAGGCCCACAGCCGGGAGGCGTCGCGCAGGCGGCGCGGCCGCAGCTGCAGGCCGATCAGCGTGGCGAACGTCTGTTCGGCGGGGCCGCCCGAGGCGCGCCGCCTGCGCAGCGTCTCGCGCAGTGCGCCGGCACCGGTCAGCCGGGACTTCGCGGCCTCGTGGACCACCGCGTCCACCCAGCCCTCGACGAGGGCGAGCGCCGTCTCCAGCCGGGCCAGGGCCGCCTTCTGCTCGGGGGTGTCCTCCGGCTGGAACATGCCCTGCTGGAGCGCTTCCTGCAGCTCCTCGGGGTGCGTCGGGTCGAACTGCCCGACGACGTCCTCCAGCTTCGACGTGTCGACCTTGATGCCGCGCGCGTAGCCCTCTACGGCGCCGAAGATGTGCGAGCGCAGCCACGGCACGTGCGTGAAGAGGCGCTGGTGCGCGGCCTCGCGCAGCGCCAGGTACAGCCGGACCTCGTCCTGCGGGAGGCCGAGGTCCTTGCCGAAGGCCTCGATGTTCAGCGGCAGCAGCGCCGCCTTGCCCGCCGGCCCCAGCGGCAGCCCGATGTCGGTGGAGCCGACGACCTCGCCCGCCAGCACGCCGACGGCCTGGCCCAGCTGCTGCCCGAACATGGCGCCGCCCATGGAGCGCATCACGCCGATCAGCGGACCCGCCACGTTCTGCATCTCGGGCGGCAGCACGTCGCCCATGGCCGCGCCGACCCGCTCGGCGACCGGGTCGACCAGCTGCTGCCACGCGGGCAGCGTCGCCTCGACCCACTCGGCGCGGCTCCAGGCCACGGCGGTGTTCGCGCCCGAGGGCAGCGACGTCACGCCGTCCAGCCAGAGGTCCGCGAGGCGCACGGCCTCGCCCACCGCGGCCCGCTCGCCCGCACTCACGCTGGCGTCCTTCGTGCCGTCCTGGGTGCCCTGCGCGACGGTCTGGCGGGCGATCTGCTTGGCCATGTCCCAGTTCACCGGGCCGCCCTCGAAGCTCAGCATCTGCCCGAGCTGCTGGAAGGCCGCCCCCAGGTCGTTCGGGTTCAGGGACCCGAACATCGCCGCGAACGGGTTGTCCCCGCCGCCACCGCCCCCGCCCGGCAGCCCGAAGCCGCCGAAACCGAAGGGGTTGCCCGGGTTGCCCTGGCCGCCCGAACCCTGACCGCCGCCCTCGGCAGGGTCCTTCTTCTTGCCGTCGCCGTCCTCCGGCTCCTCCGGCGGAAGGCCGAATCCGAATGGGGTGTCACTCACGGGTTTCCTCGGCTCGTAAGGCCACCGGCTCCTGCCGGCGGCGGCTGCCCTGCACCATCCAGCCTATGCTTCACCGCGCTCCCGGGGCACGGCGTCAGTGGCGCCTTCCCACGGGACGCCGTTCAAACGCCCCGGCGCCCGGATTCGGCTTCCGGACGGCTTCCGGGCCGAACGCACACCTCCTGAAGGTCTGCGGCAGGATGAACGTCACCTGGTACGTACGCGTCATTAACGGACGTACTGAAGACAACCGCTGGAGACGCCCGGTGAGTTCCCCAGAACCGCAGGTTCGCGCTACGCGAAACCCCGCAACCCCGAGCAGGTCCCGCGGCCCCGTCGTCGCCGTCACCGGCGCCGCGACCGGGGTCGGCGACCTGCTGGCCCGCAGGCTCGCCGCCTCCGGCGAGATCAAGCGGGTCGTCGCCATCGACGAGCGGCGCGGCGGGGCCGAGGACGCCACCTGGCACGTCCTCGACGTCCGCGACCCGGCCATCGCCGAGCGGCTGCGCGGCGAGGACGTCGACGTGGTCGTCCACCTCGCACTCGATCTCGACCTGGAGAGCGACCCCGCCGCGCGCACCGCCTACAACGTGCGCGGGACGCAGACCGTACTGACCGCCGCGGCGGCCGCGGGCGTGCACCGCGTCGTGCTGTGCACCTCCGCCATGGTCTACGGCGCGCTGCCCGACAACGACATCCCGCTGTCCGAGGACGCCGAGCTGCGCGCCACCGCCGAGGCGACCGCCGTCGGCGACCTCCTGGAGATCGAACGGCTCGGCCGCCGCGCGCCGCGCGCCCACCCCGGCCTGAACGTCACCGTCGTGCGGCCCGCCATGCTGGTCGGCGGCACGGACACCGCGCTGACCCGCTACTTCGAGTCGCCGCGGCTCCTCGTCGTCGCGGGCTCCCGGCCGACCTGGCAGTTCTGCCACGTCGAGGACCTGGTCGGCGCGCTGGAGTACGCGGCGCTCGGCCGGGTCGAGGGCGAGTTCGCCGTCGGCTGCGACGGCTGGCTCGAACAGGAGCAGGTCGAGGAGCTCAGCGGCATCCGGCGCATGGAGCTGCCGTCCGCGGTGGCCCTCGGCGCCGCCGCCAGGCTGCACCGCATCGGGCTGACGCCGTCCCCGGCCGGCGACCTCGCCTACACGATGTACCCCTGGGTGGTCAGCGTCGGCGCGCTGCACGACGCGGGCTGGCGGCCCGGCTGGACGAACGAGCGGGTGCTCGCCGCGCTCCTCGACGAGGTCCAGGGGCGCCACACCGTCGCGGGGCGCCGCCTCGGCCGCAAGGACGCGACCGCGGCGGGAGCCGCGGGCGCGACCGTGGCGCTGCTCGGCACGGCCGCGGTGGTCCGCAGGGTCCGCAAGGCGCGGCGCAGGCTCTGAGGCGGAAGGACGGAGCGGCGGAACGGCGGAGCGGCCGGAACGGGGGCCCGCAGCGGGCGGGTCCTCGCGCGCCGGCCGGCACGTCCGGGGCGCCGTCCCCGGGCGCCACCGATGACGCGTCGCGCCTCCTTACGGCACGATGGACGTCATGGCGACCTCACAGGACCGAACGGACCATCCGGGCGAGCGGGCGGGCGACGACCCGATCCGGCTGCTGGCGATCCGCGACACCCCGCTGAGCCTCGACGAGGTGTTCGCCGCGGTGGGCGACCCCGCCGCGGGCGGGACGGCCCTGTTCGTGGGCACCGTGCGCGACCACGACGGCGGCGCGGACGTGGACGCCCTGGGCTATACCGGCCACCCGACCGCTCAGGCGGAGCTGCGGCGCGTCGCCGAGAAGGTGGCGGCCGACTTCCCCGTCCGCGGCCTCGCGGCCGTCCACCGCGTGGGCGACCTGGCCGTCGGCGACCTCGCGGTGATCGTCGCGGTGTCGTGCCCGCACCGCGCGGAGGCGTTCGCCGCGTGCCGGAGGTTCATCGACGACCTCAAGCACGAGGTCCCCATCTGGAAGCACCAGAACTTCAGCGACGGCACCGAGGAGTGGGTGGGCGCCGGGGCCTAGCCCCGGGGCCGCGTTCGTCCCCGGCCCCGGCCCCGTCCACGCGCCGGGCGCGCGCGCCGCTGCCGTAGCCCGTTCGGGGCAGTCGTCCCGAGGGCGGCGGAGGCGCCCGGCCGCACGGCCCGGGGCCCGTGCCCGCCCGTCTGTCCGATTTGCGTAACCTGTCCACCCCCAGCAGCGTTAGGTCTTGCAGACAGTAAATCTGTAGATCAAATCTGCTGACTGGGACGGGAGATCGCGATGGCCGTGCTCACCTGGTTGCTCATCCCCGTCGTCGCGGCGATAGGCGCGGCGATATGGGGAAGCTGGGTTTCGAGGAGCCACACCGTGGGCGACATGGCCGAGCTCAACGGCTACGCCCGCTTCCGCAACGCCATGGAGCGCGACCCCGCCGAGTAGCCGCCGCCCGGACGCGGCGCTCACAGGCGTTTCCCGTACTGTCGTTCCATGCCACGCCGTACCGTGACGATGCTCGCGTCCACCCTCGTCCTGATCGCGCTGCTCTGCGTCGGCGTCCTGACGAAGGTCCCGTACTCCGAGATGAGCCCGGGTCCGACGACGAACACCCTCTCCAGCCCGGGCGGCAAGCCGGTCCTGCAGATCTCGGGGCACAAGACGTACCCGACGTCGGGCCACCTGAACATGGTCACCGTCCGCGTGACGAGCGCCGACACCCACCTGAACGTGGCCGAGGCGGTCTACGGCTGGCTCGCGCACGACGAGGTCGTCGTCCCGCACGACACGCTCTACCCGCAGGGGCAGACCGAGCAGCAGTCGACGCAGGAGAACGCCGAGGAGTTCAGCCAGTCCCAGGAGAGCGCCAAGGTCGCCGCGCTCAAGGTGCTGCACATCCCGGTCGCCTCGCACGTGAACGTGGCCAGCGTCCTCAAGGACAGCCCCGCCGAGGGCAAGCTGCACGCGGGCGACCTGATCCTCGCCGTCGACGGCACGAAGGTCACCAAGCAGGACCAGGTGGCGCAGCTCGTCACGAAGCACGAGCCGGGGCAGAGCGTCACCTTCACGATCGTGCCGGCGGAGGACGCCGCCGCGGCGAAGAAGGCGGACAAGGAGCCCAAGGGCAGCCGGCAGGTCGTCGTGAAGACGGCCCGGTCGCACGACGAGGGCAAGACGCGCGCGATCGTCGGCATCGCGGCCGGGACCGACCACACGTTCCCGTTCAGCATGGACATCAAGCTGGCGGACGTGGGCGGCCCCAGCGCCGGCCTGATGTTCTCGCTCGGTCTGGTCGACAAGCTCACGCCCGGCTCGCTCACGGGCGGCCGGTTCGTCGCAGGCACCGGCACCATCGACGACAACGGGACCGTCGGCCCGATCGGCGGCATCGCCATGAAGCTCGTGGGAGCCCGGTCCGCCGGGGCCCGCTACTTCCTCACCCCGGCGGACAACTGCGCCGCCGCGGCGAAGGACACCCCGAGCGGCCTCACGCTCGTGAAGGTCAAGAACATCACCGACGCCAAGGCCTCGGTGGACAAGATCCGCACCGGTGACACGGCCGGCCTGCCGAGCTGCTCGGCAGGCTGACCGTGCGGCCCGCGCGGCCCGGGCCCGCGGGCCCGGGCGGGGACCCGCGTCCCCCGGCCTACGACGCGAAGGTCGCCGACAGCGCCTCCGCGAGGCCCGGCACGAGGCCCGAGCCGGTGAGCACCTCCGAGGCCGAGTCCTTCTCGCGCAGCCGCAGCGCCGACTCCCGGCTGCCGTCGCGCAGCACGGCCACCGTCATGCGCACCTCCTGGCGGTCCGGGTGGCGCGCGACCCAGTCGGCGAGCGCTGCCTCGTCGAGGCCTTCGGGCAGCGCGGCCTCGGCGGACGGGGGCAGCATCAGCCGCTCCACGGTGAGCGCGCAGCCCGCGACCGCGTCGGGCCACGCGATGGTGGCGAGGAATTCGTCGAGGGCGGTGCCGGCAGGGATCTCGTCCTGCTCGACGGGGGTGAGGGGAGCGACGTCCTCGTCGCTGTCGAGACCCAGCTGGCCGGCGAGCTCGGGTTCGTCCGCGCGCATGCGCTCACTGTCCACGAGCGCGAAGAGACGGGCGGGCTGGTCCCAGCCGAGGCCCGCCGCGTACTCGTCGATCTCGAGCACGGCCCGCGTGAGCGGGTTCGCGGCCATCGGGGTCCCTGAGGGGGAAACGTTCGACATGACCAACATCCTGCCCCTTCCGGGGCCCAGGACGGGAACTGGGTAAAGCCTCCGTAAGTTGCATGGAGGGGTCCTACGATCGCCTGGCCCGACGAGCACGTCCCCGCGGGTGGCGAAACCAGTACGTCCCAGCTGACCGAACCATGACCTTTCCCCCGGTCCCCCGGGGGGTCTGTCCCCGGATATTTCTCGAGGTGCGCACGTTGGCTTTCCAGATGCCGGACCGCGGCGGAGGCCCGACCGGGCCACGGACGAGGGCTGGGGGGCCGTCGCGTGTGCGCGCCCTGCTGCTGGCCCTGGGGGTGCTGGCGGTCCTCGCCATGGCGTTCGTGATGTTCTCGGGCTTCTGGACCGACTGGCTCTGGTACCGCTCGGTCGACTACGCCTCCGTGTTCACCACCACGCTGTGGACGAAGCTCGGCCTGTTCGCCGTCTTCGGCGCGATCATGGCGGCGGCCGTCGGCTTCAACATCTGGCTCGCGCACCGGCTGCGGCCGCCGCTGAGCGCGATGTCGACGGAGCAGCAGAGCCTCGACCGCTACCGCATGAGCGTCGCGCCGTACAAGAAGTGGGTCCTGGCCGCGATCACCGCCCTCGTCGGGCTGATCGCGGGCGCCGCCGCCTCCGGCGAGTGGCGCACCTGGCTCCTGTGGGTCGACGGCGTGCCGTTCGGCACGAAGGACCCGCAGTTCCACCTGGACGTGTCGTTCTACGCGTTCGACCTGCCGTGGTACCGCTTCCTGCTCGGCTTCGGCTTCGCCGCCACCGTCCTGTCGGTGGTCGCCGCCGCCCTCACGCACTACCTGTACGGCGGGCTGCGCGTGACCAGCCCGGGCGCGCGCGCCACCGCGGCCGCCACCGGCCACCTGTCCGTGCTGATCGGCCTGTTCGTGTCGCTGAAGGCGGTCGCGTACTGGCTGGACCGCTACGGCCTCGCGGTGAAGTCGAGCGACCTGAAGGCGACCGGCAACTGGACGGGCCTGCGCTACGTCGACGCCAACGCCTACCTCCCGGCGAAGACCATCCTGTTCTGCATCGCGGTGATCTGCGCGGTGCTGTTCTTCGCCACCCTGTGGCGCCGCACCTGGCAGCTGCCCGTCATCGGCTTCGGCCTGATGGTCCTCTCCGCGATCCTCATCGGCGGCCTGTACCCGGCGATCGTGCAGAAGTTCACGGTCCAGCCGAACGAGCAGGCGAAGGAGGCGCCGTACATCAAGAAGAACATCGACGCCACGCGTGCCGCGTACGGCATCGGCTCGGCGAAGGTCTCGGACTACTCGGGTACCGGCGGCGCCGGTTCGAAGGCCGGCCAGCGCAAGGCGGCGGACGCCGCGGCGAGTTACCGGCTCGTCGACCCGAACGTGGTCTCCCCCGCGTTCCAGCAGGTCCAGCAGCCGCGCAAGTACTACCAGTTCCCGGCGACGCTCAACGTCGACCGCTACAAGGACCCCTCGACGGGCAAGCTCCAGGACACCGTCGTCGGCCTGCGCGAGCTGAACATCGCCGGAATCCAGAAGCACAACTGGATCAACGACCACTTCACCTACACCCACGGCTTCGGCATGGTCACGGCCAAGGGCACCGGCACGGTCACCGATCCCAAGCAGGGCACGATCGGCTCGCCCGCCTTCACCGAGGCCGGGCTG
The DNA here is from genome assembly GCF_021556455.1 of Streptomyces fuscigenes. GTDB lineage: Bacteria > Actinomycetota > Actinomycetes > Streptomycetales > Streptomycetaceae > Streptomyces > Streptomyces fuscigenes. The sequence goes on along the minus strand of NZ_JAKGCV010000042.1, from coordinate 12,388 downwards.
CCCACCACCGGTGACCTCGGCCCCTACGAGCAGCGGATCTACTACGGCGAGAAGACCACGCAGTACTCGATCGTGGGGGGCCCGCAGAAGGAGCTGGACTACGAGTCGAACGGCGAGAAGACCACCCGGTACAAGGGCGGCAGCGGCGTCTCGCTGTCCAGCCCGCTCAACCGGGCCGCGTACGCGGTGGCCCTCAGCGAGCCGCAGATGCTCTACTCCGGCGCCATCGGCAAGGGTTCGCGGATCCTCTACAACCGCACGCCCAAGGAGCGGGTGGAGGCCGTCGCTCCCTGGCTCACGCTGGACGGCGACGCGTATCCGGCCGAGGTCGACGGGCGCATCCAGTGGATCGTGGACGCCTACACGACGACCGACGCCTACCCGTACTCCTCGCGCACCACGCTCGGGGACACCACGACCGACTCGCTGACCAGCGACTCCCGCTCGGTCGTGGCCCAGCAGAACCAGGTCAACTACATCCGCAACTCGGTGAAGGCCACGGTCGACGCGTACACCGGCAAGGTCACGCTCTACCAGTGGGACACCAAGGACCCGGTCCTGCGCACCTGGATGAAGGCGTTCCCGGGGACGGTGAAGGCGAAGAAGGACATCCCGGCCGACCTCGAGGCGCACATGCGCTACCCGCAGGACCTGTTCAAGGTGCAGCGGGAGCTGCTGACCCGCTACCACGTCACCGATGCCGCGCAGTTCTACAGCGGCAGCGACGCCTGGCAGGTGCCGGACGACCCGACGACCCGCGCGGGCACGGCAGTTCCGCCGTACTACCTGAGCCTGAAGATGCCCGGCCAGAAGCAGCAGGCGTTCTCGCTGACGACGACGTTCACGCCGAGCGGTCGCCCGAACCTGGGCGCCTTCATGGCCGTAGACGCGGACGCGACGAGCCCCGACTACGGCACGATCCGGGTCCTGCGGGTCACCGGCAACAACGTGCAGGGGCCGCAGCAGATGCAGAGCGAGCTCAACGGCGGCGAGGACGTCGCCGACTTCGTGCGCAACCTCAAGGGCACGGACTCCGACATCGAGTACGGCAACATGCTGACCGTCCCGCTCGACGGCGGCTTCCTGTACGTCGAGCCGGTCTACACCCGGGGCGGCAGCCAGAACTACCCGCTGCTGAAGAAGGTGGCCGCCTCGTACGCGGGCGGCAAACCGGTCTTCGCGGACTCCCTCTCGGGCGCGCTCGACGCGGTGTTCGGCACGACGGCGGCCGAACCGCCGTCCTCCACGAGGCCACCGGGGCGGACGAAGCCGCCCACCGGCGACGGCCAGGCGCTCCAGCAGGCCGTCCAGGACGCGCAGAAGGCGTACGACGAGGGCCAGGACGCGCTCAAGGGGCCGACGCCGGACTGGCAGGCGTACGGCAAGGCGCAGAAGGACCTGCAGGACGCGCTGAAGCGCGCGGAGGCCGCCGGAGCGAGCGCGGCGACGCCGAGTTCCGGCGGCGGCGTGGCGAAGCCGGGCGGCGGCGGCTCCGGCTGAGCGCGGCCCCCGCCGCCGGGCGCGACGGCGGCGGGGGCCCTTCCTCCGGGGGCGGAGCGTGCCCGGGCGGAGCGGCCGCGCCCCCGTACCGTGCTATTGTTGATCACACAACGGCGCGGGGTGGAGCAGCTCGGTAGCTCGCTGGGCTCATAACCCAGAGGTCGCAGGTTCAAATCCTGTCCCCGCTACTGAAGTCCGAGGGCCCGGAAGATCCGAGAGGATCTTCCGGGCCCTCGGCACGTGTTTGTGCCAACTCTGCCGCGGTCCGTGCGGAACGGCTCCTACCGTGTTTGACTTATCACTCTGTGGGCATGTCGACAAAACGCTGAAGTGACCTTGCTGGCCGCGATATACCGGGTGTGAGCGGGTAGCAGGTAATGCGACGATGAGTTTTATGGGGGATAGGACAACTCTGTTGGAGACAGGGCGGTTTGCGCAGAGGCGTACCGATGTCGGGTCCGGCGTCGGTACGCTCGGCTCGGCCGTCCTCCCGGAGTCGGCCGCACCCATGGAGCCCACGGAGGTCATGGACCAGGCCGAGCAGACCGAGGCCGAGGCGGAAGCCCGCCACCGCGCCGCGGCAGAAGCGGGTGACACGGCGGCAGCGAGCGCGCTCGGCGCACTCCTGCTGCGCCGTGGCGACCTCGAAGGCGCCGAGCCCCACCTGCGATCCGCCACGTCCGCGGGCGACCGCGCCGCCGCCAACAACCTGGGTGTCCTGCTCCACCAGCGCGGCTACACCGAGGAGGCCGCGGGCTGGTGGCGCATCGCCGCCGTCGCGGGCTCCGCGGCCGCCGCGCACGCCCTCGGCAAGCACTTCCGCGAGCGCGGCGACGAGCCCGCGGCCGAGTACTGGCTGCGGCAGTCCGCCGAGCAGGGGCACGCGTCGGGCGCGTACGCCCTCGCGGACCTCCTCGAACACCGCAGCGACGTCGGCGCGGAGCGCTGGCTGCGGGCCGCCGCGGAGCACGGCCACCGCGAGGCGTCGTACCGCCTGGCCCTCACGCTGGAACGGCGGGCCAGGGAGCGCGCCCGGCCGGCCGCCGACCCCGCGGGACCGGCGCTGATCGAGGACGCCGTGCACTGGTACCGGCAGGCCGCCGCCCGCGGCCACCGGCGTGCCGCGCTGCACCTCGGCGCGATCCTGGAGCGGCGCGGCGAGCTCAAGGAGGCCGGGCGCTGGTACCTCAGCTCCGCCAAGGACGGCGAGGCGAAGGCCGCGAGCGCCCTGGCGTTCCTGCTGCGCGACGCCGGCGACACGGAGTCCGCCGCCGTGTGGTGGCTGCGCGCCGCCCAGGACGGCGACGGGACCGCGGCCAACGCCCTCGGCGCGCTGCACGCGGCCCGGGGCGAGCAGCAGTCCGCGGAGCGCTGGTACCGCACGGCCATGGACGCGGGCGACGTGAACGGCGCGTACAACCTCGCGCTGCTGTGCGCGGCCCAGGACCGCGCCGCGCAGGCCGAGCAGTGGTACCGGCGCGCCGCCTACGCGGGCCACCGCGAGGCCGCCAACGCGCTCGCCGTGCTGCTCCTGCAGGCGGGCGACGCGGCGGGCGCGGAGCCCTGGTTCTCCAAGGCGGCCGAGGCGGGCAGCGTCGACGCCGCGTTCAACCTGGGCATCCTCTTCGCCGGCCGCGACGACGACGCCGCGGCGCTGCGGTGGTACGAGCGGGCCGCCTCCGCGGGCCACACCGAGGCGGCCCTCCAGGTCGCGATCGCCTGCCTGCGCGACGGCGACGAGCGCACCGCGGAGCGCCACCTGCGCTGCGCCGCCGGCGGCGGCAGCGTGGAGGCCGCGTACCGCCTGGCCATGCTGCTGGACGCGCGCAGGCCCCCGGCCTCGCCGCCCGCGCTCGGCGAGGCGCAGGTCAACACCGAGAAGACCGAGTGCGAGCTGTGGTACGAGCGGGCCGCCGAGCACGGGCACGTACGGGCCCAGGTCCGCGCGGGCATGCTCGCGGCCCGGCGCGGCGACGTCGAGGGCGCGGCCCGCTGGTACCGGGAGTCCGCCGAGGCGGGCAGCCGCAGCGGGGCCTTCAACCTGGGCCTGCTGCTCGTGCGCGAGGGCAGCGAGGCGGAGGCGGTGCTGTGGTGGACGCGCGCCGCGCAGGCCGGGCACGGCCGGGCCGCGCTGCGGCTCGCCCTGCTCGCGGCGCGCGGCGGCGAACTCGCCGAGGGCGAGCGCTGGTGCGCCCGCGCGGTGGAGCTCGGCCCCGCCGAGGTCGCCGAGCGGGCGGCGAAGCTGCTGGACGCCCTCCACCAGGAGCTGACGGCCTGAGCGGTCCCCGCGCGCGCCTTCGACGGGAGGCCGACGGAGGCGCCCCGAAAGGGATTTGCCCATCCGGTGGCGGTGACGTAATGTTCAGTTCACCGACGCGGGGTGGAGCAGCTCGGTAGCTCGCTGGGCTCATAACCCAGAGGTCGCAGGTTCAAATCCTGTCCCCGCTACTTGAACCGAAGGCCCGGATCTCCTGGAGATCCGGGCCTTCGGCATGCCCGGTCGGGTCCGTGAGGGCGCCGGCGTTCCGCGTGTGCGGCCGGGTTCGGCGCCTGCCGCCGATCACGGCACGGGCCGGGGAGCGGGGCGGCCTGCCCGCGGGGGCGCCTGCCGCCGGTGGGCGAGGGGCCCCCGCCGAACTCAGGCAGCGGCGGCGCAGTCGGGGCACAGGCCCCGGTAGGTGATCTCGGCGCCGGAGACCGTGAACCCGAAGCGCTCCTCCGCGGGCAGCTGGTTCAGCGGGTCGCCCGAGGTGTGGACGTCGCGGATGGTGCCGCAGCGCGCGCACACCAGGTGCTGGTGGGGGCGGTGGGCGTTCGGGTCGTAGCGCTTGGCGCGGTGGTCGGTCGCGAGCTCCGTCACCTCGCCGAGGGAGACCATCTCGCCCAGCGTGTTGTACACCGTCGCCCGGGAGATCTCGGGCAGCCTGTCGACGGCGCGCGCGTGCACCTCGTCGGCGGTCAGATGGATGTGCTCGCCGTCGAGGACCTCGGCCACCACGCGGCGCTGGGCGGTCATGCGCCAGCCGCGTTCGCGCAGGCGTTCCAGAAGGTCGCTCATGATCCCAGCCTAACAGTGGGGGGACACGTGTTTGAGGGTCGGTACGACTTTGGATGGTCACTTGACTTGGACAATGTCCATTGTAGGATCAGGTTCGGCAAGAGCCGAGGTCCAGAACTTCCCAGGAGGCGTACGTGACGCAGGGACCGCTGACCACAGAGGCCGGTGCGCCGGTCGCCGACAACCAGAACAGCGAGACAGCGGGCGCCGGCGGTCCGATGCTCATCCAGGACCAGGCCCTGCTGGAGAAGCTGGCCCACTTCAACCGCGAGCGCATCCCGGAGCGGATCGTCCACGCCCGCGGCGCCGGCGCGTACGGCACCTTCACGCTGACCCGTGACGTCTCGCAGTGGACCCGCGCGAGGTTCCTGTCCGAGGTGGGCAAGCAGACGGAGACGTTCCTGCGCTTCTCCACCGTCGCGGGCAACCTCGGCTCGGCGGACGCGGTGCGCGACCCCCGCGGCTTCGCGCTGAAGTTCTACACCGAGGACGGCAACTACGACCTCGTCGGCAACAACACCCCGGTGTTCTTCATCAAGGACGCCATCAAGTTCCCCGACTTCATCCACACCCAGAAGCGCGACCCGTACACGGGCTCCCAGGAGGCGGACAACGTCTGGGACTTCTGGGGCCTGTCGCCCGAGTCCACGCACCAGGTGACCTGGCTGTTCGGCGACCGCGGCATCCCCGCGACGCTCCGCCACATGAACGGCTACGGCTCGCACACCTACCAGTGGAACAACGAGGCCGGCGAGGTCTTCTGGGTCAAGTACCACTTCAAGACCGACCAGGGGATCAAGAACCTCACCACGGACGAGGCCAACCGCCTCTCCGGCGTCGACCCCGACAGCCACCAGCGCGATCTGCGCGAGTCCATCGAGCGCGGCGAGTTCCCGTCCTGGACCGTGCAGGTGCAGATCATGCCGGCGGCCGAGGCCGCGACGTACCGCTTCAACCCGTTCGACCTGACCAAGGTCTGGCCGCACGCCGACTACCCGCCGATCGAGATCGGCAAGCTCGAACTCAACCGCAACCCGGAGAACATCTTCGCCGAGGTCGAGCAGTCGATCTTCAGCCCGGCGCACTTCGTGCCCGGCATCGGCCCGTCCCCGGACAAGATGCTCCAGGGCCGCCTGTTCGCCTACGGCGACGCCCACCGCTACCGCGTCGGCATCAACGCCGACCACCTGCCGGTCAACCGCCCGCACGCCACGGAGGCGCGGACGAACAGCCGGGACGGCTACCTGTACGACGGCCGCCACAAGGGCGGCAAGAACTACGAGCCCAACAGCTTCGGCGGCCCGTTCCAGACCGACCGCCCGCTGTGGCAGCCCACGCAGGTCAGCGGGGCCACCGGCCACCACGAGGCGCCCTCGCACGCCGAGGACAACGACTTCGTGCAGGCCGGCGACCTCTACCGGAAGATGACGCAGGACGAGAAGGAGCGCCTCGTCGACAACCTGGCGCAGTTCATCGCGAAGGTGTCGCGCGACGACATCGCCGAGCGCGCGATCGACAACTTCCGCCGGGCCGACGGCGACTTCGGCAAGCGGCTGGAGGCCGCGGTGCAGGCCCGCCGCGCCTGATCACCACGCACGGCCGGCGACGCCGGTGCCAGGGAGGCCGGACCCCGACGGGGCCCGGCCTCCCCGCGTGCGGGGGCGCGGGCCGCGGCAGGCGGCCCGGCCCCGCCCGGACGGACGTCTCAGTAGCGCTCGTCGAGGTAGTCGAGCAGGGTCTGGTGCAGCGTCCCGTTGGACGCCGCCGCGTTCCCGCTGTGCGGACCGTCGCGGCCGTCGAGCCCGGTGAACCGGCCGCCCGCCTCCTGGACGACGATCGACGGAGCCGCCATGTCCCAGAGCGACAGCTCGGGTTCGGCGCACATGTCCACCGCGCCCTCCGCGACCATCATGTACTGCCAGAAGTCGCCGTAGCCGCGGGTGCGCCAGCACGCCCGGGTCAGGTTCAGGAAGCCCTCCAGCCGGCCCCGCTCCTCCCAGCCGCTGAGCGAGGAGTACGCGAACGACGCGTCGCCGAGGCCGGAGACGTCCGACACCCGCAGCCGGGTGGCGGACGACAGGCTGCGTCCTGTGTGGGCGCCGCCGCCGCGCTCCGCCCACCAGCGGCGGCCCAGCGCGGGCGCCGACACCACGCCGACGACCGGTTCGTAACCGCCCTCGCCCGCGACCATCAGCGAGATGAGCGTCGCCCAGACGGGCACGCCGCGCACGTAGTTCTTCGTGCCGTCGATCGGGTCGACGACCCAGCGGCGCGGGCCCGTTCCCCGCACGCCGAACTCCTCGCCGAGGACCGCGTCGCGCGGGCGGGCGCGCTGGAGGTTGCCTCGGATCAGCTCCTCGGCGGCCTTGTCCGCCTCGCTGACCGGGGTCATGTCCGGTTTCGTCTCGACCTTCAGGTCGAGGGCCTTGAAGCGCTCCATCGTCACGGCGTCGGCGGCGTCTGCGAGGACATGGGCCAGGCGGAGGTCATCGTGGTAGTCGGACATGCCCGTCACAGTACCGGGGGCCCGGCGGGCACCCGGTCCGCGTCAGTGCGCCGAGCCCGACAGCTGGAGTCCGATCACGCCGATGATGACGAGGGTGATCGACACCAGCTTCAGCGTGGAGACGACGTCCCCGAGGAAGACCATCCCGTAGATCGTCGTGCCGGCCGCGCCGATGCCCGTCCACACCGCGTACGCCGGCCCGACGTCCAGCTTCTTCAGCGCCAGGGTCAGCAGTCCGAAGCTGCCGAGGGCGAAGCTCGCGAAGGCGATCGTCGGCCACAACCGGGTGAATCCGTGCGACAGCTTCAGGCAGACGGCGAAGCCCGTCTCCAGCAGTCCGGCGACCACGACCAGCAGCCACGCCATTGTCGATAGCCTCCCGGATCGCTGACTGCTTCGTCTCGCTTGGTGCGATTATGCACTTACCAGGTCCGGGTAAAGGCAAACTTTTCCCGCGACCCGCGGCGGCCCCGCCGAGGAGGACCGCCCGTGACCGGCCGTCAGGAGTACGCGCGGCCGGGGGCCTGTGCGGCCGGCGGGAGCGTGTGCGGCCGTCAGTCGCCCTCGTGGCGCTCGCGGGTCGCGAGCAGCCTGCGCAGCGAGACCAGCCTGGTCGGATCGGCGTGCCCCTCGGCCACCCACGCGTCGAGCGCGCAGTCCGGCTCGTCGTGGCTGCAGGCGCGGGGGCAGTTCTCCGTGCCCGGCACCAGGTCGGGGAAGGCGAGGATCACCCGCGACGGGTCGATGTGCGCCAGCCCGAACGACCGGATGCCCGGGGTGTCCACGACCCAGCCCTCCGCCTTCGCCAGCGGCAGCGCGAGCGCGGAGACAGTGGTGTGCCGGCCGCGGCCGGTCACCGCGTTGACCAGGCCGGTGATCCGCTGCCTGTCGTCCGCGACCAGGGAGTTGACCAGCGTCGTCTTGCCGACGCCCGAGTGCCCGACGAACGCCGTCGTGCGGCCTTCGAGCAGCGCCCGCACGCGCTCGGCGTCCGCGCCGCCGGCCAGCTCGTCGTGGCGCGTGACGACGTAGCGCACCCCCAGCGGGCGGTACGTCTCCAGCAGCGGCTCGGGCGAGGCGAGGTCCGACTTCGTCAGGACGAGCAGCGGTTCGAGACCGCCGTCGTACGCGGCGACGAGAGCCCGGTCGATCAGCCGGGGACGCGGCTCGGGGTCGGCGAGCGCGGTGACGATCGCCAGCTGGTCTGCGTTGGCCACGATCACGCGTTCGTAGGGGTCGTCGTCGTCCGCGGTGCGCCGCAGTACGGACGTGCGCGGCTCGATGCGGACGATGCGCGCGAGGGTGTCCTTCGCGCCGGACAGGTCGCCGACGAGGCTCACCCGGTCGCCCACGACCGCTGCCTTGCGGCCCAGCTCGCGGGCCTTCATCGCGGTCACGGCCCGGTCCCCGACGAGGCAGGTCAGCCGGCCGCGGTCCACGGTGAGCACCATGCCCTCGGAGGCGTCCTCGTGCTTCGGCCTGATGTTCGTGCGCGGCCTGCTGCCCTTCGGGTTCGGGCGGTGGCGGATGTCGTCCTCGTCGGGGTTCTTGCCGTAGCGGCGCATCGCGTCAGACCCCCGCCACCGCGCCGTGGCCCTCCAGCATGTCCGTCCACATCCGCGGGAAGTCCGGCAGCGTCTTCGCCGTCGTCGCCACGTTCTCGATCTCGACGCCCGGGACCGCGAGCCCGAGGACCGCGCCGGCCGTGGCCATGCGGTGGTCGTCGTAGGTGTGGAAGACCCCGCCGTGCAGCGGGCGCGGCCGGATGACGAGGCCGTCGGGCGTCTCCGTCACGTCGCCGCCCAGCTCGTTGATCTCCTTGGTCAGCGCGGCCAGCCGGTCCGTCTCGTGCAGCCGCAGGTGCGCCACCCCGCGCAGCGTGGACGGCGAGTCCGCGAGCGCCGCCACCGCCGCGATGCCCGGGGTCAGCTCGCCGACCTCGCTCAGGTCCGCGTCGATGCCGTGCACGCGGCCCGAGCCCGCGAAGGTGAGCGCGGTGCCCTCGGCGGTGGACACGATGCCGCACGAACCGCCCATCCGGGTGAAGAGCGAGCGCAGGGCGTCGCCGGGCTGCGTGGTCCGCGTCGGCCAGTCCGGCACGGTCACCCGGCCGCCGGTGATCAGCGCGGCCGCCAGGAACGGCTGCGCGTTCGAGAGGTCGGGCTCGATCGTCAGGTCCCGGCCGAGGAGCGCGCCGCTGCGCACCCGCCACACGTCCGGCTCGCCGCCGGTCTCCGGTTCGTCGACGCGCGCGCCGGCCGCGCGCAGCATGTCCACCGTCATCCGGATGTGCGGCATCGACGGCAGCGTCCGGCCGACGTGCCGCACCTCCACGCCCTGGTTGAAGCGCGGCGCGGACAGCAGCAGCGCGGAGACGAACTGGGAGGAGGCCGAGGCGTCGATCTCCACCCGGCCGCCGTCCAGCGCGCCGCGGCCGTACACGGTCAGCGGCAGCGCGCCGCGGCCGTGGTCGTCGACGCGGGCGCCCAGCGTGCGCAGCGCCCGGATGACCACGCCGAGAGGGCGTTCGTGGGAGCGGGGATCGCCGTCGAAGCTCACCGGGCCGTCCGCGAGGGCCGCGACCGGCGGGAGGAAGCGCATGACCGTGCCCGCGTTTCCCACGGTGACGTCCGCCGGGCCGTGCAGGCCCGCGGGGATGACCCGCCACGCCTCGCCGGTGGTGACGGCCTCCCCGGTGTCGCCCATGCCCCGCGAGGGCTGCGACAGGGAGGACACGGTCTCCTCGATGCCCACGCCCATGGCCCGCAGCGCGTCGGCCATCAGCAGGGTGTCGCGCGAGCGCAGCGGCCGGCGCAGCCAGCCCGGCTCGGCGGCCAGGGCGGCGAGCACCAGCGCGCGGTTGGTGACCGACTTGGACCCGGGCACGGTGACCGTCGCTTCGACGGGCCCCGTCGCATGGGGGGCGGGCCAGAGGGCGGGCTGCACGGAACTGTCGGTCATGGCCATCACTTTAATGGCTGGACCCGTGCGGTGATTCCTGCCAAAAGCGCCGAAACAGGGGCGTAATCCGGCCGTGGTAACGCGCGGCGCGGGCCGGTCGCGCTCCCGTCGACGCGCCCCGGCGTGCGCGCCCTGGGCGACTTCACTCCGCGTACGCCGTCCGGCACTCGGAGCGGCCCCCTCCGGCGCCGGTCCTGCGCGCGGCCCGGTGCCGGCCGCCGGGGAACGGATCCCCGCCCCGCGCGGGCTCACCGCCCCTCACGCGCGCCTGCACGCTCCCTGCCTCCACCCGCCCGCTCGGCCCGCCGTCACAGCCCGAGCAGCCAGCGGCCGCCGCCGATCAGGCAGCACAGGGACACCACGTGGAAGAGGAAGAACCACAGGCCCGCGCCGACCCCGGTCAGCCGCGCCAGCTGGTCCGCGTCCGAGTCGCCCGCGCCGCCCGCGCGCCGCTTGGCCTGCAGCTCGAAGGCCGGGCGCACGCCGCCCAGCAGCAGGAACCAGACCACCGTGTACGAGAAGGCGGCCTGCACGGCCGGACCCGTGAGCCACGACACCAGCACGAAGGCCGCCCCGGAGACGAGGACGGTCAGCACGCCGTACGCGTTGCGGATCATCACCAGCATCGCGACCAACAGCACCGTCGCGGACCACAGCAGCAGCGTGATGTGGTGGGCGGCCAGCAGCCAGGCGCCGCCGAGGCCGAGCAGCGGAGGCGCCGTGTAGCCGGCAGCTGCGGTGAGGATCATGCCGAGGCCCGTGGGTCTGCCCCGGCTCACGGTCAGTCCCGACGTGTCGGAGTGCAGCCGGATCCCGTCGAGCTTGCGCCCCATGACGAGCGCCGTCAGGCCGTGGCCGCCCTCGTGCGCGATCGTCACGGCGTTGCGGGTCACGCGCCACAGCCGGTGCGGCGCCACGCACACCAGCGCCAGCACGCCCGCCGCGACCACCAGCCACATGTCGGGGCCCGGCTGGGTCCCGAAGATCCGGTCCCAGAGATCGTCCATGGCGCGCTCCTGTCCGGGCGGTGGTGTGGGGTGGCAGTGTGCCAAAGCCCTCTGAGAGCGCCGGAGGCGGGGCCTTGGACGCGCGCCCCGGCGATGACCTAGCGTTGCGGCAGCGGCCTTGAGGGGTGGTGGAGCGGAATGTGCGGCCGGTATGCGGCGAGCAGGGCGCCGGAGGACCTGGTGACCGCCTTCGGCGTGGAGCGGTGGGACCCGGAGGAGACGTTCGCGCCCGACTGGAACGTGGCGCCGACCAAGCAGGTCCCCGCGATCCTCGCGCGCGTGCCCAAGGACGACCCGGGAGCCGGTGCCGTGCGCCAGCTGCGGAACCTGAAGTGGGGACTCGTCCCCTCCTGGTCGAAGACGCCCGACGGCGGCGCGCGCATGATCAACGCACGGGCCGAGACCGTCCACGAGAAGACGTCGTACCGCAAGCCGTTCAGCGCGCGGCGGTGCATCCTGCCCGCCGACGGCTACTACGAGTGGATGACGGGCGTCGACGAGCGCAGGCTCGAGGAGAAGGGGAACCGCAAGCGCCCCCGCAAGCAGCCCTACTTCGTCTCCCCGGCCGACGGCTCCGTCATGGCACTCGCCGGGCTGTACGAGTTCTGGCGCGACAAGACGCTGCCCGGCGACCACCCGCGCGCCTGGTGGGTCACCTGCACGGTGATCACCACCGAGGCCGAGAAGGAGCCGCTGGCCGCCGCCCCGGCCGAGGGCCCCCGCTCGCTCCACGACATCCACCCCCGGATGCCGCTCATGCTCACCCCCGACCGGTGGGAGGCCTGGCTCGACCCCTCCCGCACGGACGTCGACGCGCTGCGGCCGCTGCTGGACCCGCCGCCCGCCGGGCTGATGCGCGCCCACCCGGTGGCACCGGCCGTCTCCGACGTGCGCAACAACGGGCCCGAGCTGGTCGAGGAGCAGGCGCCCGAGGAGCGCACGCTCTTCTGAGGCGTCGCGCTCACGGGACCGGCCCACCCGGGGCGCGGTCCGGCGCGGGGCGGAACCGGCCGCCGGCGGTGCCTCGCGCGCGTCCGTCCCGGCGCCGGCGAGGCACCATGGGCCCCATGACCAGCCGTACCGTCGCCCGCATCGTCCGCACCACCCTCGACACCCCCGCCGGGCCCGCGCGCATCACCTGGCACAGCGCCCCCGAGCCCCGGCTCGTCCTGGCCCTCGGGCACGGCGCCGGAGGCGGCGTCGAGGCGCGCGACCTGGCCGCACTCGCCTCGGTCCTGCCCGCACGGGGCTTCACCGTCGCCCTCGTGGAGCAGCCGTGGCGCGTCGCGGGGAAGAAGGTCGCGCCGGCGCCAAGGACGCTGGACACCGCGTGGCGCGCGCTGTGGCCCGCGCTCG
>NZ_JAKGCV010000429.1 GCF_021556455.1 Streptomyces fuscigenes | reverse complement strand
ACCCGGGGCGGGGCGGCGCGAGCCGCCGACGGGACGCGGGCCGGGCGCGGGCCGGGTCCGGACAGGGCCGCCGAGGCGGCCGACGACAAGACGGGAGCTCATACGGTGGCAGCGAAGAAGACCGCGGAGGACCGCGCCGGCGCGGCCGGCCCCGACGAGCGGATCGCGGAGGCGCCCTCGGCGCCGGTCGTGGCACCGGCGGCACCGGGGGAGCTCCCGGTCAGGCCGGGCGAGGACCCGTGGACCGAGGAGGAGGTCGCCGAGGCGCGCTCCGGCCTGGAGGGGGAGGCCGAGCGGCTGTCCGCCGAGATCGACTCGTCCGAGCGCGCCCTCGCCGGCCTGATGCGGGACTCCGCGGACGGAGCCGGCGACGACGAGGCGGACACCGGCACGAAGAACATCACACGCGAGCACGAGATGGCCCTCGCCGGCAACGCCCGCGAGATGCTCGAGCAGACCCAGCGCGCCCTGCAGCGGCTCGACGCGGGCACGTACGGGCTGTGCGAGGTGTGCGGCAAGCCGATCGGCAAGGCGCGCATGCAGGCGTTCCCTCGGGCCACCCTGTGCGTCGAGGACAAGCAGAAACAGGAGCGCAGGGCCTGACTGCGACTGCCCGCCGGCGGGGCCGTGCCGTACGCTCGACCTCACACCAGCACCAGCAGGGCCCGCGAGGGACCCGGCGGGTTCGCAGCTAGCTTGTCGAGGGACTTCACGTGGCAGAGGCGGAGCGCATCATCGACACGCCGGACGCAGATGACGCGGGCGGGAAGACCGCCGTCGCCGCCGAGCGCCCGGTGGGCAGGCGGAAGATCCTCGCCCTGTTCACGGTGGCCGTCGTGGCCTATCTGCTGGACCTCGGGAGCAAGCTGCTCGTCGTGGCGAAGCTGGAGTACCACGAGCCGGTGAAGATCCTCGGAAACGCCCTGGAACTGACGGTGATCAGGAATCCCGGGGCGGCGTTCGGCGTGGGCACCGCCTACACGGTGATCTTCACCATCATCGCGGCGGCCGTGATCGTGGTGATCGCCCGGCTCGCCCGCAAGCTCTACAGCCTGCCCTGGGCCATCGCGCTCGGCCTGCTGCTGGGCGGTGCGCTGGGCAACCTCACGGACCGCATCTTCCGCTCGCCCGGCGTTTTCGAGGGGGCGGTGGTCGACTTCATCGCCCCGGCCCACTTCGCCGTCTTCAACCTGGCGGACTCCGCCATCACGTGCGGTGGCATCCTTGTGGTGCTGCTGTCGTTCCGCGGGCTCGACCCGGACGGAAGGATCCACCGGAACTGACACGGCCCAGGATTCCTTCACCACGGGACGGCCATCATTCCGGACATCAGAACACTCCCTGTACCCGACGGTCTCGAGGGCGAGCGCGTCGACGCCGCCATCGCACGTGTCTTCGGGTTCAGCCGTACGAAGGCGGCGGAGCTCGCCGCGCAGGGCAAGGTGCAGGTCGACGGGGCCCTCGTGGGCAAGTCGGACCGCGTCACCGCCGGCGCGTGGCTGGAGGTCGAGATGCCGGGCGCCGCGGCGCCCGTGCAGATCGTCGCCGAGCCCGTCGAGGGCATGGAGATCGTCCACGACGACGAGGACATCGTCGTGATCGTCAAGCCGGTCGGCGTGGCCGCGCACCCGAGCCCCGGCTGGCGCGGGCCGACCGTGATCGGCGGGCTCGCCGCGGCGGGCTACCGCATCTCCACCTCGGGCGCCGCGGAGCGCCAGGGCATCGTGCACCGCCTCGACGTCGGGACCTCCGGCCTGATGGTCGTGGCGAAGTCGGAGCGCGCCTACACGCTGCTGAAGCGGCAGTTCAAGGAGCGCACGGTCGACAAGCGCTACCACGCGCTCGTGCAGGGCCTGCCCGACCCGATGAGCGGCACGATCGACGCGCCCATCGGCCGCCACCCCACCGCCGACTACAAGTGGGCGATCACGGTGGACGGCAAGCCGTCCGTCACGCACTACGACCTGATGGAGGCGTTCCGCGCCGCGTCGCTGCTGACGATCAAGCTGGAGACCGGCCGCACCCACCAGATCCGGGTCCACATGTCGGCCCACCGCCACCCGTGCGTCGGCGACCTGACCTACGGCGCCGACCCGACGCTCTCCAAGCGCCTCGGGCTGGCCCGCCAGTGGCTGCACGCCGTCAGCCTCGGCTTCGAGCACCCCTCCGACGGGCGCTGGGTCGAGTTCTCCAGCGCGTACCCCGAGGACCTGCAGAACGCGCTCGACACGGTCCGTGAGGAGAGCAACGCATGACGCCCGCCATCCCGGCCCCCCTGGTGCGGCGCGTCGAGGACCCGGCCGACCTGGAGGCGTGCTTCGCGGTGCGCAAGGAGGTCTTCGTCGCGGAGCAGGGCGTCGCGGAGGACCTCGAGTACGACGGCCGCGACGGCGACGCGCTCCAGGTGCTCGCGACCGACGGCGACGGCGTCCCGCTGGGCACCGGGAGGCTGCTGTACGGGCCCCGCGCGGCGGACGTGACGGGCGGCGACCCCCGGGTCGGCGCGCTCGGCCGGCTGGCCGTCGTGCGTCGGGCGCGCGGCACCGGCGTCGGCGCGGCCCTGGTGCGCGGCATCGAGGAAGCGGCCCGGGCGGCCGGGCTGGCCGTGGTCGACCTGCACGCCCAGACCCACGCCCTCGGCTTCTACGAGCGACTCGGCTACGAGGCCTACGGCGACGAGTTCTTCGACGCCGGCATCCCGCACCGCTCGATGCGCCGCACACTCTGACGCGCCGGACCGGCGGGCACCCGGCGGCGGCCGCGCGCCACCGGCGGGCGACCGCCGGTCGCCGCCGTACGGCACCGGCAGGGTGTGGCGCGGCGAGGAGCGGGTAGCGGGACGCTCCCGACGGCGCCGGCGCGGCACCCGGCCCGCGGACTTCCGCGGCGGTGCGCGTCGGGCGGGACGTGACGCCGATTCCCGTCCCGCCGTGGCAGGCTGGGGCGGGTCCGATCACAGGGCCGCCGTGAGCACTGTCGGAGGCGTATCCGTGGACCAGCTGGCCCTGCTGTTCGTGCTGCTTCTGGGCGCGGTGGTGACGGTGCCTCTGGGGGAACGGATCGGGCTCCCGCCGCCCGTGCTGATGACCCTGATCGGGGTCGTGCTGGCGCTGCTGCCCTTCGTGCCGGACGTACAGGTGCCCCCGCAGTTCATCCTGCCGCTGCTCCTGCCGCCCCTGCTGTACGCGGCGGTGCAGCGGACCTCGTGGCGCCAGTTCGCGGCCAACAAACGGCCCATCATCCTGCTGGCCGTCGCGCTGGTGTTCGTCACCACCGCGGCCGTCGCCGCCGTCGCGCACGCGATCGTGCCCGGGCTGCCGCTCGCCGCGGCGGTCGCGCTCGGCGCCCTCGTCGCGCCGCCCGACCCGGTCGCCGCCACGGCGGTGGCCGGGTCGCTCGGCCTGCCCCGGCGGCTCGTGTCGATCCTGGAGGGCGAGGGGCTGTTCAACGACGTCACCGCGATCGTCCTGTACCACTCGGCGATCATGGCCGTGGTCAGCGGCTCGTTCTCCTGGCCGGTGGCCGCCGGGGAACTGGTGCTCTCCGCGGTGGTGGCCGTCGCGATCGGCCTCGCCCTCGGCTGGCTCTCCAACAAGCTGATGTCGCTGCTCGGCGACGCCACGCTGCAGATCGGCCTGACCCTGCTGGTGCCGTTCGTCAGCTACGTCCTCGCCGAGGAACTGCACGGGTCCGGCGTCCTCGCCGTCCTGACGACCGCGCTCTTCCTCGCCGAGCACGCGGCCGACGCGGACGACGTGATGGGCAGGCTCGCCGGCAACTCGTTCTGGGAGATCGTCGACACCCTCGTCACGGGCATCGCGTTCGGGCTCATCGGACTGGAGCTGCACAACGCGTTCGGCATGGGCAAGGGCAACGAGAGCCACCTGCTGCTCTGGGGCGGCGCGGTCGTGGGCGTCGTCGTCCTCGTACGGCTGCTCTACCTGCTGCCCGCCTCCTGGGTGGCGCAGAAGCTCCACACGCTGCGCGACCTCGACGAGGAGATCCCGACCAGCTGGCGCGAGAGCGTCGTCATGTGGTGGTCCGGGATGCGGGGCGTGGCGTCGGTGGCGCTGGCGCTCGCCGTACCGCTCACGACGGACGGCGGCCACCCCTTCCCCGGCCGCGACGAGATCGTCTTCATCGCCTTCGCGGTGATCATGGCCACGCTGGTGGTCCAGGGCCTGACACTGCCGTGGCTCGTGCGGCGGCTCGGGGTGACGGCGGACGCCGACGCCGAGCGCAAGCTGGAGCACGATCTCGCGGTGCGCGCCGCGCGGGCGGCCAGGCGCCGCCTGAAGGAGATCGAGAACGTCGAGGAGCTCCCCGACGAGATCAGCGAGCGCCTCACCCGCACGGCCTTCGACATCGGGGCCAGAATCAGCCCGTTCATCGCGGACGACGAGCGCCGGGAGTGGGCCGCGCGCCGCGTGGCGTACGTCCGCACGCTGCGCCGGGTCCAGCGGGACATGATGTCGGCGGCGCGCCACGAGGTGCTCTCGGCCCGCAGCGAGCCGGGCGCCGATCCCGAGGTCGTGGACCGGGTGCTGCGCCATCTGGACGTGCGCTCGATGCGCTGAGGCGCGTGCGGGCGCACCCGCCGGCCGACGCGGCCGCGAGCCCGCCGGCCGGTGGGGGCGGG
>NZ_JAKGCV010000428.1 GCF_021556455.1 Streptomyces fuscigenes | reverse complement strand
ACCGGCCCGCGGGCGAGTCCGGTCGGCACGGGGCGACGGGTGGGGGCAGGCGGGGGCCGAAGGCCCTGCCGGGCGCGGGAACGGGTGCGGAGAGGTCATGCTCGCCCCCTGCCCGTGACGACGGAGTCGGCCGCCTCGTCGAGGGCCCGGCGCAGGCCTCCGGTGAGCGCCGGGCCGCCCGGGCCCCAGCTCAGGACGAGGAGGCGGCCCGCCTCGGCGGCGTCCAGCCCCGTGGCCAGGGCGGCGCGCGTCAGGACGGCGTCGGCCTCGGCGGGGGAGCAGGAGTACAGGGCCGCGACCATGCCCCGTCCGCGCTGGAGGTCCATGGACCTGGCGAGCACGTCCCGCGGGTCCTCACCGGCTCCGGGTCCGGCCGCGGCGGCGGGGTCCGCCGACCCGGCGGCGGGCGCGGCCCCGCGCACGGGGGCCCGGGGCGGGGCGGGGGGCCGGACAGGGGCGGAACCCGGTTCGTCCGCGTCCTCGGGGGCGCCCGGCCCGGGTTCGCCGTCCGCGTCCCCCGGCCACCCGGGGTCCTGGAGGCCGTCCGCGTTCCGGCACGCCGGCCCGCCCGCGCGCCTGAGCGGGACCAGCCGGAAGCCGATGCCCCGCGCGCGGCTCGCCCGCCGGAGCCTCAGCAGGAAGCGCACGGCGGCAGCCGTCGGAAGGCGGGGAACGCAGACGATCACGAGGCGCAGCGCGTCGTCGTCCAAGAGGGACGCGACCTCGCGCGGACCGGTGCGGGACGCGGGGGACTCCGCCGCTCCGTCGAGCCGGACGAGGAGCAACTCCGGGCGCGGACGCCACCGCGTATACAGCATGGACGCTCTTTCTGGACAACGGGTCACCAAAGGGTGAGGCCGCTTCCAGACCTGCTGGTCCATTCTGCCCCATGCCGGGACCGGCACCAACCCGGCCCGGTGCCCGCCGCCCGGCGGGTGCGTCAGGCGGCCCTCGCCCGGGGCGGTCTGACCCACCCTCGGCAACCGTGCGGTGGGCGCCGACGCGGCCGCCTCGGCCGGGCCGGCGCCGGCGCGTACCCCTCGGGCCGGCGCCCCCGCGGACGGGTCCGGCCCCGCGCCGTCGCCGGCCGGTCGGTCCCCGTGCCGGGCCGGTCAGCGCTCGGCTCCGGCCCGGGAGGGGCCGTGCCACTCGCAGATCAACACCGTGGCGTCGTCGTCCAGCCTGCCCTCGTGGTGCCGGAGGACCGCGTGGATGAGGCGGCGCAGCGTCTCGGCCACGGGCAGGTCGTCGGCGTGATGGCGGACCAGGTAGTCGAGGAACTGGCCCTGCCCGAACTCGCGTCCCTCACTGTCCCGGGCCTCCGTGATGCCATCCGTGTACATGACGAGCCGGTCCCCGGGTTCCAGCTGCTCGTGGCAGACGGTGACGGGGAGGCCGAGGCCGGTGCCCATGGGGTGCGACGGCGGGCATTCGAGCACGGCGGTCCACCGGCCGCCGCGGATGACCACGGGCGGCAGGTGGCCGCGGTTGATCCAGGTCAACTGCCCGGTGCGCAGGTCGAGGTCGGCGAGGACGCCGGTGGCGTAGCGGTCGTGGTGGAACTCCTTGCCCAGTACCTCGTCCACGGTGTGGCTGACCTCCGTGAGGGCGCCCGCCTGGCGCCTGCTGTTGCGCGACGCGGCCATGGCGAGGCTGGCCGTGAGGCCGGCGGACGTGTCGTGGCCCATGGCGTCGAACAGCGACAGGTGGGCGACGCCGTCGGCGAGTGCGTAGTCGAACGCGTCCCCGGCGATCCGGTAGGCGGGCTCCAGCGCCGCGCTGATCCGGACCCGGTCGTCCGCGAAGAAGCGCGGCGGCATGAGCCGCCACTGCATCTCCGCGACGACGTTCATCAGCCGTACGCGCGTCAGCCGGGCGTGGGAGTCGCTGTTGGAGCGCTTGGACGCGACCATGAGGCCCGCGGCGGACGCGAGCGAGCGCATGGCGTCGTCCGTGCAGGCGTCCGTGGTGTGCTCGTGCGCGGTGCCGTCGTCCGGCGTCCGCTCGTCCGGTGTCCGCTCCTCCGGTGTCCGCTCCTCCGGCGTCCGCTCGTCCGGTGGCCGCCCGCCGGGCGAGTGCTCGTCCTGGGACGGCGGCGGGCGGCCGGGGCCCTCGTTCCCGGGCGGCTCGTCCTGCGACGGCGGCCGGGGGGAGGGATCCGCTTCGAAGCCCAGCACGCCCAGTCGCTCGGTCCCGTCCAGTATGGGCAGCCAGTGCTGCCTGCCGTCCGGGGACGCCACGGCGCGCACGCCCTGGTAGGCGCGGCCCGCCAGCGTCCCCTCGATCCGCATCTCCACGCCGCCGGCCCCGGCGTCCAGACCGCGGCCCGTGACCTCGCGCAGGACGTCCTCCTGGAGGTCGGCGAGCAGGATGCGGACCCTGCCGAGACCGGCCGCGGCCGCGTGCCGGGCCAGGAGAGCCGGCAGGGCGTCGAAGTTCACCCCGTGGCTCTCGCGCAGCAGCCCGGTGAGCATGGACGCGATGTCGTGGGAATCCGTCATGACCGGCCTCTCGGGTGACGGGCTGCCCGCACCCCCCGTCGCCGCGCCGGCGCGGGCGGACCGGCGGCACGAGACTGAGTACCCACCGGACGCGCGTCCAGCACGGCCCGTCCCGACGAATGCGGCTGGAAGCCGCCGGCGGCCGCCCCGGCACGGGGGCGAAGGAAGGCGCCCGGGGGAGGGCCCGCGCGGGCACGGCGCCCCCCGGTGCGACCACCCGCGTTGCGCCGACGGCATAGGCTGTTGCGCATGGCGGAAAGCGACAGCGAGCTGGACAGCCTGGTGCGCAAGCGGATCCGCGCCCTGCGCCTCGCGCAGGGATGGTCCCTGGAGGAGCTGGCCGGCCGGGCCCGGCTGAGCCAGTCGACCCTCAGCCGCATCGAGAACGGGCAGCGCCGACTCACCCTGGACGGCCTGGTCACGCTCGCGCGCGCCCTGGACACGACCCTCGACCAGCTCGTCGAGACCGCGGCCGACGACGTCGTCATCAGCCCCGCGATCGACGCCTCCCGCGGGCAGATGCGCTGGCCCGTGCGGGCGGATCCCGGGGTGAGCGTCGTACGGCGGCGCATGACCGGGCCGCCGCCCGAGAGCGCCTCGGGGCTGCGCGCGCACCCCGGCCGCGAATGGTTCGTCGTCCTGTCCGGCACGGCCGTCCTGCTGCTCGGCAACCGCCGCTTCCGTGTCGAGACGCACCAGGCCGCCGAGTTCCCCACGATGCTGCCGCACGCCATCGGCGCGGAGGGCGGGCCCTGCGAGGTGCTGGGCATCTTCGACCGGGACGCCCGCCGCGGGCACCAGCGCGGCGAGGAGGCGGAGGGCGCCGCCCGGTGACGCGGACGGGCGCGGCGGCGCTGCCCGTGCAGCGCGCACAGGGCGGCCGCCGTGCCCCTTCCTTGCCGCTTCGGCAGCCCATCGGGGCATCGTCTTGCGTATTCCGGGAGTGGCCGTGCCGCACGCGCAAGGCCCGCCTAGCCTGGCGTCATGACCGACACCACCCCGCACCGCGGCCACGACGGCGCCCGCCCCGGGCACGCGCCCGCCGCCGACCACGAGCACGCCCCGCATCCGGGCGGGAACGACTCCCTTCACGCGAAGGACCCCGGCACGCACGAGGCTCACGCGCACGCCGACGCGGAGGCCGCCTCCGACGCCGGGATCCTCGACCTCGACGCGGAGGTGCTGGCCGGACACCTCGCCGAGATCACCGGATGGCTTCCGCTCGACGGCAGCCCCCGGCACGTGCTGGACCTGGGCTGCGGGACGGGAGCGGGCACCTTCGCCCTGCTCGACCGCTACCCGGGGGCCCGGGTGACCGCGGTGGACTCCTCGCCCGCCCACCTGGGCCGGCTGCGGGAGAAGGCGGACGCGGCCGGGGTGGCGGGCCGGGTGCGTACCGTCCTCGCCGACCTCGACGGCGCCTGGCCGGAGCTGGAGGCGCCCGACCTGGTCTGGGCCTCGGCGTCGATGCACCACATGGCCGACCCCGACCGTGCCCTGCGCGCCGTCCGCGACCTGCTCGTCCCCGGCGGCCTGTTCGCCGTCGTGGAGCTCTCCGGCTTCCCGCGCTTCCTGCCCGCCGGCGCCCCCGAGGACCGGCCCGGAGTGGAGGAGCGCGCCCACGCCGCGAGCGACCGCCACCACGCGCACCACGTACCGCACCGCGGCGCGGACTGGGGGCCGAAACTGGCCGCGGCCGGCTTCGAGGTCGAGGGCGAACGCACCGTCGCCGTCCACCTCGACGGCTCCCGGGCGCCGGCCGTCGGGCGCTACGCCCTGGAGGGCCTGCGCCGGATGCGCGGCACGGTCGGCGACCTGCTCCCCGCCGAGGACCTCGCCGCACTCGACCGGCTGCTCGACGTGGAGAGCCCCCACTGCATCGCGCGCCGCGACGACCTCGCCGTGCGCACCGAACGCAGCGTCTGGGCCGCCCGCCGGGCTCGTTGAGCGCACCCGGGCCGGTCCGCCGGCCGCGCGGGCGGGGCACCCGCGCGGCCGGCGGTACGGACCCTGGGCCCCTCCCGTACCGGTCCGCCGAGGGCCGGTACGGCGGCGACGCCCCTCCCGCACCGTCCCCGGGGCGCCACCGCCACCGCCTGACGTCGGGTCAGCAGCGGGGTGCCCGGGCGCGGCGCGGCGCCGGTG
>NZ_JAKGCV010000427.1 GCF_021556455.1 Streptomyces fuscigenes | reverse complement strand
GTACCCGCTGCTCGGCGGGCTCCGCTCGTGCGCGCAGATGATCTCCTACGAGATCGCGATGGGCGCCGCGTTCGCGTCGGTGTTCCTCTACTCCGGGTCGATGTCGACGTCCGCGATCGTGGACGCCAGATAGCGCACGGGAATCCCGCCGCCCCCGGACCGGGACACGGGCCCCGAGCCGCCGGTCGGCGTGGCCGCCGCGCGCACCAGGCGCACCGGCGCGTCCGGGTCAGGACCGGGATCCGCCCAGTCGTACGCCCGGTGCGCGCCCGTTCCCGGCGCGGCGCGGGGCGGCATCGCCACCAGGTCGACCAGCGCGTGGTCCGCGAAGCCCGCGAGGGCGAAGTCCAGATGGACGGTGGCCGCCTCCATGGGGTCCTCGCACTCGGCGGCGGCCCGGGCGGCGCGGTGCAGCTGGCTGGCGCGGAAGCGCATCCGGTCCGCCTCGCGGGCGGCGAGCCGGGAGTCCGTGACGTCCGTGAACAGCCAGCCGACGCCCAGCGGCACCGGCTCCTCCGCGAGCGGCGAGGCGAGCCGCAGGAAGCCGCTGCGCCAGCAGCGGCGCCGCTCGCCCTCCGCCGTGCGCACCGTGACCCACAGCTCGACGAGGCCGCTCGGCGCGCCCTCGGCCAGCACGTGGTGCAGCGCGGCCTCCAGCTCCTCGGCGCCCTGCGCGACCAGCTCGCCCAGCGGGCGGCCCAGCACCGTGGTGCGCCCCGAGCCGAGGGCGCGCGCCGCGTGCGCGTTGACCACGGTGGGCCGCAGGTCGACGTCGACCAGGACGACACCCCACGAGGCGTCCGCGAACAGCGCCTCGCTGAGGGCTATGGAACGCTCCAGGTCGATCTGCGCGTGCACCTCGCTGAAGGCGCAGTACACGCCGGCCGGCTTGCCGTCCGCGCCGCGCACGCCCGCCGACTGCGTCCGCACGAGGACCCGGCCGCCGTCCTTGCGCAGCAGCGCGAACTCGTGGACCTGGCGGCCCTCGATGTCCATCGACGCCATCAGGCGGCCCAGCACGTCGTCGGCGTCGGCGGAGCGGGCCGCCCAGCCCGCGAACCCGTGCCGCCCCACGGCCTCGGCCGCGCTCCAGCCGAGTATCCGCTCGGCCTCGCGGTTCCAGTGCGTGATGACGCCCCCGGCGTCGAAGGCGCAGAGCGCCGCGTCCATGCCGTCGAGCAGGGCCGCGAGCAGGTCCGACCCCGGCTCGCCCGGTCCCGCCGCGTCGGTGGTCTCACTCCGGGAAGCACTCATCCTGGCACCCCCATGCAGGACGTCTGCGCTTGGCCCGCATACGTCCGATCACTGCGATCATTCCACTGAACGTGACGTGGCACACACATGGTTCCAGGAAATCGTATCGCGCGCCGTGATCGGCGAGGCGGCCCAGGGGCCCGGGGCGCACGAAAGGCGCAGGCGGGGGGCGATACGGGCGCCGGGCGGGCGCCGGAGCGCGGGCCCGGCGCGGGGCCGCGTCAATATCCGACAAATTCACTTGTCGAAGCGCCCGGGCGTTTTTTAGTGTGTGGGTACACGAGAAGGGAGGTGGTTCGGCAGATGTATGACAACCGGACGCGTGAGGTGACTGCGGGCTAGCGCCCGTTCGTCGCACTCTGTGCGGTGCCGGCTCCGCCGGCCAATCCCAAGCAGTCACCGACCCGCGGGCTCGCCGGTACGTCCGGCCGGCTACCTCTCCGGAGGAGTCAGAGCCCGCGGGTTTCTGCGTTCCGGGCCGCCTTCCCGCGTTCCCGGGAGCGCGCCCCGTCCGGCGAGGGGGGACCCCGGCGGGGCGGGACCGGTGCCGACCCCCGCCGCCCGCGCCGACGGCCGCTACGGCCGGGTGAAGGTCATGTGCGTGATGCCGCCGGGGGTCGCCACGGACTCCACCCGGAAGCGCTCCTCCAGTCCTTCGAGTCCGTCCCACAGGCGCTCGCCACGGCCCAGCACGATCGGGACGACGGCGATGTGGAGATGGTCGACGAGGTCTTCGGCGAGGAACTCGCGGACCGTGGTCGGCCCGCCGCCGATCCTGACGTCCAGATCACCCGCGGCCTCACGCGCCTGCCGGAGCGCTTCCCGCGGCGTGGCGTCGATGAAGTGGAACGTGGTGCCGCCCTCCATCTCGACCGAGGGGCGCGGGTGGTGGGTCAGGACGAACACCGGGGTGTGGAAGGGCGGGTTGGGCCCCCACCAGCCGGTCCAGTCGTCGTTCTCCCACGGCCCGCGCTGGGGGCCGAACTTGTTGCGGCCCATGATCTCCGCGCCGATGCCGGCGTCCCAGGTGCCGGCGACGGCGTCGTCGACCCCGCGGCTCCCCTCCGGCTTGCCCGCCATCCGCCGGAAGGTCGCGGTCGGGAAGAACCATTCGTGCAGCCGCCCCCCGGCATGGCCGAACGGGGCGTCGAGACTCTGCCCGTCACCGGTGGCGAACCCGTCGACGGAGACGGAGAAGTTGTGGACCCTTACGCGCGACATCGCACGGACTCCTGCCCTCGAAGCGAAGTGCTCCTGAAATGCAATCACTGGCCGCGGCGAGCCTAGACTCGGTGCTGGGCGAGTGCAATCACTGGAGGTGGGGATGCGCGACGAACCGCGGTCCGGATGCGCGATCAACGCGGCGGTCGAGGCATTCGGGGACCGGTGGAGCCTCATCGTCCTGCGCGACGTGATCTTCGGCGGACGCAGGCACTTCCGCGAGCTGCTCAGCCGCTCCGAGGAGGGGATCGCGTCGAACATCCTCAGCAGCCGCCTCAAGGCCCTCGTCGCCGGCGGCCTCCTGACGCGGGAGAACGCCGAAAGAGGTCGCCGGGCGACCTACAGCCTGACGGAAGCGGGCATCCAGACGGTCCCCGTCATGGCCGCGCTCGGCTCCTGGGGCATGCGGCACCGTCCGACCACACCCGAACTCACCGTCCGCGCACGGCTCTTGGAGGACGGCGGGCCGCCTCTTTGGCAGGACCTCATGGACGACCTCCGCGAGGCGCACCTGGGTACTCCACGCCCGCACCCCGACCGCCCGCGGGCCGCCGAACTGCTGCGGGCGGCCTACGAGCGGGCACAGGCGGAGGCGCACTGACGCGGGACGCGCCGACCCGGCCCGTGCGGCCGCGTCGAAGCCGCACGGAGCACCCGTCCCGCCCTTCCGCGCGAGCGTCCTGACGACGACCGGCCGCCACCGGCGGCCGTTAGGGGCAGAGGCGTTCCAGGCGCCAGCCGGCGCCCTCCTGCACGTAGCGCAGCCGGTCGTGGAGGCGGTTCGCGTGCCCCTGCCAGAACTCGACGCTCTCCGGCGTCACGCGGAAACCGCCCCACTGCGGCGGCACGGGGACCTGCTCGCCCTCCGGGTAGCGCGCCGCGAGGTGCTCGTAGCGCTCCAGCAGCTCCTCGCGCGTGCCGATGGCCGTGGACTGCTCGCTGGCCCACGCGCCGAGCTGCGAACCGTGCGGCCTGCTGCGGAAGTAGGCGGCCGTCTCGTCCCGGCCGACCCGCTCGGCGGTGCCGGTGACGACGACCTGGCGCGCGATGCGGTGCCAGGGGAAGAGCAGCGAGACGTAGGGGTTGGCCGCGATCTCGGTGCCCTTGCGGGACGTGTAGTTGGTGTAGAAGACGAAGCCCCGGTCGTCGTAGTGCTTCATCAGGACCGTGCGGGACGAGGGGCGCCCGCCCGGGTCGGCCGTGGAGACGACCATGGCGTTGGGCTCGGGCAGCACGTGCTCGGCGGCCGCCGCGAACCACCGGGCGAACTGCTCCATGGGCGCGGCGGCGACGTCGGACTCCAGCAGCGGCGTCGAGCGGTAGTGCTCGCGCATGGTGGCGGGGTCGGGACTCTCGTGGGACACGGCACCATCCTGCCGCAGTCGCCGGTCCCCGCGCGCGGGAGATCGCCCGGAGCACCGCTCTCCTGAAGCGGGTGTCGCAGGCGCCGGCCCCCACGCGGGAGACCGTCCGGCGGGCGCCGGGGCGGCCACCGGGTTGCGGGCGGGGTCCAGCGGCGGCGCGTGCGGCACGGCGGCCACGGGGGCGGCGGGCCCCGGGCCGGGCGGTCCCGGGGCCGCCGTGCCGGTGCGGGCCGTCAGTCGAGGGCGTGCCGCACCAGCGCCGTCCACTGCGCGACGACGCGGTCGCGGCGGGCGGTGTCGTCGGTGAGGAGCGTGGCGAGGCCGAGGCCGCGCGCCATGTCCAGCAGGCCCTGGACCGTCTCGCGCACTCCGGGGCGCGACTCGTCGGCCGCCAGCAGCGCCACGGCCACGCGGTGCGCCTCGCGGCCCACCCGCGCCTCCAGTTCGACGACCCGGGGACGCAGCGGCTCGCCGGACTCCTCCCCGGCCGCCGCGACCCACAGGTGCAGCGCCGCGCGGAAGAGCGGACCGGTGCAGAGGCCGACGAGGGCCTCCACGGCCTCGGCGCGATGCCCGGGGCCCGGCGGCACGAGCGCCCCGAGGGCCGAGGTGCGTTCCTCGGCCATGTACTCGACGGCCGCGAGGAACAGGTCCTCGCGGGTGGGGAAGTGGTGCTGCGCCGCGCCGCGCGAGACGCCCGCCCGCTCCGCCACGACGGCCACGGTGGAACCGGCCCACCCCCGCTCGGCGAGGCAGCTGACGGCCGCGGCCAGCAGCCGCCGGCGGGTGGCCCGGCTGCGGTCCTGCTG
>NZ_JAKGCV010000426.1 GCF_021556455.1 Streptomyces fuscigenes | reverse complement strand
GGCGGCCGCGGTCCGCGACGGCCTGGCCGTCCTGCTGGCCGCGGCCGCCGCCCAGTTGCTCCTTCGGCACTGTGTGCGCCGCTTCGGGGGGATCACCGGCGACGTGCTGGGCGCGCTCGCGGAGACGGCCGCGACGGTGGCGCTGGTGGTGCTCGCGGCCGGCCCCTCGTAGCCCCGGTGGGACGGGGGCCCCGGGGCGCCCGCGCACGGCCGCCGCGGGCGGCGCGGGGCGCGGCGCCAGGGGCACGCGGCGGCCGTGACCGGCAGCGCGCGTAGGCTCGCTACCGGCGCGGACAGGGCCGGGTTTTACGATGCGCCGGGCAGGTCGGCCCGTCCACCGACCGTCGCACACTCATCGGAAGCGAGATTTCACCACCGTGACTGCTCTCACTCTCACCACGTCGGGCGCCGCGACGCTGCGCGCCGACGTCATCGTCGTCGGAGTCGCCAAGGGCCCCGCCGGGCCCGTCGTGGCCGCGGGCGCCGAGGCCGTGGACAAGGGGTTCGACGGCAGGCTCGCCGCCGTGCTGGAGACCCTCGGAGCCACCGGCGCCGAGGGTGAGGTGACCAAGGTTCCGGCCCCCTCGGGCTTCAAGTCCCCCGTCGTGCTCGCCGTCGGACTCGGCCGGCTGCCGGAGAAGGGCGACGCGTACGGCACCGAGACGCTGCGCCGGGCCGCCGGTGTCGCCGCGCGCTCGCTGTCCGGCACGAAGAAGGCCGGCGTCGCCCTGCCCGTCGACGCGGCCGAGGACGTCGCCGCGATCGGCGAGGGCCTCCTGCTGGGCTCGTACGCGTTCACCGTGTACCGGGGCGGCGAGAAGAAGGCCGCCGGCAAGGCCGCCGCGAAGGACGCGGGCCCCAAGGAGCCGCTCGGCGAGGCCGTGCTGCTCGGCGCGAAGACGCGCGACAAGGCCCACAAGGCCGCCGCGGACCGCGCGATCGCGCTGACCGAGGAGATCAACCGCGCGCGCGACCTGATCAACACCCCCTCCAACGACCTGACGCCCGCCCAGTTCGCGGCCATCGCCACCGCCGCCGGCAAGGAGCACGGCATCAAGGTGGAGGTCCTGGACGAGAAGGCCCTCGCCAAGGGCGGCTACGGCGGCCTGATCGGCGTCGGCCAGGGCTCGGTCAACCCGCCGCGCCTCGTGCGCCTGTCCTACACGGCCCGCGGCGCGAAGCAGAGCCTCGCGTTCGTCGGCAAGGGCATCACGTACGACTCGGGCGGCATCTCGCTCAAGCCGGCCGGCCACAACGAGACCATGAAGCTCGACATGAGCGGCGCCGCCGCCGTCCTCGCCTCGGTGGTCACCGCGGCCAGGCTCGGCCTGAAGGTCAACGTGACGGGCTGGCTCGCGCTCGCGGAGAACATGCCGTCCGGCTCGGCCACCCGCCCCGGCGACGTGCTGCGCATGTACAGCGGCAAGACCGTCGAGGTGCTCAACACCGACGCCGAGGGCCGCCTCGTCCTCGCCGACGCGATCTCCCGCGCCGCCGAGGAGAACCCCGACGCGATCGTGGACGTGGCGACGCTGACCGGCGCGATGATGCTGGCCCTCGGCCTGCGCACGTTCGGCATCATGGCGAACGACGACGACCTGCGCACCACGCTGCACGAGCTCGCGGGCGAGGCGGGCGAGGCCGCCTGGCCCATGCCGCTGCCCGCGGACCTGCGCAAGGGCCTGGACTCGCCGATCGCGGACATCGCCAACATGGGCGAGCGGATGGGCGGCGGCCTGGTCGCCGGCATCTTCCTGCGCGAGTTCGTGCCGGAGGACACCCGCTGGGCACACCTGGACATCGCCGGCCCCGCCTTCAACGAGGGCGCCCCGTTCGGCTACACCCCGAAGGGCGGTACGGGCTCCGCGATCCGCACGCTCGTCGCCCTGGCCGAGCACGCGGCCGCGGGCGAGCTCGACTGACACCGCCGGCGCCTCGGCACCGGACGTGACGTCCGGCCACCCGGGCCCGCACCGGACCGCACCGCCCCGCGCGGGCGCGCTCCGGTGCGGGCCCGGCCGCGTTCCGCGGCTGTGAGGCCGCTCACGTGCCCCGCGCACGCACCCGCCGCCGGGACGTACGGGTTCGCGGCACGGGGGCGCGCGGGCGGACCGCGGGAGCCCGCGCGGAGGAACAGTCGTCACCGTTTCGGTGTTGATTGGGGGGTGCGGCCGGACGGCCGTCACACCAGGACGCGGCCGAGGTCGTCCCCCGGTCGGGCGGCGCGGCACGCCGCCCGGGGCCGGCGGATGCCCGCGGCACCCCGTGCCGGGATCCGCACCCGCGTGTACGCGCACGGCGAACGTGAGCCCGCTCACCCGTCGCGCCGCAGCACGGCCCCGCGTCCCGCCGACCGCCGACAAGTGCAAAGATGGGTTCTCGGCAGGACAGGGCCCCCACCACAGGGCCGATGAGAAGCGGCCGAACACCAGCCGTCCGGACGAGCCGAGACCCGCCCGGCGTACGGCGCACATGCATGGAGGAACGTGACGTGGCGAACGACGCCAGCACCGTTTTCGACCTAGTGATCCTCGGCGGTGGCAGCGGTGGCTACGCCGCGGCCCTGCGCGGGGCCCAGCTGGGCCTGGACGTCGCCCTCATCGAGAAGGGCAAGGTCGGCGGCACCTGCCTGCACCGCGGCTGCATCCCCACGAAGGCCCTGCTGCACGCCGGCGAGATCGCCGACCAGGCGCGCGAGTCCGAGCAGTTCGGTGTCAAGGCCACCTTCGAGGGCATCGACATCGCGGCCGTCCACGCCTACAAGGACGACGTGATCAGCGGCCTGTACAAGGGCCTCCAGGGGCTCGTCGCCTCCCGCAAGATCACCTACATCGAGGGTGAGGGCCGGCTGTCCTCCCGCACCTCGGTCGACGTGAACGGCCGCCGCGTCGAGGGTCGCCACGTCCTCCTGGCGACCGGTTCCGTGCCGAAGTCCCTGCCCGGCCTGGAGATCGACGGCGACCGCATCATCTCCTCGGACCACGCGCTGACGCTCGACCGCGTCCCGAAGTCCGCCATCATCCTGGGCGGCGGCGTCATCGGCGTCGAGTTCGCCTCGGCGTGGAAGTCCTTCGGCACCGACGTGACGATCGTCGAGGGCCTCAAGCACCTCGTCCCCGTCGAGGACGAGAACAGCTCCAAGCTCCTGGAGCGCTCCTTCCGCAAGCGCGGCATCAAGTTCAACCTGGGCACCTTCTTCGAGAAGGCCGAGTACACGCAGGACGGCGTCCGGGTGACGCTGGCCGACGGCAAGACCTTCGAGGGCGAGGTGCTGCTGGTCGCGATCGGCCGCGGCCCCGTCTCGCAGGGCCTCGGCTACGAGGAGCAGGGCGTCGGCATGGACCGCGGCTACGTCCTGGTCGACGAGTACATGCGCACGAACATCGAGACGATCTCGGCGGTCGGCGACCTCGTCCCGACCCTCCAGCTCGCGCACGTCGGCTTCGCCGAGGGCATCCTCGTCGCGGAGCGGCTGGCCGGCCTGAAGACCGTCCCGATCGACTACGACGGCGTGCCGCGGGTGACGTACTGCCACCCCGAGGTCGCCTCCGTCGGCATCACCGAGGCCAAGGCCAAGGAGATCTACGGTGCGGACAAGGTCGTCGCGCTCAAGTACAACCTGGCGGGCAACGGCCGGAGCAAGATCCTGAAGACCTCGGGCGAGGTCAAGCTCGTCCAGGTCAAGGATGGCGCCGTGGTCGGTGTCCACATGGTCGGTGACCGGATGGGCGAGCAGGTCGGCGAAGCTCAGCTGATCTACAACTGGGAGGCGCTGCCGGCCGAGGTCGCGCAGCTCATCCACGCCCACCCGACCCAGAGTGAAGCGCTCGGCGAGGCCCACCTCGCACTGGCGGGCAAGCCCCTCCACTCCCACGACTGACGCATTCCGCAGTCAGAGCGCGCGACGAGACCACTACCGCACTTCCGATAGGAGCAAGAGAGACCATGGCGGTTTCCGTAACCCTGCCGGCGCTCGGCGAGAGCGTCACCGAGGGCACAGTCACCCGCTGGCTCAAGGCCGAGGGCGAGCGGGTGGAGGCCGACGAGCCCCTGCTCGAAGTCTCCACCGACAAGGTCGACACCGAGATCCCCGCGCCCGCCGCGGGCATCCTCTCGGCGATCAAGGTCGCCGAGGACGAGACCGTCGAGGTCGGTGCCGAGCTGGCCCTCATCGACGACGGCACGGGCGCCCCCGAGGCCGCGCCCGCCCCGGCCGCCGAGCAGCAGCAGGCCCCCGCCCCGCAGCCGGCGCAGCCCGCCCAGTCGGCGCCGTCGACCGAGGCTGCGGCGCCCGCCCCGCAGCCGACCGCGCAGGCCGCGGCCGGCGGCAGCGGCGCCCAGGGCACCGACGTCGTCCTGCCCGCGCTCGGCGAGAGCGTCACCGAGGGCACCGTGACCCGCTGGCTGAAGGAAGTCGGCGAGTCGGTCGAGGAGGACGAGCCGCTGCTCGAGGTCTCCACCGACAAGGTCGACACCGAGATCCCCGCCCCGACCGCCGGCGTGCTGCTGGAGATCGTGGTCGGCGAGGACGAGACGGCCGAGGTGGGCGCGAAGCTCGCCGTCATCGGCGCTCCCGGTGCCGCCCCGCAGGCCCAGGCCGCCCCCGAGCCCGCCCCGGCGCAGCCGGCGCAGCAGGAGGCCCCGGCCCCCGCCCCTGCGCCGCAGCAGGCCGCTCC
>NZ_JAKGCV010000425.1 GCF_021556455.1 Streptomyces fuscigenes | reverse complement strand
CCGTGCGCCAGCGCCGCGTTGAGGCCGGCGCCGGGGGAGTCGCCGACGACCCGCGCGCCGAGCGCCGCGAGGGCGGCCGACGCGCCGGGGTCGTCCGTGACGACCACCACATCGAAGACGCCCTCCGCGGCGAGCGCGGCGGCCACCGTGTCCTGCGCGAACGCGAGGGCGAGCCGGGACCGCTGCGACGCGTCGGCCGCCGGCCCGAGCCTGCTTTTCGCCCGCCGCAACGGCTTCAGCGGGACGACCAGGGACCATCCGGTCGTCGGATCGGTGTTCGTGGCGGGCTCCCCGTGCTCGTGCGGCTGCCGTTCATTGTGACGCGGCCCGGCCCCCGCCGGCCGCCGTCCCGGGGCGGCCGCGGCGTACGGTGTGCTCGACAGAGCAGGGGGCCGGGGCGACACTTGTGCCCCAGCCGCCGGGCACCGGGCCGGGCAGGCGACGAGGAAGGTGTCCGAGTGTCCCGCCGAAAAGTCGGCTTCTGGTATCACCTCGCCGCGGTCCTGGCGAAACCGCCGCTCGTCCTTCTCTTCAAGCGGGACTGGAGCGGCGCGGAGAACATTCCGGCGGACGGCGGATTCATCACCGTCGTGAACCACAATTCGCATCTCGATCCCTTTGCCTACGGCCATTTCCAGTACAACACCGGACGTGTGCCGAGATTCCTGGCGAAGAGTTCCCTGTTCACCGACGGTTTCGTCGGTGCCGTGATGCGGGGCAGCGGCCAGATCCCCGTCTACCGCGACTCCAGCGACGCGACGGGCGCCTTCCGCGCGGCCATCGACGCCGTCGAGCGCGGCGAGTGCGTCGCGTTCTACCCGGAGGGCACCCTCACCCGCGATCCCGGCCAGTGGCCGATGGCCGCCCGCACGGGCGCCGCACGCGTCGCGCTGGGCACCAAGTGCCCGGTCGTGCCGATCGCCCAGTGGGGTGCCAACGAGGTGCTGCCGCCGTACTCCAAGAAGGCGTCCCTCTTCCCGCGCAAGACCCACCGCGTCCTCGTCGGACGGCCCGTGGACCTGTCGTCCTACTACGGCCGGGCCGTCACCCAGGAGCTCCTGCGCGAGGTCACCGAGGTGATCATGGCGGCGATCACCGACCTGCTGGTCCAGTTGCGCGGCGAGCCGGCGCCCGAGGTGCCGTACGATCCGCGCAGGGCACGGGCGCTGGAGCGGCGCGCGTCCGCCACCGCGGACGACCCCGCCCCCGCGGACGTCCCGGCCCCCGGGCACACGGAGGCGGACGTCCCCGCCCCCGCGCAAACGGAAGAGGACAAGGGAACATCGTGACCAGGGTCGCCGTCTTCGGAACCGGTTCGTGGGGCACGGCATTCGCCATGATCCTCGCCGACGCCGGCTGCGAGGTGACGCTCTGCGCCCGCCGCGCGGACGTCGCCGAGGCCATCAACACCACCCGGACGAACCCGGAATACCTCCCGGGCGTCGAACTCCCCGCCCGGGTGCGCGCGACCTGCGACCCGGCCGAGGCCGCCCGCGACGCCGAGTTCACCGTCCTGTGCGTGCCGTCCCAGACGCTGCGGGCCAACCTCGCCGCCTGGGCGCCCGTCCTGCCGTCCGACACCGTGCTCGTCTCGCTGATGAAGGGCGTCGAGCTCGGCACGGCCAAGCGGATGAGCGAGGTCATCGCCGAGGTCGCACGGGCCCCCGCCGAGCGGGTCGCCGTCGTCACCGGCCCCAACCTCGCCCCGGAGATCGCCGCCCGCGCCCCCGCGGCCGCCGTCGTCGCCTGCGAGGACGAGTCGGTCGCCCGCCGCCTCCAGGCCGCCTGCCACACCCCGTACTACCGCCCCTACACCAACACCGACGTCGTGGGCTGCGAACTCGGCGGCGCGGTCAAGAACGTCATCGGCCTGGCCGTCGGCATCGCCGACGGCATGAAACTGGGCGACAACACCAAGGCGTCGCTGATGACGCGCGGCCTCGCCGAGACCAGCAGGCTCGGCCACGCCATGGGCGCGGACCCGCACACGTTCTCCGGCCTCGCCGGCATGGGCGACCTCATCGCCAGCTGCTCCTCCGGGCGCAACCACGCCTTCGGCATCAACCTCGGCCACGGCATGACCCTTCAGGAGACCATCGCGGTCACCCGGCAGACCGTCGAGGGCGTCAAGTCCTGCGAGTCGGTGCTCGATCTCGCCCGCCGCCACGGCGTCGAGATGCCGATCACCGAGACCATCGTGGACATCGTCCACAACGGCAAGGCACCGCTCGCGGCGCTGAAGGACCTCATGTCACGCAGCGCGAAGTCCGAACGGCTCTGAGTGGCGCCGAGGGGCCGTACGGGGGCCTGGCGCGCCGATCGGGCACTCGGCCGCAGGCAGGAGCGGTGTGTGCGGGTACCCTCATCGCGATATGAGCGACCTGAACACCTCCCAGAACCCTGAGCGGCGCTCCCGCAAGCCGCGCGTCGCCGTCGTGTTCGGGGGCCGCAGCTCCGAGCACGGCATCTCCGTCGTCACCGCGGGGGCCGTCCTCGCCGCGATCGACCGCGACGCCTACGACGTCCTGCCCATCGGCATCACCGGCGACGGGCGCTGGGCGCTGACCGCCGACGACCCCGAGCGGATGGCCATCGCGGACCGTTCGCTGCCGAGCGTCGAGCAGATCGCCGAGTGCACCGACGGCGACGTGGTGCTGTCCGTCGCGCCCGGCAACCGCGAGGTGGTCTACAGCGAGCCCGGCTCCGTGCCCAAGGCCCTCGGCGAGGTCGACGTCGTCTTCCCCGTCCTGCACGGCCCCTACGGCGAGGACGGCACCCTCCAGGGGCTGCTGGAACTCGCGGGCGTGCCCTACGTCGGCGCGGGCGTGCTCGCCTCCGCGGTCGGCCAGGACAAGGAGTACATGAAGCGGGTGTTCACCTCGTTCGGGCTCGCGGTGGGCCCCTACATGGTGATCAGGCCGCGCGAGTGGGAGCGCGGCGACGACGGTGCCGCGGCACGCCGGCGGATCGTGGACTTCGCCTCCGAGCACGGCTGGCCGCTGTTCGTGAAGCCCGCCCGCGGCGGCTCCTCGGTCGGCATCAGCAAGGTCGACGGCTTCGAGGGCCTCGACGACGCGCTGGCCGAGGCCCGCCGCCACGACCCCAAGGTGCTGGTGGAGGCCCTGGTGCGGGGCCGCGAGATCGAGTGCGGCGTGCTGGAGTTCGAGGACGGGCCGAGGGCGAGCCTGCCGGCCGAGATCCCCCCGGTCACCGCGCACGACTTCTACGACTTCGAGGCGAAGTACATCGACTCGGCCTCCGGCATCGTCCCCGCGCCGCTCGGCGAGGAGGCGACCGCCGAGGTGCGCCGGCTCGCCGTCGA
Organism: Streptomyces fuscigenes; assembly: GCF_021556455.1. GTDB lineage: Bacteria > Actinomycetota > Actinomycetes > Streptomycetales > Streptomycetaceae > Streptomyces > Streptomyces fuscigenes. The sequence goes on along the minus strand of NZ_JAKGCV010000425.1, from coordinate 1,366 downwards.
GGCGTTCGAGGCCGCGTCGTGCGAGGGCCTGGTGCGGGCCGACTTCTTCCTCACCGACGACGGCGAGTTCGTCATCAACGAGATCAACACCATGCCGGGCTTCACGCCCATCTCCATGTTCCCGCGCATGTGGCAGGAGACCGGCGTCGGCTATCCGGAGCTGGTGGACCTGCTGATCGAGGCGGCGCTGCGGCGCTCGACCGGCCTGCGCTGAGCCGGAGCGCCCGCCCCGGACGCCGGGCACGGGTCCGGGAACGTGTCCGGGAACGGACGAAGGGGGCCCCGGGCGCGCGCCGTCCGTGGCCCCCGGCATCGGCCGGCCGCGCGCCAGGCTCCCGGGAGCCGGGCGGCTGCCGACGCCAGGCCGTGCGGGGCCGCGCCGCACGGGCGTGCGGGTGCGGGCGCGCGGCTACAGGGTCGACGGGTCGGACTTCTTCACCGCTTCGGCGAACTGCGCGATCGGCGTGCCGTCCTGGGCGAACTTCGTGCCCATCGTCACCTGCACGTACGCGCTGCGGTACGTGGTCGTGAAGGTCTGACCGGACGACGACTGCTGCACGAGCCAGTTCACCCCGTTCGCGTCGACCGCGTCGGAACGGGGATCGCTCATCGCCTTCGGCCGCGGGACCCCGCAGCGCAGCACGATCGACGCGTCCCCCGAGCCCCACGCGGCCGTCAGCTCCGAACTCGGCCGTGTGCCCTGCCTGCCCTGCCCGGCCACCTTCTGCGGCAGCCGCCCGTGCAGGGCCCTGCACACGGCCACCTGGTCCGGCGGCGGCTTCGGGACGGCCACCTCGGGCGCCGAGCCCGACCCGGCACACCCCGCCACGCCCAGCAGGGCGACGGCGGGCAACGACGCGAGGAGGGGGCCCGGTAGCCTGCGCCCGGGGCGCCTTCGGTGGAGAGGTGTCACCGGCCAAGACTAGACGGGGCTACAGATGCACGACCGGACAGGTCAGAGTACGGGTGATGCCGTCCACCCGCTGGATCTTCGCGACCACCATGCGGCCCAGCTCGTCCACCGTGTCCGCCTGCGCGCGCACGATCACGTCGTACGGTCCGGTGACGTCCTCCGCCCGGATCACGCCGTCGAAGGAGGAGACGGCCTCGGCGACGGCCGTCGCCCTGCCCGCCTCGGTCTGAATGAGGATGTACGCCTGTACCACGGAACCTCCAGGGCGGCCTTGCGGATCATGTCCCAGGGGAGAAGGGACGCCACGGTATCGCGTCGTCCCGCGCCGGGGGGAGACCCGGTCGCCTCCGCGTCCCCGGGGCGGACCTGCCCTGTTGACGCCCGCACCCGCCCCACCCGCACCGCCCGCACCGCCCGGGGCCCGCGGCCCCGCCCGGCACCGCCCGCGCCCGC